>JADGOG010000012.1 GCA_017883065.1 Acidimicrobiales bacterium | reverse complement strand
GGAGGCAGGTGCCTCCGACCTTGTCCAGCTCCACGATGGCCACCGACAGTCCGGCGGCGGCACCGTAGAGGGCGGCCGCGTATCCTCCCGGCCCACCGCCGATCACCACCACATCGAATTGCTCAGTCCCCCCGTCGCCAGTGGTGCCATCCCCCGATGCCGTTGCCTCTGTCGCCATCTCGGATGCCGTGGGGACCACCTCCATCTCGCGCTCACGCGGTCTCAATCGTCTCGGACCAGCCTACCGGTCGGGAGCGGACGCCCACTTGCCAGGCGGCACCACTGCGGTGGACCGGGCGCGTTCCGGCCCGCCACCGGGACCGGTCCCGGCTCACCCGGGCGCTGGCGGGTTCCGGCCCCAGGTCGAGATCATCGGCGACGTGGCGAAGTCGAGACCGCCCCGGGCGACGGCGGCCAGATGGCGGTCGACCTCCTCGTCGGTGGCCAGTCCTGCCTCCACCAGGCGGTCCCGGGTCTGTTCCACCGTCGCCCGCTCCAGCAGGGTGCACTCCGGGCCGGTCACGGGGAAGAAGCCCTCGGCCCCCACGTCGACCAGTCCGTGGAGGCGGAAGATCCGCGGGAGCGTCCGGCCGAACGCCAGGTCCGCACCGCGGTCGGCCAGCAGTGCACGGAAGCCCCGTCGGAGCTTGTTGGCCAGCTCCTGCTCGGGCCCGTACTCGTCGATACAGGTGAGCGGCTGGAGTGCGGGATCGGCGTCCTCCACGACGAGCCAGCCACCCGGGCGCAGGGCCCCGACCATGGCGGCCATGGCCTCGTGCCGGCGGGGCACGTGGACCAGGACCAGCCGGGCATGTACCAGGTCGAACGGACCGCCCGGCGGCGGGTCGGTGCCCACATCGTGGACCTGCGCCTCGAACGAGGTGCTGTCGCCCGCCGGCATCCACGACAGGTCGAGATCGGTGGCCAGCACCGAACCGTCGGTGCCCACCCGGTCGGCCATCCACGAGGCCACCGAGACCCCGCCGGCACCCACCTCCCAACACCGCCACCCGGGCCGGATGCCCAGGCGTTCGAGGAGGCGGAACGTGGTGGGGTCGAACAAGGAGGCGAGGGCGGCGAGGCGCTCGCCCGCCTCGACCTGGCGGTTGTCCAGCAGATAGCCGTCCTCGGCGGTCATCACCGCATCGTAGGACCGGGTCAGCCTACGAGAGCACCCGTCGGCGGAAGTTCCGGAGCCCGAGTCCGAGGAAGAGGGCGAGGAAGCCGAGCAGGACCGGGTAGATCACGTAGAGGTTCATGTGGGGGGCGTCGGTGAACGCGGCCCGCATGCCCTCGTTGACGTAGATCAGCGGGTTGACCAGCACCACCGTCTGCAGCCAGTGCCACCCGCCGACCTGGATGGGTGCCAGGCGGGTCCACTCGTAGTAGGTCCCGCCCAGGAAGGTCACCGGCAGGATGATGAAGCCGAACATGAGTCCGATGTTGCGGGGCTCGAAGCTGGTCCCGAGGAGCAGACCGAGCGAGGCCATGGTCACGCAGGCCAGAGGCACCAGGGTCACGATGATCCACCAGTGCAGATTGAGGTGGGCCTCCACCCCCTGGGCATGGACCACCGAGGCGATGGGCAGGACGATGATCGCCGAGATGAGCCCCTGCACCGCCCCGGAGAGGACCTTGGCCATCGCCACCAGCCAGATGGGGCACGGCGCCTGCACCCGGTCCTCGATCTCGCGGGTGAACCCGAATTCCTGGGCCATGATCAGCGCCACCGACTGCACGCCCTGGAACAGGATGGAGATGCCCACCACGCCGGGCACCAGCAGCGTGGCGAAGGCCGACTCGGCCCCTGGTCCCCCGCCCCCTCCGATGCCCTGGCCGATCTTCGGGAACACGTAGAGGAAGACGAAGCACAGCAAGAAGGGCTGGACCAGCACCCGGATGACGAATTCGAAGACGTGCTTGCGCAGCACCACCAGGTCGCGCAGGATCAGGGCCCACAGGGCGATGCGACCGGCGTCGAAGGTCGAGCGGGTGGGCCGCAGGCCGATCCGGAAAGCCGGCATCCCCGTCCCGTCGTCGACGGTCGGCCCCTCGGCACTCATGACTCCCTCAGCTCCTTGCCGGTCAGGTTGATGAACACCGTCTCGAGAGTCGGTTCGGTCAGCGAGAGATCGAGGACGGGGAACCCGGCCTCCTCGGCCACGGCCACCACCCTCGGCAGCAGTCGGTCCGTGCCCTTCACGTGGAGCTCGACACCGCCCTCGGTGGGCCGGGTCCGGGTCACCCCTTCGATCCCCTCGGTCAACGCCTGGGCCAGCGCCTCGGGATCACCGGTGGCCGTGACCGTCACGATGGTGTCGGCGTCGACCTCCTGCTTGAGGGCGGCCGGTGTGTCGAGGGCGAGGATCCGACCCCGGTCCATGATGGCCACCCGTCCGCAGAGCTGGTCGGCCTCTTCCATGTAGTGGGTGGTCAACAAGATGGTCTGACCGGCGGCGTTGAGCTGGCGCAGGGTGTCCCACAGGGCCAGTCGGCTCTGGGGGTCGAGCCCGGCGGTGGGCTCGTCGAGGAAGAGGACCGCAGGGCGGTGGAAGATGGCCCGGGCCACCATCAACCGCTGGGCCATGCCCCCCGACAAGGCGTAGACGGACGAGTCCGACCACTTGTCCAGCTGGAACTGCTCGAGGAGCTCGGCCGCTGCCCTCTTGGACTCCCGTGCCGGGATGCCGAACAGGCGGCCGTGGAAGTAGAGGTTCTCCGACACCGTCAACTGCCGGTCGAGCGTGTTCTGCTGGCTGACGATACCCAGGATCTGTTTGGCCAGGGCCGGGTGGGCGACCACGTCGATACCACCCACGAAGGCGTGGCCGGCGGTGGGAACCACCCGGGTGGTGAGCATGCCGGCGGTGGTGGTCTTGCCGGCTCCGTTGGGGCCGAGCAGGCCGAAGATCTCGCCTTGGGCCACCTCGAGGTCGAGGCACTCGACCGCGGGGACCTCCGACCCGGGGTAGACCTTGGCCAACCCCACGGTGCGGATGATGGCGCCGCCGACCAGGCCGGCGGACGGGGACGGCGTGGGCTGCGTCGAGGTCATGGCGTTCCCGCCGACACTACCGCCGGAGGCGGCCGGCCGGACCTGGGACGGACCCGGGACGGACATGGCCGAAACCGACGGTCCGGGCAACCGATCGGCTGCCCGGACCCCGAGGCGGACGCGGCCCGTCGAACTACTTGGGCGGCATCCGGATGCCGCCGTCGAGGCGGATGACCTCGGCGTTGAGGTAGCTGTTGGTGGCGATCTGGGCCACCAGCTCGCCGAATTCGGCCGGGTTCCCCAGACGCTTGGGGAAGTTGACCGACTGGGCCAGCGCATCGCGGGCCTCGTCGGGGAGCATGGCCAGTAGTGGGGTGTCGAACAGGCCGGGGGCGATGGCCAGTACCCGGATCCCCACCACGGCCAGGTCGCGTGCGGCGGGAAGGGTCATCCCCACGATGGCGCCCTTGGACGCCGAGTAGGCCAGCTGGCCGATCTGGCCGTCGAAGGCGGCCACCGAGGCGGTGTTGACGATGACGCCGCGCTCGCCGTTGGCCTGGGGCTCGACGGTGGCGATGGCCGATGCGGCCTTGGTCATCACATTGAAGGTGCCGATCACGTTCAGGGTCTGGATGAACTGGAACGGCTGCAGGTCGTGGGGGGAGCCGTCGCGATTGATGACCCGGCCCACCCACCCGGTGCCGGCGCAGTTGACGGCGATCCGGAGGTTGCCCCCGTCGGCCGCCTGGTCGACCGCCTTCTGGCAGTCATCGGGCTCGGTCACATCGCCCCCGGCGAAGTTGGCACCCGAACCGATCTCGGCGACGACTTCCTTGCCCCTCTCCTCGTTCCGGTCGAAGACGGTGACCCGGACACCCTCGGCTGCGAGCTTGCGGGCGGTCGCCTCTCCGAGCCCCGAGGCCCCACCGGTGACGATTGCTGAACTTCCGTTGATCTCCATGCCGCCAGATTAGGTCCAGTGCGACAGGATCCCAAAAACCGGCCGCTGATCCCCGGTCGGGACGATCCGCCTACTGGCTGTCGGCCGCCTGGGTGGCCAGCAGGTCGACCAGGTCGTTCATCCGGTGTCCGGAATGACCCTTGACCCACTCGAAGGTCACCGGGCGTCCCGACTCGAGGACCAAGGGGATGAGCTCCTTCCACAGGTCCTGGTTGGCCACCGGCTTGCCCTGGGTGTTGCGCCAGCCCCGACGCTGCCACCCGGCCCACCACCGGTCCTTGAAGCAGTTGACCACGTAGGTCGAGTCGCTCACCACGTGCAGCGGGCCGGGCAGCGCCTGCAGGGCACGCACCACGGCGGTGACCTCCATGCGCTGGTTGGTGGTGTGGGGCTCGCCCCCGCTGTCCGAGGGGCCCCCGTCCACCAACCAGGCCCAACCCCCGGGTCCCGGGTTACCGCGACAGGAGCCGTCGGTGAAGACGACGGTCGGCGCCGGATCGGGCGCAGGAGGCTCTGGGTGCATCGGGACAGCATGCCCGCTCCACCGGTCCCACGAGTGCACCGGGCGGGATCGGAGGGCGGCGTCCAGTAGAACGCGTTCTCACGATTCCCCCCGGGGACTGCCGCGTGGTGGGAGCATGGGCACATGTTGTTCGACGGCGTTAGCCACCAGCTTCCCGACCGCGACCCACAAGAGACCGGCGAGTGGCTCGACGCCTTCGACGACGTGGTCGACACCTACGGCAGGACGCGGGCGCGCTACCTGCTGATGCGGATCCTCGATCGGGCGGGGCAGAAGCTGGTCGACTTCCCGGCCACCGTGTCCAGTCCCTACGTCAACACCATCCCCACCGACGAGGAGCCCGACTTCCCCGGCGACGAGTACCTCGAACGGCGGATCCGGGCGTTCATCCGGTGGAACGCGGCGGCGATGGTGGTGCGGGCCAATATGCGCTCCGAGTCGATCGGGGGCCACCTGTCCACCTACGCCAGCTCGGCCTCGCTCTACGAAGTGGGGTTCAACCATTTCTTCCGGGGCAAGGACGACGGGATGCCCGGGGACCAGGTGTACTTCCAGGGGCACGCGTCACCCGGCATCTACGCCCGGGCCTTCGTCGAGGGTCGGCTCTCCGAGGAGCAGCTGGACAACTTCCGCTTCGAGGTGGGGGTGGACGGCCTCTCCTCCTACCCCCACCCGCGCCTGATGCCCGAGTTCTGGGAGTACCCGACGGTGTCGATGGGGCTCGGCCCACTCAACGCCATCGCCCAGGCTCACGTGGCCCGCTACCTCCACGCCCGTGGCCTGATCGACAGCGGCCAGAGCCGGGTCTGGTGCTTCGTGGGCGACGGCGAATTCGACGAGCCCGAGACGATCGGTGCCCTGGGGATGGCCGGCCGTGAGCACCTCGACAACCTGGTGTTCGTGGTCAACTGCAACCTGCAGCGCCTCGATGGCCCGGTACGCGGCAACGGCAAGGTCATCCAGGAGTTCGAGGCGCTCTTTCGGGGTGCGGGCTGGAACGTGATCAAGGTCATCTGGGGCCGGACCTGGGACGAGCTTCTGGCCAAGGACGTGGACGGCGTCCTGCTCAACAAGATGAACTCGACGGTCGACGGTGAGTTCCAGAAGTACGCCACCGAGTCGGGTGCCTACATCAGGGAGCACTTCTTCGGTCCCGACCCTCGGCTGCAGGAGCTGGTCGCCCACCTCTCCGACGAGGACCTCCAGTCGCTCCCCCGCGGCGGCCACGACTACCGGAAGCTGTTCGCCGCCTACAAGGCGGCCACCGAGCACGTTGGGGCCCCCACCACGATCCTGGCCAAGACCATCAAGGGGTGGACGCTCGGTCCGGCGATCGAGGCCCGCAACGCCACCCACCAGATCAAGAAGATGACCAAGGGCCAGCTGCTCGCCCTGCGCAATCGCCTCTTCCTGCACGACGAGATCCCCGAGTCCGACCTCGACGCCGACATGCCGCCCTACTACCGGCCGGCACCCGACTCGAAGGCGGCGCGCTACCTCGCCGAGCGCCGCGCTGCCCTCGGCGGACCGCTCCCCCGCCGGGTGGTCCGTGCCCAGCCGCTCGCTGCTCCGGGCCCCGCACCCTTCGACGACCTCGAGGCCGGATCGGGCAAGCAGGCGGTGTCGACCACCATGGCGTTCGCCCGCCTGTTGCGCTCCCTGGTGCGGGATCCGTCGATCGGCAGGCGGATCGTGCCCATCGTGTCCGACGAGGCCCGCACCTTCGGGCTGGAATCCCTGATCAGCGAGGTGCAGATCTACGCCCCCGAGGGTCAGCGCTACACCCCGGTGGACGCCGGACTCGCCCTCCACTACGCCGAGAGCGAGTCCGGCCAAGTCCTCCAAGAGGGGATCAGCGAGGCCGGGGCGGTGGCCGCCTTCTCCGCTGCCGCCACCTCGTACGCCACCTGGGGCGAGGCCACCATCCCCTTCTACCTCTTCTATTCGATGTTCGGCTACCAGCGGGTGGGCGACCTGATGTGGGCGCTCGGGGACAGCCGCGGGCGAGGATTCCTGCTCGGCTGCACCGCCGGGCGGACCACGCTCAACGGTGAGGGGCTCCAGCACCAGGACGGGCAGTCGTTGGTGCTTGCCTCGACCTACCCGGCCGTGGCCGCCTACGACCCCGCCTTCTCCTACGAGGTGGCGGCCATCATCCAGAACGGCATCGAGCGGATGACCGGGCCGGAGCCCGAGGATCGGACCTGGTACCTCACCCTCTACAACGAGAACTACCCGATGCCGGCACTACCCGCCGACCCGGCCGAGGCCCGGCGGGTCCGGCTGGGGGTGATCCGGGGCATGTACCGCTACGTCCCGGACGCCCCCGCATCGGGCGACGGCGGCAAGGGGCCCGGATCCAAGAAGTCGAAAGGTCGGTCGCGGGCCACGATCCTCTTCTCGGGCTCGTCATGCCAGGCCGCCATGGCCGCCCAACGCAGCCTGGCCTCCGACTGGAGCGTGGACGCCGACCTCTGGTCGGTGACCTCCTACAAGTCGCTGCGCGAGGATGCCCTCTCCATCGAGCGGTGGAACCGGCTCCATCCGGGCGAGACGGCCAGGGCCCCCCTGGTCACCGACAACCTGTCCGGCTCGACCGGGCCCATCGTCGCCGTCACCGACTTCATGCGGTCGGTGCCCGACCAGGTGTCGCGGTGGATGCCCCGCCCGTTCACCTCGCTCGGCACCGACGGCTTCGGCCGTTCGGACACCCGGGACGTCCTGCGCCGGTTCTTCGAGGTCGACGAGGCCCACGTGGTCGTGGCCGTGCTGCACGGCCTGGCCGGCGAGGGCGCCATTCCCACCCGCACCGTCCACCAGGCCATCGAGCGTTACGGCATCGATCCGGAGATCGCCGACCCCTGGTCGAACTGAGCCCCGGCGGGTTCCGCCCGGGGAAGTCCCTCCTCAGGTGACCAGTGGATCGGCGGCCGGAGCCGGGGGCGGAGGCGGTTCGCTCCAGGTGTGGTCGGTCCACCGGGTCCCGTCCCACCAGCGCCACTGCTGCTGCCCGCTCGGGTCGGGGTGCCATCCCGGCGGGACCATCCCCGGATACGGGTTCGGTGGCACCGGCGCCCACCCCGCGTAGGTCATCTGGCCGGGACCGAACTGGCCGGCGGCGGCCGCCTGCTCCACCGCCACCAGCTTCTTGCGGATGGAGAACCAGTAGATGAGCGAGGGGATGGCCAAGATGTTGACCAGGATGACCAGCAGCAGCCAGAGCACCTTCTCCTGGCCGGCCAGCTTCCACTGCCACTCCGGGCGGCGGACGATGTCCACCAGAGCCACCACCAGCATGACCAGGGACCCTCCCCACACCACGAACCAGGCAATGATCAGGGCGGCGATCCCGGCCCCGCCCAGATCCGAGTTGGTCACCGTGGCGAGCACGGCCCCACGTTACGCCGGAGCCAGTCGCACCGGGCTGCTCACGCCATCCGCGGCCGCTGGCCCGGCCGGACCAGCGGCGGTCCCGACCCGGTCGAGCGGAAGCCGTTGGCCAGGGCCCACGGGAGATGGGCCAGGGCGTCGAGGGCCAGAACGGCACCCACCCCCACGGCCACGCCGCCGAGGGCGTCGGTCGGATAGTGCCAGCGCAGCACCACCACGGCGGCGCAGGTGGCGGTGACCGCCGCGGCACCGGCCACGATGAAGACCGGGCGGAGCAGCGCCGGAACCACCAAGGCGGCGGCTGTGGCCAGCGCGGCGACGGCGGCCACCGTCCCCGAGGGGAACGATGACGGACCGTTCAGCCCCAGGTGGCGACCGACCAGCGGCTTGGCCAGGTCCTGAACGATGACCACGGCGATGACCGGGGCGGCGGCACAGGCGAGGGCCCGGACCCAGTCCCGTGCCACCGCCACCAGGAACACGGCGGCCACGCCGATGAGCAGCGCGGTGAGCGAGCCGAGCGAGACCGCGTCATGGGCCCACGGGGCGCCGCTGTCGGCTGGGAACACCCCGTAGCCCAGCACGTCGAGCCGATTGGGCCACGGTCGGTGGACGAAGGCCAGGCCGGCGACGGCCGCCACGCCCAGTGCCACCGCTCCGACCAGCAGCTCTGCCGCGGTCCCCCCGAGGGAGGACGCCCGGGGTCCGCGGATCCGTGCGTTGGCCGAGGGGACCGGTGTCATGGTTCGAGCGTAGGGGTGGAGGGGGCAGAAGTCAGCGCGCCCGGCCGGCGATGACCGGCGAGTCGGCCAGGGCACCCGGCTCGGAAGGATGAGCCGGATGGTCCGATCCGGACGCCCCCGGGTAGCCTGACCGGGTGCTCTACCTCTCCGCCGACGAAGCCGCCGACCAGCTCCTCTCCGAGGACCCACTGGCCCTGTTGATCGGCATGGTCCTCGACCAGCAGATCCCGCTGGAACGGGCGTTCAAGTCGCCCTACGACCTCCAGCAGCGCCTGGGTGGTCCACTGGATGTCGCGTCCCTGGCCGCCATGGATCCCGAGGCCCTGGCCGACGTGTTCGGCGAGAAGCCCGCACTCCACCGGTTCCCCCGTTCCATGGCCGGACGGGTACAGGAGCTGTGCGCCATCGTCGAGGCCGAGTACGGCGGGGATCCGGCGGCCATCTGGACCAGCGCTGCGGACGGCACTGAGCTGCTGTCCAACGTGAAGGGGCTCCCCGGCTTCGGGGAGCAGAAGGCCCGCATCTTCATCGCCCTGCTCGGCAAGCAGCTGGGAGTCCGCCCGCCCGGTTGGGAGAAGGCCGCATCCCCCTTCGGCGACGCCGGCACGTTCCGCTCGGTGGCGGACATCGACTCGCCGGAGGCGTTGGCCAAGGTCCGCCAGTACAAGCAGAAGATGAAGGCGGCAGCCAAGGCCAAGGCGTCGGCTCCGGCTTGAGCAACCCGACGAGCCGGCCTGACCGCTGGGATCTCGGCGCTCGACGCCTCTACCTGTGCACGCCCGACCGGCCGGACCTCGTGCCCTTCGTGGCCGCCTGCATCGAGGGCGGCGTCGACATCGTCCAGCTCCGTGACAAGGACCTGCCCGACGACCAGGTGGCACGCAGGTCGGCCCCGGTCCAACGGGTGTGCGCCGACAACCACGTCCCCTTCATCCTCAACGACCGACCGGATCTGGCCGCGGCCATCGGTGCCGACGGGGTCCACGTCGGCCAGGACGACCTCTCCCCGGAGGAGGCCCGCCGGCTGGTCGGCGACGCGGCCATCGTCGGCCTGTCCACTCACGCATCCTCCGAGCTGACCCACGCCCTCGGTCCCGACCCGGCGCCGGTCGACTACGTGTCGGCGGGACCCGTGGTGCCCACCCCCACCAAGCCGGGGCGTGAGGGAACCGGAGTGGCGTACATCGCCGAGGCGGTCCAGCGGTCGCCGTGGACGGTCTGGGTCACCGGTGGGGTCGACCCCGGATCGGTGGGCGAACTGGTGACCGCCGGGGCCCGGCACTTCGTGGTCGTGCGGTGGCTCACCGAGGCCGACGATCCACGTTCGAATGCACGGCTGCTGTGTCGGGCCATCGACGACGCGGTGGCCCGGCTCGGCTCCTGACCGGTTCGCCTAGCCGGCTGCCCCGGTGCCGCCGCCGGAGGACGGGAGCCCGATCACCTTGGAGCCGGCCGGCAGCTTCACCGGCGGAGAGGTGCCCACCTGGGAGATGACCAGGTGCACCGACGCGTTCTGCACGGCAAGGTTGAACGACGAGATGTACTTGCCGTTGACCGTGTAGACGAACGTTCCGGTCTGGCCCTTCTGGTGCAGGACGAAGGTGTAGGTGCTGCCGTCCTTGGTCACGTTCTTGGCCTGGTTGGCATACCGGAGGTAGTTGTGGGCGGGGTCGAGGACCGAGGCCGGCTGGCTGGCCTGCCGGTAGAACACCAGGTGCTTGGTGGAGGCGTTGGCCGCCACCGACACGCTCTGGTACTGGACCGATCCGATGACGTAGACGTAGGTGCGCTTGGTGGCGCTCTGGATGTAGCCACCCAGGCGGCCGGGCGCCTGGTAGACGAGATAGTCGGTCTGCGACCCCTGCGCGGTCGTCTCGGTGACCGCCTCGGAGTAGTTGGGGGCGGCCAGTGTGTTGGAGGCGGCCTCGTCCAGGGTGGCGTTCTTCGGCGCCAAGGTGATGCCGAGTATCGCCCCGCCAAGGCCCACCGCGGTCAACAGGCCGAGGAGGAGCCAGCCGATCAGTCTTCTGGGATCACTCATCGGACAGACGCTAGGCCAGTTCGGAGCACGCCAGGGTCACGGGCGGTTCGGAGCGTGGCAGCCCCCACGGGCGCCGGCGCGTAGGCCTTCATGGTCGTTGGTCAGATGCCGATGCGTTGAGCCAGCAGCTCACGATGGTAGGAGGGGTCACCCAGCATCAGCTCGGAGGACTTGGCCCGCTTGAAGTACAGGTGGGCGGGATGCTCCCAGGTGAAGCCGATGCCTCCGTGAATCTGGATGGTCTCTGCGGCGGCGTGGAAGTAGGCCTCCGAACAGTAGGACTTGGCCAGGCTGGCCACCACCGGCAGCTCGTCGGAGTCCTCGGCGGCGGCCCATCCGGCGTAGTAGGCGGCGGACTTGGCCGACTCCACCTCCAACAGCATGTCGGCGCACTTGTGCTTGATGGCCTGGAAGCTGCCGATCGGGCGGCCGAACTGGATGCGGGTCTTGGCGTACTCGACCGAGCTGTCGAGGCAGCGCTGGGCGCCACCGACCTGCTCGGCGGCCAGGGCCACGGCGGCCAGGTCGAGCGTCTTGGAGAGGCCGGGCTCGGCCCCGCCGTCGGTCCCGATCAGCCAGGCCGGGGTGTCGGCGAACTCGAGGCGGGCCTGCTTGCGGGTCTGGTCCATGGTGGCGAGTGGAGTGCGGATGAGGCCGGCGGCGTCGCTCTTCACCCCGAAGAGGGAGAGGCCGGCAGAGGTGCGGCCCACCACCAGGATCAGATCGGCCACGTGGCCGTCGATAACGAAGGACTTGTGCCCGTTGAGGGCCCAGCCGTCGCCCGAGGGCACGGCGGCAAGGGTGATGCCCTCGGCATCCCACCGACCGGAGTCCTCGGTGAAGGCCAGGGTGGCGATGGTCTCGCCGGCGGCGATGCCGGGCAGGAGGTACTCCATGGCCTTGGTGTCGCCGGAGGTCAGGATGGCGTTGGCGGCCAGGGCCACCGTGGAGAAGAACGGTGCGCACAGCAGGGCGCTTCCCATCTCCTCGAGCACCACGATGAGCTCGACATAGGAGAAGCCCGAGCCGCCGTACTCCTCGGGGATGGTGAGCGACTGGAGGCCCAGCTGCTCGGCCATTTGGGTCCACACCGCCGGGTCGTACCCCTCGGTGGTCTCCATGAGCCGGCGCACCTCCGTCTCGGGAGACTTGTCGTCGAGGAAGCGCTTGACCGACTTGCGCAGCTCGTCCTGCTCCTCGCTGAAGGCGAAGTTCATCGTGTTCTCCATCTCGTGAACGCTCCGACCCGGGAGCGATGTTCCCCGTTTGTCTACCAGAACCGGACCGCCGGTGACCAGCACGTCCGGGCGGCCAACTACGCTGACCTGGGAGGAGGTCTCAATCAGTGGTCGCCACCGTCATCGACTATCAAGACACCGCGGTCGAGGTCCACCGCCTCGTGGTCGGCCCGGTCGACAACAACGTCTACATCCTGCGCTGCCGGTCGACCGGCGAGTCCCTTCTGATCGACGCGGCAAACGAGCACGACAAGCTCCTCGAGCTGTGTTCGGCCCTCAATGTGCGCCAGGTGGTCGAGACCCACGGGCACTGGGACCACATCCAGGCGGTGGAGGCGGTGCGCAACGCGGGAATCGACGTGGCGGTCACCCAGGCCGACGCCGCCATGCTTCCCTCCTACGACCAGATCCTCGAGGACCGCTCGACCCTCCAGGTGGGGCGGCTGCGGGTGGGGACCATCGCCACCCCGGGCCACACCCCGGGCTCGATGTGCTTCACCGTCGAGGGCACGCCATTGCTGTTCACCGGGGACACGCTGTTTCCGGGAGGGCCGGGCAACACGTCGTTCGAGTACTCCGACTTCGGCACCATCATCGAGTCCATCGAGGGTCGTCTCTTCGCCGCCTTCGGCCCGGACACCCTGGTGCTGCCCGGACACGGGGTCGGGACCTCGATCGGCGCAGAGACGCCGCACCTCCAGGAGTGGGTCGACCGGGGCTGGTGATCGCAGGACCCGGACCGGACACGCTCACACCGCGGTGGAGGGCCTCCGTGGCTCGCGGATCAACTCGATGTCGGAGGGCAGCCCGGTGACCGACACTCCCCCGGGGACCTCGGTGCCCACCTCGACGGTCACCCGCGAGCCGGCCAGGGGGATGCCCTCCACCTTGAGGTAGCCGATCGACTCGGGGAGGTTGGGCGACAGCCAGGTCTTGCCGTAAGGGACCCACGGGTCGAGCCGGAGCAGGGTCCGCAGGCAGAGCAGCGGCGAGGCGGCCGCCCACGCCTGGGGCGAGCACGACGTGGGGTAGCCGACCGGGACCGACAGCTCGCCCCGATCCAGGCCGCTGAACAGCTCGGGCAGTCGGCCACCCTGGGCCTGGGCGGCGTCGAACAGCCCGAAGATCAATCGTTGGGCGGCGTCGTCGTAGCCGTACCGGGCCAGTCCGGCGGCCACGATGGCGGTGTCGTGCGGCCACACCGATCCGCAGTGGTAGCTGATCGGGTTGTAGCCGCCGCCCTTGGAGGACAGGGTGCGCACGCCCCAGCCGGTGAACATGGCCGGCGACATGAGCGCCTCGGCCACCCGGTGGGCCTTGTCCTCGTCCACGATCCCGGTCCACAGGCAGTGCCCGATGTTGGAGGTGAGTGAGTCGATGGGCCGCTTGTCGGCGTCGAGTCCGACGGCGAACCACCCCTCGTCCTCCAGCCAGAAGTCGCGGTTGAACGCCGCCTTCAGCTGGGTGGCCTTGGTCCGGAAGCGGTCGTAGGTGGCGGTGTCACCGACCTCGAAGGCGAAGTGGGCACTGGCCAGATAGGCGCCGTAGGTGTAGGCCTGCACCTCGCAGAGGGCGATGGCGCCCTCCGCCACCGTCCCGTCCGCGTAGCGGATGCCGTCCCAGCTGTCCTTCCACCCCTGGTTGGCCAGCCCCCGTTCGGTGGCCCGCTGGTACTCCACGTAGCCGTCCCCGTCGGCGTCCCCGAAGTGCTCGATCCACTCGATGGCGCGGGCCGCGTTGGGCAGGAGCTCGTCGACCATCTCGCGGGCCACCCCCCACCGGCGCATCTCGCCCAGCAGCATCACGAAGAGCGGGGTGGCATCGGCCGTGCCGTAGTAGATGCTGCCGCCCCCGAGGGAAAGCGATGCGGCATCCCCGAAACGCATCTCGTGGAGGATCCTGCCGGGCTCCTCGTCGTGGCGCGGGTCGACGTCGTTCCCTTGGAACCGGGCCAGGGTCTGGAGCACGCCCCGGGCCAGGTCGGGGTCGACGAGCAGCGCCATCCACGCGGTGAGCAGCGAGTCGCGGCCGAAGACGGTCATGAACCAGGGAGCGCCTGCCGCCACCACCACCCGCTCGGGGTAGTCAGGGTCGAAGATGCGTAGGGCCCCCAGGTCCTCGTTGCTCCTGGCGATCACCCCCTTGATCCCGGGATGGTCGGTCTCGACCTGGGGGACCAGCCGCCGCCACTGGGCCAGGCGCTCGGTGGGGGTGGCCCGGTCGACCGGCTCGCCGCACCGGTACCTCGGGTTGATGGCCACCCCGTCGATGATCGGGGCGAACTCGATACAGGTCGACCACTCGCTGCGAGGCGGCACGCTGACCTCGAAGGTGGCCATGTCGGCGCTCACGCTTCTCGTTCCGTTGAAGCGGATCTCCACCCCCCGGGACACGCCTGCCCGTTTGATGGAGTGGACCACCGTCCTCCGTCCGGTGTCGGATCCACCACCGGGTGCGTCCGGCACCGAGGTGGAGAGGGTCCCTGACGGAGGGTCGGACTCGGCCCGACCCTCCTTCACCGCGAACAGGTCGGCGAAGTCGGACTCCATGAGGACTTCGACCGTGCAGGCGGCCGGCTCGTCCCCGAAGTTGCGGATGGACAGGTCCTCGCGCATGCCCTGTCCCACATAGCGGGATCGGAAGATCATCAAGGTGGAGTCGGCCCGGCCGGGAGCAGGTGGGCACCGCGACACGAAGGTGGCCGAAAATGGATCGTCGGTGACCGCGGCCAGCGGCTCGGTCCGGGCCCCGTTCACCACCACCTCGAAGCGTGACAGGATGCGGGTGTCCCGGAAGAAGAGGCCCTGGGCCACTCCGGCCAGGATGTCGCCGGCTCCCCCGCTGATGGTGAAGGTGGACTCGTCGACCAGGGTGACCGATCCGGTGCTCGAATCCGACTGGGCCACCGGGCCGGCATAATTCCACGGGTCGGCCATGCCGGTACCGTACCGGCTGACCTGGGCTGCTGCGTAATTGCCGGGGCACCAGGGGACAGGCACCGCATTGTCCCTATTCTTGTAGGAGAAACTCCGGAATGGAGCTAGGATCAACAGCGTGTCCAGTGAAGCCGCAGCCGACCCCGAACCTCCGCCGCCGCTCCTCGAGATCGAGGACCTGCACGTGTCGGTCGAGGGCGTCCCCATCCTCAAGGGCGTCGATCTCACCGTGGAGTCGGGCCGGGTCCACGCCCTGATGGGGCCCAACGGCTCGGGAAAGTCCACCTTGGCCAATGTCCTGCTGGGTAGCCCGGCCTACGTGGTCGACTCGGGAGCCATCCGGTTCAAGGGCGAGGACGTCACCTCCTGGTCGACTGACGTCCGGGGGAAGGCCGGCATGTTCCTGGCCTTCCAGGAGCCCGAGTCGATCGCCGGCGTGCCGGTCATCCAATTCCTCCGCCAGGCACTGTCCGCCCGACGGGGCATGGACATGTCCGTGCTCGAGGTGCGGCTGATGATGATGGAGTGGATGGAGAAGCTGGGCATGGACCCGGCGTTCGGTGAGCGGCACCTCAACGACGGCTTCTCCGGCGGAGAGAAGAAGCGCAACGAGATCCTCCAGATGGCCATCCTCGAGCCGGAGCTGGCCGTGCTCGACGAGACCGACTCCGGGCTCGACGTGGACGCCCTGCGCACGGTGGCCCGCGGCGTGCACACGGTTCGGGAGACCCGGCCCGAGTTGGGCGTCCTGGTCATCACCCACTACCAGCGCATGCTCGACGAGCTGGCCGCCGACCGGGTCCACCTGCTGGTGGACGGCGTGATCGTGGCCGAGGGCGGGCCCGAGCTGGCCGAGCAACTCGAAGCCGAAGGGTACGATGCATGGCGCACGTGAACGACGCCGACTCCACCACTGACGCCGTGATGTCGACCGGCGCCCAGCCGCTCGACGTGGCCACCCTCCGCAAGGACTTCCCGCTGCTCAGCCGAGAGGTGCACGGGCACCCGATCACCTACCTCGACACGGCGGCGTCGTCCCAACGACCCACCCAGGTACTCGACGCCATGCGTGAGTACGACGAGACCACCCACGCCAATGTGCACCGCGGGGTCTACACCATCGCCGAGGAGGCAACCCGGCGCTTCGAGGAAGCCCGCCGCAAGGTCGGTCGCTTCATCGGGGCACCCGACCCGTCCCGTGAGATCGTCTTCACCAAGAACGCCACCGAGGGCCTCAACCTGGTAGCTCACTCCTGGGGTCGTACCCACCTGCACTCGGGCGATGTCGTCGTCCTCACCGAAATGGAGCACCACGCCAACATCGTCCCCTGGCAGATGCTGGCCGAGGAGCGGGGCATCACCATTCGCTGGATCCCGGTCGACGACGACGGGCAGCTCGAGCTCGACCGGCTCGACCGGCTGGTCGACGGGGCCAAGCTTGTGGGGGTCACCTGCATGTCCAACGTGCTCGGCACCCTGCCCCCGATCCGACACATCGCCGATGTGGCCCACGCCGCCGGTGCGCTGGTGGTGGCCGACGGGGCACAGTCGGTTCCCCATCTCCCCACCGACGTGACCGCCCTGGGCGTCGACTTCCTGGCCTTCAGCTCCCACAAGATGCTCGGGCCCACCGGCATCGGGGTGCTGTGGGGCAAGGAGGAACTGTTGAACAGCCTGCCACCGTTCCTCGGGGGCGGCGAGATGATCCTCGACGTGCGCAAGGAAGGGTTCACGCCCAACGACATCCCCTGGCGGTTCGAGGCGGGCACCCCGCCGATCACCGAGGCCATCGGCCTGGGCGCGGCCGTCGACTATCTCGGCGCCATCGGCATGGAGACCGTCCGTCGCCACGAGATCGGCCTCACCAACTACGCCATGACCACGCTGGCCGACCGATTCGGTGACGACCTCCTCATCTTCGGGCCGGCCGACCCGGCCGCACGGGGAGGCGTGCTCTCCTTCTCCTACCGTGACGTGCACCCCCACGACATCTCCCAGATCCTCGACCAGTACGGCGTGTGCGTGCGCGCCGGCCATCACTGTGCCAAACCCCTGATGCGCCGACTGGGCGTCAACGCAACCGCCCGGGCCTCCTTCGGCCTCTACAACGACGAGTCCGATGTGGACACCCTGGCCGACGCTCTGGCCGAGGCGGGAGCGTTCTTCGCATGAGCCGCGACAGGTACGCTGCTCCCGTGCGCCCTGCCTGTGACCGTCGTCGCCCGAAGGGCGTTCGCTGATGCCCGGACTCGAGGACCTCTACCGCGAGATCATCCTGGACCACTACCGCTCGCCGCGGAACCGCGGCGAGTTGGAGTCACCCCCGGCCCAGAGGGTCGAGGGGTTCAATCCCCTCTGCGGTGACGAGATCGTGGTCACCCTCGACGTGCACGACGGCGTCGTGTCGGACATCAAGATTGCCGGGACCGGATGCTCGATCAGCCAGTCCTCGGCGTCGCTGATGTCGGCCGCCGTCAAGGGCAGGCCGGTCACCGAGGTGCGTGACCTGATCAAGACGTTCAAGGGGATGATGTCCATCCACGAGTCCACCCTCCCGCCCGGCGCCGGCCAGCAAGGCGAAGGTGCCGAGGCGACCATCGACGTTCCCGAGCCCGAGGCCATCGACATCGACGCCCTCGGCGAGCTGGCCGCCCTGCAGGGTGTGGTCAAGTTCCCCGTGCGCATCAAGTGCGCCACCCTCAGCTGGAACACGCTGGCCCAGGGCCTCGACGAGATCGAGTCGGCCGGCTGACTCCTGTTGCCGGCCACGGTCCGATTCCGGCGGACCGGACGACGGTGAGCCGGCCTGTACGCCGCCGATCAGCAGGGGGTCGGGTCGAAGTCCGTCTCGATCGATGTGGTGGTGCTGGACGGAGCACTCGTCCCCGGCGTCGTCCCGCCGCTGACCACGGTGGAGACCGGGGCGGTCGTGGTGGTGGTCGCCGCTACGCCGTAGGGTCCCGGTGGCGGTGCTAGCGCCTGGTCGGGAGGGCCGCTGAGGAATTGGGTGATCACCGCCGTGGCCTGGGGCTGTTCGACGTAGAGCACCGACCCGAGATAACCGAATTCCGAGGAGTACTGCGAGTAGGTGGGCAGCGTGGCCGTGGCCAGGGAGTCCGAAGCGAACGTGTGGAACTCGCGGGACAGGTTGACCAGGTCGCTCACCGTGAAGGTGGAATCGATGGTCACCCCTTGGACGACCGATCCGATGAATGCGTTCAGAGTGAGGGGGTTGTACTTGGTTTCGGCCTCGTTGATCACCGCCTTCAAGAAGGCGTTCTGTCGCTGGATCCGACCGAAGTCACTGGTGCCGTCGTACTGCCAGTAGCCGTTCTTCTCGTACTGGTAGTGGCGGCTGCGGGCAAGCGCCAGCCCATAGCCCCCGTTGAGCACCTGGCACCCCGGTTGGGTGACGATCAGCCCGGTATAGGTGTCCTTGGCCGGAAACGGGAAGTTGAGCCGGATCCCTCCGATGGCGTCGACCGCACCCTGCAGCCCGTCGAAGTTGATCTGCACCACGTGCTCGATGGGTATCCCGAAGTTGGCCTCGATGGTCTGGACCAATTGGTCGGGACCGGCGTTGTAGGTCGAGTTGATCCGGTTGTACTTGCCGATCTCACTGGTGTCACCGGCCACAGTGACCACGGTGTCCCTCGGGATCGACAGCACGCTGATCTGGCCGGTGGCCGGCACGATGTGCACGATCTTGACCACGTCGCTCCGCTGCCCGCCGGCGTTGGACTGATCGCCGAGGTGGGTCTGCTGGGCCGGGGTCAGGCCGACTCTCGAGTCCGAGCCGATGAGCAACACGTTGAAGGGCTGGCCGACCGGAGCCTTCTTCAGGTGCCGGACCGCCACCTTGGTGACCTGGCTGAAGCGGTACTCGACGTAGAAGTAGCTGAACCCCACCCCCACCAGGGCCAACGCCACCAGCACCACACCGGCGAGCAGGACCCGGTCGAGCCAGGGGTGTTTGGAACGCTTCTTCTTGCGTGGGCCGGTGGCGCCGTCATCGGAGGATCTGGCCTCCCGGCGCTCCTTGCGGCTCAGGGGGACGCCGGGGTCGGCCACGGCCGCTGCGCCAGTGGCCGCACCCTCCTCGTCGATCGACGGAGTGGTGGATGGCCGAGAGCCGCCGCGGGAGGCACTGTGGGCACCGCCCCGTCTGCGATCTCGGCGTGCCATGCGCTGACGCTAGCAACCGCCGGAGCGCTACTGGTGTCGAGTCGGCGCCCCTCGGAGGGCTGGCACCTGCATGGTCGGACCAGGGAGACCGTCGGACCGGTCCCGCAGCGCCGCTCAGCTGTAGGCCGCGTACCCGGTGCGATCGACCAACTCGGCCAGTTCACTCGAGCCGGTGGCCACCACCCGGCCCTCGGACAGGACATGGACGACGTCGGGATGGAGCACATTGAGGAGCCGGCGGAAGTGGGTGATGGCCAGCACGCCGAGTCCCCACTCGGTGGTGGCTTCCTCGACCCGACGTCCCACCGCACCGAGGGCATCGACGTCGAGACCCGAGTCGATCTCGTCGAGGATGGCGAACCGGGGTCGCAGCACGCCCAGTTGCAGGGTCTCGTTGCGCTTGCGCTCCCCTCCCGAGAGGTCGACGTTGAGCGGACGGTCGAGAAAACGCTCGTCGAAGCCGATCCGGCGGGCCTCATCGTGGAGTCGGACGTCCATCTCCTTCTCAGGCCGGTGGGAACCGTCGTCGGCCACCGGAGCCCGTGCGGCAAGCAGGGTGCGGGTCAACGACACGCCCGGCACCTCGATGGGATGCTGCATGCCCAGGAACAGGCCGGCCCGGGCCCGCTGCCAGGTGGGGAGCGACAAGAGGTCGATCCCGTCGAGGGTCACCGAACCGTCGAGGACCTCGTAACCGGGACGGCCCATCAGGACGTGGGCCAGCGTGCTCTTGCCCGACCCGTTGGGGCCCATCACCGCGTGGACCTCACCGCTGCGGACGGTGAGGGTGACCCCTTGGAGGATCTCGCGACCAGGGATCCCCGCTCGCAGTCCTTCGATGCACAGCTCTCCCGTACTCACGGCACCACCACCGAAATGTCGTCCCCGTCGATCACCAGTTCGTAGACCGGCACGGCGCGGGTGGCGGGCAGCGAGCACGGCTCACCGGTGCGCAGGTCGAAGGTGGAGCCGTGTTTGGCGCACTCGATCTCGCACTCGGCTGGCCACACTTCTCCGTCGGCCAGCGAGAAGTCCTCGTGGCTGCACCGGTCCCCGACGGCGAAGAATTCGTCATCGATCCGCACCAGGGCCACCCGCAGGCCGTGGGTGTCGAAACGCCGGGCCTCGCCGGGAGCGATCTCGCCACGGGAGCACAGGCGGACCGTGCCGGTTCCTGTTCCTGTCGACGCAGACTCTGTCGACGCAGACTCCGTCGGCGCAAACTCCGTCGGTTCAGACACCGTGGGCTCCGGTCCGGTCGGCCAGCGCCTGGCCGATCATCGATCGGGTGCCGGCGATGGGCACCTGGTCGGCGATGTCTTCGAAGAATCCGGCGATGATCAGCCGCTCTGCCACATCGGGCTCCACACCCCGGGACTCGAGGTAGTAACGCTGATCCTCGTCCACCGGGCCGACCGTCGATCCGTGGCTGCAGGACACGTCGTTCTCCTCGATATCGAGGTTGGGCACGGAATCGGCGTGGGCTCCTTCGTCGAGGACCAGGTTGTGGTTGGTCTGTCTGGCATCCGAGCGGACCGCTCCCCGATGCACTCGGATCAGTCCGCTGTAGACCGAGTGCGAGTGGTCGGCGACCGCCCCCATGAAGAGCAGATCGCTGGTGGTCCGTGGGGCGAGATGATCCTGCAAGGTGCGGAAGTCGAGCATCTGCTCGTCACGTCCGATGAAGGCGGCACGGAGCTTGCTGGTCCCCGACACGCCCCGAAGGGCCGAGTCGGTCCGGAGCCGGGCATACCCGCCGCCCAGAGCCACCGCAAAGCTCTCCAGGGTCGCGCTGGCACCGATGACACTGGCCTGATGGGCCAGCTGCCACGTGTCGGTGCCGAGGGCCTGGACGCTCACATAGGACAGTGACGAGTCGTCGGCCACGCTGATTTCGGTGACCGGGACCACCAGGCGCTCGGGGCTGCTCGTCGACGACGGGCGAGCCCGGGGCGAGGAGGACCGAGACGGAAGGTCGGCCAGCAGTCCGGCGTCGGCATCGACCACGATCTCGATCACGCCGGCCTCGGACCCTGCACCTCCCCGAATGACCGTCCGGGGGAACACGGCGAGTCCCGGGCCGCCACTCACCACGTGGATGATCACGATCGGATCGGCGATGGTCGCCCCGGTGGCGATGTCGACCAGGAGCGGGTCCACCGCGAACGCATCGTTCAAGAGCAGGAAGTCACGGGGATCGGTGACCACCGAGCCCAGGACGTCCTCCACATCACTGCATTCGGTGGCCCGTCCCAGCGAGAGGAGCTGTTCACCGACCGAGGACGCCACGGTCGCCAACACGCCGTCGATGGTCACCATCAGTGCCGAACGCGCTCCCAGGCTGGTGACCAGCGAGTGGACCCGGTCCGACGGGGACGGGCCCGGACCCTCCGCGACGGGGGACACCTCGATGCCGGCCGGACGGAACCGGTCGAGATCGAGCTGGTCGATCCGGCTGTACCGCCAGACCTCATCCTTCTCGCTGGGCAGCGGGGCCGCGGTGAACGCCTCGAGGGCACGGAGTCGCCGCTTCTGCAGCCAGGGCAGCCCGGGCAGGGCGGCAACGGATTCCGGGGTGAACGTGGACAGAACAAGGGCCTCTCGCGCAAGGAGGCCCGATGACGAGCCTCGGCACCCATACTACCTGCCCGTTTCGGACCTCCCACCCGAAGCGGAGCGCTCCCCTGCTACGCACCGCCGCCGGTCGATCTACGCTCTGGTTGATGACGCCTCCACCTGCACCGACCCTCGGCTCCTTCTCCTCGGAGGTCCTTTCCATCGAGGTGGACGGGCACGTGGCCACCCTCTGGCTCGACCGTCCCGAAAAGCGCAACGCCATGGGCCCGGCGTTCTGGTCCGACCTCCCCGTGGCTATGGCCGCCATCGGGTCGGACCCGGAGATACGAGCCGTGGTGATCGCCGCCAAGGGCCCCCACTTCTCCGTCGGACTGGACCTGGTGGCCATGTCCGGGCTGGTCGGCCCAGCCGGCAGCTCCTCGGGCGCACCGGCGTCGGCGGCGGCCAGGGCCAAGGCGGCACGGGCCGAGATCGTCCGCCTCCAGGCGTCGGTCACCGCGGTGGCCGAGTCCCCGCTGCCGGTCATCGCCGCCATCCACGGCTACTGCATCGGGGGTGGGGTCGATCTGGCGGCGGCCTGCGACATCCGACTGGCCAGTGCCGACGCCGTCTTCTCGGTGCGGGAGGCCAAGGTGGCCATCGTGGCCGACATCGGGAGCCTGCAGCGCCTCCCCCACATCATCGGCAAGGGCCACGTTGCCGAGCTCGCCTATACCGGCAAGGACATCACTGCGGCGAGGGCCGAGTCCATCGGGCTGGTCAACCAGGTGAGCGACGACTCCGACGCCGTCCTGGCAGCTGCCCGGGAGATGGCCGCGGAGATCTCCGCAAACTCACCACTGGCGGTCCAGGGCACCAAGGCGGTGCTCACCGCCGGTGAGGACCGCTCCGTGGCCGACGGGCTCGACTATGTGGCTACCTGGAACGCAGGGTTCCTGGCCTCGGACGACCTCACCGAGGCGATGGCGGCCTTCATCGAGAAGCGTCCGGCGGTCTTCACCGGCAAGTGACCGTCGACGTGGCTGGGCGACCCACCGGGTGACTCAGTGCTTTCGACGCCACCAGCGCCGGTCCTTGTCCTCGTTGCGCTCGTCCTCCTTGCGCACCTCGGCCAGAATGTCGGGTCCGACCGCGTTGATGATGTTCTCGGCTTCGTCGAGCAGCTTGGCCGCCTGGTCGCCGGGGACGTCGGGCATCGGCTCGAGCGCCGGCTCGACCAGCGAGCCGTGGGACCAGCCGACATCGGCCAGCCGGGGGGCGTAGGAGGGACAGCCCTCGGGGCACTTCCACGGTGCTTCCGGCGCCAGGTCCAAGATGCAGAACCGGGCCACCTCGCCAGAGTCGTAGGTCCGGCTCTGGAAGTTCTTGCACTCTTCCCTCATCGGCATGGCGCCATTCTGCCTTTCCGTGGGCATCGATGCCGTTCACCGTCGGGAAAGCCCCGTTCGGCGGGACGGTACCGGCGGTCAGCCTACCGAGCCCTCCATCTGCAGCTCGATGAGGCGGCTCCACTCCACCGCGTACTCCATGGGCAGGGTCCGGGTGATGGGCTCGATGAACCCGTTGACGATCATGCCCATGGCCTGGGTCTCGGACAGGCCCCGGCTCATCAGGTAGAAGAGCTGGTCGTCGCCGACCTTGGACACGGTGGCCTCGTGGCCGATCCGGGCGTCTCGCTCGGCCACCTCCATGTAGGGCTTGGTCTCCGACACGGCGGTCTCGTCGAGGAGCAGGGCGTCGCACCGCACGAAGCTCTTGGCGTGCTTGGCGCCCTCGTCCACGTGGACCAGACCCCGATAGGTGGTGATGCCCGCGTCCTTGGAGATCGACTTCGACACGATGGTCGACGTGGTCTCCGGTGCGGCGTGGACCATCTTGGCCCCGGCGTCCTGGTGCTGGCCGGCGCCGGCGTAGGCCACCGACAACACCTCGCCCGAGGCCTTGGGGCCCATCAGGTAGACCGACGGGTACTTCATGGTCAGCCTCGAGCCGATGTTGCCGTCGATCCACTCCACGTGGGCCTCGGCCTCGGCCCGGGCCCGCTTGGTGACCAGGTTGTAGACGTTGTTCGACCAGTTCTGGATGGTCGTGTAGGTGATCCGTGAGCCCTCGAGGGCGACCAGCTCCACAACGGCGGAGTGGAGCGAGTCACTGGTGTACACCGGTGCCGAGCAGCCCTCGATGTAGTGCACCTGGGAGCCCACGTCGGCGATGATCAGGGTCCGCTCGAACTGGCCCATGTTCTCGGCGTTGATCCGGAAGTAGGCCTGCAGGGGCTGGTCCACGATCACGTTGGGCGGGACGTAGATGAACGAGCCACCGGACCACACCGCCGAGTTGAGGGCGGCGAACTTGTTGTCGTTGGGAGGGATGATCGTCCCGAAGTACTTGCGGACCAGGTCGGGGTACTCGCGCACCGCGGTGTCCATGTCGCAGAAGATGATGCCCAGGGCCTCGAGGTCCTCGCGATTGCGATGGAAGACCACCTCGGACTCGTACTGGGCGGTGACCCCGGCGAGGTACTTGCGCTCCGCCTCGGGGATGCCCAGCTTCTCGTAGGTGTTCTTGATGGCGTCGGGAAGGTCGTTCCAGTCCTCCACCTGCCCCGACGTCGGCTTGATGTAGTAGTAGATGTCGTCGAAGTCGAGGTCGGGCATGTTGACTGCGAACCACTCGGCCATCGGGCGCTTCTCGAAGCGTTGGAGGGCACGGAGACGGAACTCGCGCATCCACTCCGGTTCCTTCTTCATCGCCGACATCTCCCGCACGATGGACTCGTTCAGACCCTTCTTCGGCTTGAAGACGTAGTCCTCTTCGTCGGACCACCCAAGCTTGTACTTTCCGAGATCGAGATCCGTGGCCGTCATGTGTGCTCCTGAGGGTGCCGTCGGGGCATGCAGAGGATTTCTCCTATACAGATAGTAACAACCCCACACGCCAGGCAGCGCGGGCCCCCGGGGAGGCAGCCCTCGCCAGCTCGGCCGGGCGGCCCACGGGACCCCGGACACGGCGGACGACGTGCCATCCTGGTCAGGTGACCGCCCCGTCGAATCCTCAGCCGCCCTCCCCCCGCGTGGCTCCGCCCTCCCCCGAGCGCCGGCCGGTCGAGCTGGCCGCCCACGGCGACCTCAGGATCGACGACTGGTACTGGCTCCGGGACAAGGACGATCCGGCGGTGATCGAGCACCTGAACGAGGAGAACGCCTATACCGAGGCGGAGATGGCCCCGACCGCCGGGCTGCAAGAGGCGCTCTTCGACGAGATCGTGGCCCGCATCGAGGAGACCGATCTGTCGGTACCGGTCCGCAAGGGCCCCTGGCTCTACTACGGCCGCACCGTCGAAGGCAGCAGCTACGCCATCCACTGCCGGCGACCCGTCGGCACCGAAGGCCAGGGCGCCGAGGGCGAGGAGATCCTCCTCGACGAGAACCTTCTGGCCGAGGGCCACGACTACTTTGCCGTCGGCAACCTCTCGGTCAGCCCCGACCACGGCCGGCTGGCGTACTCGACCGACACCTCCGGGGGCGAGCGCTACACCATGCGCTTCGTCGACCTGGACGCCGGAGCGGTGTCGCCCGAGGCGATCGAGGACACCTCCTATGGAGTGGCCTGGGCCAACGACAACGCCACGGTCTTCTATGTGCGCGTGGACGAGGCCATGCGGCCCCATCAGCTCTGGCGCCACCGAGTGGGCGGCGATCCCTCCGGAGACGTCTTGGTCCGCGAGGAGCCAGACGACCGCTTCTACCTCGGGGTCGGCCGCACCAAAGACGACCGGTTCATCCTGATGGGGATGGATTCGAAGACCTCCTCCGAGGCGTGGGCCCTGGACGCCGACGATCCCCTCGGCGACTTCGCGGTGATCGAGCCCCGGCGTCAGGGGATCGAGTACCACGTCGACCACGACCGGGGCGACCCGGGCGCCGGGCGGGAGAGCAGATTCCTCATCGTCACCAACGAGGACGCCGAGGACTTCCGGTTGATGGAGGCCCCCGACGCCACGCCCGGTCGGGCTCACTGGCACGAGGTGATCCCGGCCCGCCCCGGCATCAGGTTGGACAACGTGGATCCGTTCGCCGACCATCTGGTGGTCTACGAGCGGGAGGGGGGCCAGACCCGGATCAGGGTGATCGACGCCGCCACCGGCAGTGCCACGGTGGTCGAGCAGCCCGAGTCACCCTCCACGGTGTGGGGAGGGGCGAACCCCGAGTACGACTCGACCACCTTGCGCTACGAGTACACCTCGCTGTCCACCCCCCGCTCTGTGTACGACCTCGACCTCTCGACGGGCGAGGTCGAGCTGCGCAAGCGCCAGCCGGTGCTCGGCGACTTCGACCCGGGCCGCTATCGGACCGAGCGCCAGTGGGCGACCGCGGACGACGGGACCAGGGTGCCCATCTCCCTGGTCTACCGACCCGATCTGGCGGACCGGCACGGGGGGTCCCCGTGCCTGCTCTACGGCTACGGATCGTACGAGGCGTCGATGGACCCGATCTTCTCGTCGCTGCGCCTGAGCCTGCTCGACCGGGGCTTCGTCTTCGCCATCGCCCACGTCCGGGGCGGCGGGGAGATGGGCCGCCACTGGTACGAGGAAGGGAAGTTCGCGGCCAAGCCGAACACCTTCACCGACTTCATCGCCTGTGCCCGGAGCCTGATCGCCGAAGGGTTGACCTCACCCGACCGCCTGGTGGCCCGGGGCGGGAGCGCCGGCGGCCTGCTGATGGGGGCCGTCGCCAACCTGGCGCCCGAGCTGTTCGCCGCGGTGGTGGCCGAGGTCCCCTTCGTCGACTGCCTCACCACCATCCTGGACGAGACCCTCCCCCTCACCGTGCTGGAGTGGGAGGAGTGGGGCAACCCGGTCGACGACCCGACGATCTACGCGGTGATGAAGTCGTACTCGCCCTACGACAACGTCCGCTCTGTCGACGATTCAGGTGCCCCGGTCCGCTACCCGGACATCCTGGCCACGGCCGGGCTCTCCGATCCCCGGGTGGGATTCTGGGAGCCGGCCAAGTGGGTGGCCAGACTGCGTGCCGCCAATCCGGACAACCGAGTCCTCTTGAAGACCGAGCTCGGGGCCGGTCACGGGGGACCGTCTGGTCGCTATGACGCCTGGCGGGACGAAGCCTTCGTCTACGCCTTCATCCTCGACGCCCTGGGCATGGGCGGGGGTCCCTCGGGCACCGACTGATCGGCCATCGAGAGGAGTGTCAACGGTTCACCCGGAGGTGGTGGTGACCGGGACCGACGTCGTGGTGGTCGTGGTCGGCACGCTGGCCACCGCCGGCTGGAACGTGGCCACGAACGGGGTGTGCACGACTGTCGGGAGCACGACGGGGATCTTCCCGACGGCCATGGTCACCGAGGGGACGCCGATCTGGACGGAGACGGCGCCGGCCGCCTGGATCACCTGCTTGATGCCCGGCTGCACCGTCCCGGCCCACAAGACGGACCCTGTCGACACCGTGGTCGCCTGCACCCAGCTCGGGGAGGTGGTGGTGACGGTCAGCTGATAGGTGCCGAACGGGACCGTGTAGGTGGCCGACGTGTCGGTCGACGTCACCGCCACCAGGGTCGCGGGAAGGGTGGTGGGCGTGGGCTTGGGGGTGTGCGCCGGCGATCCCGAGTGCTTCGGGTGGGTGGTGGACGACGGGGACGAACCGCCGGTGCCCCGGGCGGTGGTGGTCGACGGGGTCGACCCTCCCGTGCGCTTGGTGGGGGTCGAGCGCTTGGAGCCGGTGTAGGCCAGCACGGCGAAGGCCGCCACGATCGCCACCACCACCAGGATGTACAGACCCCTGCGCGGTCGGTGGTTCATCGACTCGAGGGCATGTCGTTGGGCCCGGTCGACCCGGTGTGCCGGGACGCCTTCGGTGGCCGGATCCCCCCGGTACCGGTCGCGGGGACGGGCGTCGTCGAAGACCAGCGGGGCCTCGGGGTCGGGGAACTCGTCGTTGCCTCGGACCGGGACGGGAGGAACTTCGGCCGTGCCGCCGGCTCCACGACCCACCGGCAGCGTCCCGCTCCCCACCCGGGGCGTCACGCGAAGATCGTCCGGATCGTCGGATGGGCCGACCACCCGGATCGACGGGCCCTGGCGCTCGGAGAGGTGCTCGAGGGTACCGAGTGCGGTGTGATAGCTGCGCACCGAGTCCAGATCGGTCCCCCGGGGGCGCCCACGCAGTACGACGACAGCAACCACGGCTGCCACAACCACGACTGCGACCAGGATGAGCACCATCCCATCCATTCAACCCGAAGAGGCCCCCCGTCGGGGAGCGTGGCTCCCCGACGGGGGGTCGAAACGGTGCTCCGGTGCTGGTCGGAACCTCAGATGGCGGTAACGGCGGTGAGCCCGCCGTCGATGGTGAGGTGGGCCCCGGTGATGAACGAGGCCTCGTCGGAGAGGAGGAATCGGATGGGCCGGGCGATCTCGTCGGGTGTGGACACTCGCTGGAGGGGCGTCCGCTCCTCCAGCTGCTGGCGGAAACCGGGAAGCTCGAAGGCAGGAGCCAGCATCGGGGTGGCCACCGCTCCCGGGCACACCGCATTGACCCGGAAGCCCTCGGAGGCGAGCCGTTGGGCGATCGAGCGCATGACCCCCAGGACGCCACCCTTGGAGGCGCAGTAAGCGGTCAGGAAGGTGCTCCCGTACAGCCCCTCGATGGACGAGATGAGCACGATGGCCGATCCGGGCCCGGCCCGCCGGAAGGGCTCGATCAGCACGCGCGAGATCATCACGCCGGCCCGCAGGTTCACGTTGAGGGTGAGGTCCCACAACTCATCGTCGATGAAGTCGAGGGCCATCGGTCCCGACACCCCGGCGGCATGGACGAACCCGCCGAGCGATCCCAGTGCGGTCTCCGTCTCGGGCACCGCCGCCTCGATGGCCGAGGTGTCAGCCACGTCCACCACCGACCAGTCGGCGGTCACCCCGTGTCGGTCGCGACAGAGCGCCGCCGTCTCCTCGGCTCCAGCCGCGTCGAGGTCCCAGATGGCGACGGGACGGCCCACCTCGGCCAGGGCCAGGGCCGTCTCGCGGCCGATCCCCGAGCCACCCCCGGTGACCAGGACGCCGGTGCCGGGCGATCCGAGTCGGTCGCCTCCGGTGCCAGCCATCAGGTGCGCAGTCCCATCCTCGGCTGCACGCCCGGTGGGATCTCCGAGCGCAGCGGATTCGATCGGTCCCGTTCCGAGAGCACCGGGTCGGTCAGGCCCCAGTCGGCGTGGATGGCAGGGTCGTCCCAGGCGACGCCCAGCTCGTCGGCCGGGTTGTAGTAGCCGTCCACCAGGTACCAGAGGGTCAGGTCGGTGAGCGAGGCGAACCCGTGGGCCACGCCGGGGGGGATGAACAGCCCCCGGTCGTGCTCCCCCTCGAGGTCGAGGGAGAGGGTGGCCCCGTCGGTGGGCGACCCCTCTCGTAGATCGTGCAGCACCACCCGGGCGGTACCCCGCAGCACGTACCAGTAGTCGGCCTGGTGCAGGTGGTAGTGAAGGCCCACGATGGCACCGGCCTGCTTCTCGGAACGGTTGGCCTGGGTCATCTCCCTGCCCAGGGGGAACCAGCTGCGTCGGTAGGTCTCGACGAACCGCCCGCGCTCGTCGCCGTGGGCATTGGGCTCCACCACGATGACGTCGGCGATGACCTCGGACTCGATGATCTCTGGCACGATCTACTCCCCTTCTTCGGCGCCGGTGCGCCCCGTGACCGTAGCGAACTTGGACCTGAAGAACAGGAGCGGCAAGCCTTCCCCGACGTCGAGGTCGAGGACCCGGCCGATGATCAACTCGTGGTCTCCCGCGTCGTGGACCAGCTCGACCGAGCAGTCGACCCAGGCCAGGCTGCCCTCGATCAGCGGCGATCCGGTCTCCGGTGCCGGGCTCCAGGCCACCCCGTCGAACTTGTTGCCCCCGGAGACAGCGAAGCCCTGGCACAGCTCCCGCTGGTGCTCGCCCAGGACGTTGACGCAGAAGCTCCCGGCCTTGGCGATACGGGGCCAGCTGGTGGAGGTTCGTGCCGGGGCGACGGCGATATACGGCGGGTCGATGGAGAGCGAGACGAAGCTCTGGCAGGTGAAGCCGACCGGTTTGCCGTCCTCGATGCCGGCCACGACGGTGATGCCGGTGGCGAACGTGCTCATGGCCTCCTTGAACTTGGCCATGTCGAACGTCATCTGCCTGCCTTTCCCAAGTCGATCGTCGTCCCCTCCGAGGCGGCGCTGACCTCCAGTGTGGGGACCCCGGAGGCGAGGTGCTGTGCGTGGGCGAGCATGGTATCGATCACGCTGTCGTCGTGGGCGGGATCGTGGTGGAACAGGGCCAGCCGGCGTGCCCCCGCCTCGGCGGCCACATGGACGGCATAGTCGACCGTCGAGTGGCCCCAGTCGGGGAGCGCGTCGAACTCCTGGTTCGAGTACTGGGCGTCGTGGACGACCAGGTCCGCTCCGTCGCACAGGGCCAGCACGTGCTCGCCCACCGAGCGGCGGTCCATCGGTGCCTGGTGGTCGGACAGATAGGCCACGACCGCGCCGTCCGCCTCGATCCGGTAGCCGAGCGTGTGCCCGATGTGTGGGACCGACCGGGCCGTCACTTCGATGGGCCCGACGGCGAACTTCTCCGAGCCGTCCAGCTCGTGAAAGTTGATGGTGCCCTGGAACTGCCCCATGTGGATGGGGAAGAAGGGGGGTTGGACGATGCCGGCCACCACGTCGTGGAGCGTCCCGCCGACCTGCGAGGGCCCGTGGACGTCGAGGACGGCACCAGGGTCACGCATCGGAGCGAAGAAGGGCAGACCGAGCACGTGGTCGTAGTGCAGATGGGTGAGTAGGGCGGTTGCCCGCAGCGGCCCGTCCGTCGTCGACGATGCACGGAGGTACTCACCCAGGGCGCGCAGGCCGGTCCCCAGATCGAGGATCAGGGGAAGGGCCCCGTCCACCTCCACCAGGACGCAGGACGTGTTCCCCCCGTAGCGGCGGTGTTGGTCGGACGAGCACGGGCACGAGCCCCGGACTCCGAAGTATGAGACTCTCACCGAACAGGGAGGCTATCGGCTCCCGATCAGGCCGGTCGATGCCCTGTCCGGCGCCTGGGCGGGCCTCGGACTACCCTCCGGACCATGCAGCAGTCCACCGTCACCGCCAATGGCATCGAGTTCGCGTACCTGAGCGACGGCCCCAGCGACGGCCCGCTCGCCCTGTGCCTGCACGGCTTCCCCGACACCGCCCACACCTGGCGGTACCTCCTCCCCCGGCTCGGCGAGGCGGGCTACCACGCGGTGGCGCCGTTCCTCAGGGGGTACGCGCCCACCGCCATCCCCGCCGACGGCCGCTTCGACACCGGCACCCTGGGCCTCGACGCCTGCGCCCTGCACGAGGCACTGGGTGGGGACGGCGACGCGGTGATCATCGGCCACGACTGGGGCGCCTTTGCCACCTACGTCGCCGCCGCCATCGAGCCCGACCGGTGGCGCCGGGTGGTGACGGGTGCCGTCCCGCCCTTCGCGTCGATGGCCGCCGGCTTCTTCACCTTCGACCAGCTGCGTCGCAGTTGGTACGTCTTCTTCTTCCAGACGCCCTTCGCCGAGCACGCCGTCTCCCTCGACGGATACGAGTTCATCGACCGGCTGTGGTCGGACTGGTCCCCCGGCTACGACGGGGCCTGGGACGCCGCCCGTGTCAAAGAGGCGCTCGGGACCCCCGAACGGGTGGCCGCGGCCATCGGCTACTACCGGACCATGTTCGCCGGTCCCTCCGACGACGCCACCACCGCGGCGGCCCAGGAGGCCGGGAACACCGTCGCCCCCCAGCCCACGCTCTACCTCCACGGTGCCGACGACGGGTGCATGGGGATCGACATCATCGGGCCGGTCACCGACCACCTGGCCCCGGGCTCGGAGATGGTGTCCGTCGAGCAGGCCGGGCACTTCTTCCATGTCGAGCAGCCCGACGTGGTCAACGGTCACATCCTCCGGTTCCTCACCGCTCCGTGACGGGCCGACGCGATGGCATCGTGGCGGCACTGATCGGTGTGGTCGCGCTGGGGGGCGTGCTCAGCGCATGCTCGAGCTCCAACTCGGCCGACGAGGGCACCGGCTCCACCGTCCGGCCGACCACGACGACATCCCCACCGCCCACCTCCACCACCCCGACGACGGCGGCCCCCGCCCCCCCGACCTGGCTCTGTCGTCCGGGGATGGCCAACAATCCATGTCTGTCCAGCCTCACCACGACGGTGATCGGCCCCAGCGGGCGCGGGCGGGTGGTCACCGCCAGCCCGGCCGTCGACCCCAAGATCGACTGCTTCTACGTCTACCCGACGGTGAGCGCGCAGCCCACCGCCAACGCCGACCTCACCGTCGATCCCCAGGAGACGGCGGTCGCCGTGGACCAGGCGTCCCGATTCTCGCAGGCGTGCAACGTCTATGCCCCCATGTACCGCCAGCTCACCGTGTCCGCGATCTCCGGCAGAGCGGGGGCGACGCCGGCGGATCGTGCGATCGCCTATGGCGACGTGCTCTACGCGTGGAACTACTACCTGGCCCATGACAATCACGGGCGGGGCGTGGCATTCATCGGTCACTCCCAGGGTTCGGCCATGCTCATCGCCCTGCTGAAGTCCGAGGTGGACCCGGTGCCGGCCGTTCGTGCCCACCTGGTGTCGGCCATCCTGCTCGGCGGCAACGTCACCGTTCCGGTGGGCCAACTGGTGGGCGGTACGTTCGCCCACATCCCGGTGTGCACCAACGTCAACAGCCCCGGGTGCGTCATCGCCTACTCGAGCTACTCAAAGGCGCCTCCGGCCAACAGCATCTTCGGACGGCTGTCGTCGCCCATCAACGCCCTGAGCGGCCAAACGCCGAGCGGACAGGACCAGGTGGTCTGCGTCAACCCGGTTGCCGGCACCACCGTCACGCCACCATCGACCACCGCGACGACCTCGGCCGTCTCGACCAGCACCAGTGCGGCCACTACGACGAGCACGGCCAACGCGGCCAACACAGGCGGGCTCACGGGGAATCTGACTCCCTACTTCCCGACCAAGGCCTTCCCCAGTCCGTCGGTGCCGTCGATGAAGATGGGAAAGGGGGTTGTCGCCCTGACCACACCGTGGGTCGCCTTCCCCCGGCAGTACCGGGCCACCTGCCTGAGCCAGGGGGGAGCCACCTGGCTCCAGGTCGACAACACCGCCAGGAAGGGCGACAGCCGACCGGTCGTCCAGCAGACGCTCGGGCCCGCTTGGGGCCTCCACCTGTTGGATGTCAACATCGCACTCGGAAACCTGGTCACCGACCTTCAGCACCAGGCCCAGCACTACGGCACTGGCGGGAGGTCACCCGCTCCTACGAATCGACCTTCTTCAGCCAAGGGATGACGGACTGGACGAAGGCGTTCTTGGATGGTGTGGCCAGCAGTGGGTCGAGGTGGCTGTAGGTGTCGGTGCGGCTGACCACGGTCACACCCGGGATCTTCGACTCCTGCTGGTAGAAGTGGGCACCGTCGGCCACCGCGTTGGCGGTACCACCCAGCGAAGTCTGGAAGGCGTAGAGGGGGACGTCGACCTGGCCGGTGTGCAAGAGGCGCAGACCGAGGTAGGAGGCGAGCGCCGACTGCTGGAGTGAGGCGGCGGGACCGGCATCGATGGAAAGGCGCTCGGGGTAGTACCAGTCGGCAGCGGCCAGGGGGTCCTGAGCGAAGACGTCGACCACGTTCCGCACCGGGGTGGGGCCGCTGTCGACCCATCCGGCAGGATCGCCGGTGGCGGCCACGTGTCCGGAGTGCACATGGATCAAGGCCAGCGATGCCGGCGAGGTCGAGGCGTCGAAGGCGTAGCCGAACTGCGCCTGATTGGTGACCGGCCTGGACGGCTTGAAGGACGTGGGCAACAGGGGGAATCCCTGGAGGATGGCAGGGCCATCAGGTGCCTTGAGGGCAGCCAGGGCACCGACCTGGCTGAAAGCGCCGCTGGCCCAGGGAAGCCCGACACCCAGGAGGTCGAGCCAGGGACCCTTGGTGTCCATGGACGCGATGGCCTGCTGTGCCGAGGCCAGGGTGGTGGTGTTCGCCCCGGCCCGTGCGCATCCGTCGATGCACATGATCCCGTTGATGTCGCGGTATCCGGCGTGCCCGTCGAAGTCCCAGGCGGCATACACCGCAGCCTCGACGCCGCCGAGCGAGTGCCCGCCGAGGGTGACGGTCCGACTCCCGTCGTGGCGGGCCTTCTCGATGACTGCGTGCAGGTCGTTCATGGCCACGGCCATCCCCCACTGGGCCACATACCGGTAGTCGGCCTTGTCGAGCGGCTGGTAGTGATCGGTGATCGAGGGATCGGACAGCCAACCGAGGTAGTAGTCGAAGGCCTTCTGATAGGTGGTGGCCCCGGTCAGGGTCGATTCGATCACCGAGGTGTTCTGGAGCGCACCTTCCCGGCGCATCTGGGCCCACACCTGGAGGTCGGGGACGTGGGTGGCCAGGTAGGGGGCCACGATGTCGAAGTCGCCGGCCCCCCCGTTGGTGCCGGGGACGAGAACTAGGACGTGGGTGGCGGTCGGTGACCCGAACCGACGCACCCGTACCCGGTCGTACCGGGAGGGAGTCCCGGCTACGGCCGGCGTGGCCACCGTGAACACCGACTCGGGCACCGAGCCCGGCGCCCCGTGGGCCACCGGACCGGACGACGCCACCGCGCCGGTCGACGACGAGGATGACGATGAGCTGCACGATGCCAAGAGCACACTCGCCATCACCGCAGACACCACCAGCGCGGACAGACTGCTCTGCCGTCCCATGGACGCCTCCCCCTGAGTCCGGCCGCGGGTCAGGCCGGGACATCGATTCGGATCAGATCCCCCGCACACCGTACCCATCACGGGGAACCCGCCGCGTGTCTCAATCGGGGTCGCACAGGGAAGCTCCGAGGCTTTGAGCGTCCGTCGGGGTCCGCCTCCGGGTCATCGCAGGCCATGTACCCCCATTCCCGCTGGTCGGGTTGTCAGACCCTCACCCCGTCGTCACTCCGTCGAACCGGATTCCCGTGCGTCGACTCCCTCTCCGACGGGCGTGGACACCGTGTGGTTTCGGTCAGCCGAGCGACAGTCCCCGTTGCTCAAGAGCCTCTTGGAGGACTCGCAGCGCCTTCTTCCCTACCCGTGGAGCGCGCTCAGATCCGAGACCGGCACGCCGTCGAGCTGGTCCGATCCCGCACAACCAGCACCGTGCAGCGCCCTCGTGGCGGGCGCTCCGATGCCCTTCGGCAGATCAGCAGGCTGATCGCTCATGCATCGATCGTATCGGTAGCTACCCAGGACTGACGATTGTGAACCTCCACCGTGCCCAGTGGCGAACTCCTCGATGCCGCCGCTTCGTCGGCAGCGCTGCGGCGAGACCGTCGGTCGACCGCCGATCCGTCTAGCGTTGCTCGGGGCACGGGGACATGACGCCGACGTGGTGCTGCACAGGGGGAGACGTTCACAGTGAC
>JADGOG010000083.1 GCA_017883065.1 Acidimicrobiales bacterium | reverse complement strand
GGTGACCCACCCGATGTCCGCTGCGGTCCAGAAGACGTCTGTCTCCGGTTTGAGGTCGAAGACCAGGCGGTGGGTGGTCGAGGTGTGGACGAGATAGCCACCGGTGGTGTGCAGGATACCCTTCGGCTTGGCGGTGGTCCCGCTCGTGTACATGATGTAGAGCGGCTGCTCGGCATCGAATGACATCGCCTTGTGCTCGACCGGTTGCCGGTCGACGAGTTCGTGCCACCACACGTCGCGGCCCTCGGTCCACGAGACGTCCTGGCCGGTTCGGCGCACCACCAGAACCGCACGGACGTCGGGGCATTGTGTGAGTGCTTCATCCACGTTGGGCTTCAGAGCTGAAGCGGTGCCCCGGCGGTAACCACCGTCGGCGGTGATGACGACGCGGCAGTCGGCGTCGAGGATCCGTCCCGAGAGGGCCTCGGAGGAGAATCCCCCGAAGATCACGGAGTGCGGAGCGCCCAGCCGGGCACAGGCCAGCATGGCGACGACAGCTTCGGGGATCATCGGCATGTAGATGGCGACGCGGTCACCGGCCTCGACCCCGAGCTCGATGAGCCCGTTGGCCGCCTGGCACACCATCTCCTGCAGGTCGGCATAGGTGATGGTTCTCGTCTCGCCCTCGGGCTCACCGACCCAGTGGAAGGCCACCCTGTCGCCCCGGCCCTGCTCGACGTGGCGGTCGACGCAGTTGTAGGCGGCGTTCAGGCGACCACCAACGAACCACTTGGCATAGGGAAGGTCCCACTCGAGGACCTTGTCCCAGTGGCGGTCCCAGGTGAGTTGCTCAGCCTGCGTTGCCCACCATGCCTCGCTGTCGGCCGCGGCCTCCTCGTAGATACCGGGCTGGGCGTTGGCCTGCCGAGCGAATTCCTCGGGAGGTGGGAATCGGCGCGTCTCGTGCAACAGGGCGGAGAGCTCCTCGCCCCCCTCGGTCGGTGCCGCTTCGCTCATGGCATCATCCTCCTGCCGGTGACCAGTTCGCATCTGCCGTCGACGCGACGTGCGCCGACGGCGCGGAGCCAGGTCACGCCGGGTTCTTCGGTGCCAGCGGGAAGACAGGGACGATGGCCTTCTTGAAGGTCTCGTTGATGAGACCGGCTGCCGATGCGTACCAGGCCAGCGCTGCGGTGAGGAGGCCGACCCAACCGCCCGCATGGGTGAGCGTGCTGTTGGCGTTGAAGGCACCAATGGTGAGGAGCACGAAGGTCACGGTCAGGCTGGCGAACACCGCGAGTACGGCACCCGAGACGCGCATCGCTGCGATCATCATGTAGAAGGTGAAGATCGTCCAACCCAGCAGGAAGACCCCCGCCGCCGCGTCCAGGTCCGCGCCTGCCTTGATACCGGGAGCCAGAAAGTGGACGAACACGTAGTAGGAAATCCAGAATGCGCCGTACGAGGTGAACGCGAGTGTGCCGAATGTGTTCTTGCGCACGAACTCCCACATCCCGGCCAGGAGCTGCGCGAAGCCCCCGTAGACCAGCGCCAGCGCCAGCGCCGGGAAGACGGCCGCAGGCCAGATGTTGGCGTTGTAGAGGCTCAAGGCGAACGTCGTCATGGCGAAGGCCGCCAATCCGAGCGGTGCCGGATCGGCCACCGACTGCGCCACCGGCAATCGCACGTCGGACCCTTCAAGCGGTTCGGAGATTCCTTGCGTCGAAGCAGGCATGACACTCCCCGCCCCCCGTGTTGCGTCAAGACATCACGTCTCTTCGCTGGGCCGTCTAGCTGACGGCCTACAAACAGGCATAACACACATCGACGCCGACACCCAACGATGACAACACGGGTTGTGATGCGACGCGTCGATCGATGACGCCTTGCCCCGGCCGTCGGATCTCTGGCCGTCGACGCCGAAGGGGAGGAGGTCTCATGCTCACACCGGCCGGTCGAGAAGAGCACTGCCGCTCGACCCAACGAGAGTCGGCTACCGACCCCATCAGCGGGTCATCGGAGGAACGCCGCTCGACGTCCAGCCCAGACGAGCCCATCCCGTGGGATCAGCCGAAGGGTCCGGTCACAATATGGAGCCTGGGAGGAGAATCGAACTCCTGACCTACGCATTACGAGTGCGTTGCTCTACCGACTGAGCTACCCAGGCGCAGGGAGACACGCTATCCGACCGGACAAACCCCGCCCGCCCTCGGCACCGGGTTGCACCGGGCGGCGTTCGCTGTCGACCGCGGCCCCGAGCTCAGTCCAGTATCCCGGAGAGCTCGACCATCAAGGCATCCATCAACAGCGCCTCGTTGGCGTTGCGCCCCAGCGCCACCGACGCCGCGCCGATGGCGTCGACCTGACCTGCCGCCCTCCGGCTGTCGGCGTCGCTGCCCGGGGTGTGACCGCCCGGTGCCGACCCGACCGACGCCACCAGCCGGTCGCGATAGACGCCGGCCAGGGTGGCCAGTCCGAAGCGCAGGTCGTCCGTCCGCCACCGGCGCTCCTCCCGCTTGTGCCCGTCCTCGACGTGCTTCCGGCCGGGCACGCCCTTGGATCCACTGGCCTCGGCCTGGTCGGCCAGGGCGGCCATCTCGGCGGCATGCTCCTCCCGCAACGGCGTGAGCGCCTCGTCCGCCGCCGCCAGCAGCTCAGCGGCCACCAGAGCGGCTGCCGCGCCGGTCCCGTCCAGCCGGCTGGGGACCGACCTCCACTGCTCCTGACGGGCCCCGAACCCGGGGTCGCCCACCAGTAGCCGGGCCCGGTCGAGCCGGCCTCCCGAGACATCGGCCACCGACTCGGCATGGCCGGGGTCGACGCCCCGGGCCACCAGCCACGAGACGATGTCCCGACGGGGCACCGGTTCGAACGGCACCTGCACACACCTGCTGACGATGGTGGCCAGGCTGGGAGGCGTGTCATCGGCAAGAAGCACGAAGACGGTGGACGGCGGAGGCTCCTCCACCGTCTTGAGGAGGGCCGGTACCGCCTTACCGGCCAGATGCACGTCGGTGACCACCAGGACCTGGCGGGAGGCCTCTAAGGGGCGACGCTGCGCCCGCGCCGTGATGCTCCGGGCCTCGTCGACATCCAGGGTGGCCCCGGTCCGCTCCACCACCACCAGGTCGGGATGGGTGCCTCCCAGGGAACGCCGACAGGTGCTGCACACCCCGCACCCGCCGTCGGGACAGAGCAGGGCGGCGGCCAGCCCCCGGGCCGCGGCGCGCTTGCCCGACCCGGGAGGACCGTGGAGGAGGTAGGCATGCACCGGTCGCCGGGCCGCGGCCAGCAGCTGGGACACCGCCTTGGGCTGCCCGACCACTTCATCGAAGAGTGCCGCCACCGGCAGCTCGGGCTCGCCCGACTCGTCGGTCGGGTTCCGCTCATCCACGACCCGGGCCCTCCCCCAGCGTCGCCGTCACTCCGGACCAGACCGCCTCGGCCACCGCTTCGGCCCCCGGGGCCCCGTCGATCACCAGCCACGACGTGGCCTCCTCGGCCGCCAGGAGGCGGTAGCCGTCGGCCACCCGCTGCTGGAAGGTGATCCCCTGGGCCTCGAATCGATCACCGGCGCCACGGCCACGCCGATCGGCGGCCGTCTCCGCCGGCACGTCGATGAGCACGGTCAGGTCGGGGGCCAGTCCCCGAGTGGCCCACTCGATCAGCGTGGCCAGCTCGCCACGGTCGATCCCGCGCCCGAAGCCCTGGTAGGCCAGGGTGGATGCCGCATAGCGGTCGGTGACCACCCAGGCCCCGGCGTCGAGGGCGGGTACCACCACCTCGGCCAGGTGCTGGGCGCGGTCGGCGGCCATCAACAGGGCCTCGGCACGTTCCGACACCGGTGCCTGGTCGGTGTCGAGGAGAAGTCGCCGAAGTGACTGCCCGAGGATGGTGGCGCCGGGCTCGAAGGTGAGGAGCGCACCCAGCCGGTCGGCCAGGAGCTTCGCCTGGGTGGACTTGCCGCAACCGTCGATCCCTTCGAGCGCGATCAGGCGGCCCGGTGCGCGTGCCGTCACCTAGTGACCCGAGTCATAAGTTCTTGTCCTTCTTAGGAATTTCCCTCTTGGCTCCCGCGTTCCCATCGTTATCGACGACGATGGGAGACATCGATGGGACCGCAGAGAACGCAACCAATCGGACTCATATTGAGCGACGAGGAGCGCGAGACCCTCGAACGTTGGGCGCGTCGCCCGAAGAGTGCGCAGGCTCTGGCCTCTCGATGTCGCATCGTGCTGGCGTGCGCCGAAGGGGGCAACAACATCGAAGTTGGCGCTCGCCTTGGTGTCAGTCGTCACACCGTGGGCAAGTGGCGGAATCGGTTCATGGCGCATCGGCTCGATGGCCTCAACGACGACCCCCGCCCGGGCGCCCCTCGCCAGATCGGTGATGACGCGGTCGAGGCGGTCATCGTGAAGACGCTGGAGGAGACGCCGAAGAATGCCACGCACTGGTCGACGCGTTCGATGGCTCAGGAAACGGGCATGAGTCAGTCGGCCATCAGCCGGATCTGGAGGGCGTTCGGACTCAAGCCTCATCTGGTCGAGTCCTTCAAGCTCTCGCCTGATCCTCAGTTCGTGGAGAAAGTCCGTGATGTTGTGGGGCTTTACGTCAATCCACCCGAAGGAGCGCTTGTGCTCTGCGTGGACGAGAAGACCTCGATCCAAGCACTCGACCGGACCGCACCGGTGCTTCCGCTTCGGCCAGGACTGCCGGAGCGCCAGACCCACGACTACGTCCGTCACGGGACCACCAACCTCTTCGCGGCTCTGGACGTCGTGTCGGGGAAGGTCATCGCCAACATGACCGACAAGCACCGGGCTGTCGAGTTCCGGTCTTTTCTGAACCTGATCAATCGGAACGTGCCCGAGGATCTCGACGTGCACCTCGTCGTCGACAACTACGCAACCCATAAGACGCCCGAGATCCAGAAGTGGCTCATCCGTCACCCACGTTTCCATCTGCATTTCACTCCCACCTACAGCTCGTGGCTCAACCTCATCGAGCGCTGGTTTGCCGAGCTGACCAACAAGTGGCTCCGACGTGGCACCCATCGCTCAACAAAAGAGCTCGAGTCAGCCATCACCGCGTGGGTGGACCACTGGAACGACGAACCGAAGCCATTCGTCTGGCACAAGACGGCCGATGAGATCCTCGACACCCTGGCTGCTTACTGTCAGCGGATCTCTGACTCGGGTCACTAGAAGGGTGGATCCTCGTCGCTGCTGGTCGCCGCCGACATGGTGGGGGCGGCCTTCTTCGCTCCGGCCTTCCTGGCCGGAGCCTTCTTGGCGGCGGCCTTCTTCGTCCCGGTCTTCTTGGCGGCGGTCTTCTTGGCCTTCGCCTTCTTGGCCGGGGCCTTCCTCTTGGCCGCCCTCTTGCCGGCGGAGGGACCGGCCGCCCGGCGCTCGGCCAGGAGCTCGGAGGCCCGCTCGACGGTCAGCGCCTCCACGTCGTCCCCCCGGCGCAGCGACGCGTTGGTGGTTCCGTCGGTCACGTACGGGCCGAATCGCCCATCCTTGACCACCATGGTGAGGCCGGTCTCGGGGTCGTTGCCCATCTCCCGCAACGGGCCCTTGGCCGTGCGGTTGCCACGGGTCTTGGGCTGGGCGAACAGAGCCAGAGCCTCGTCGACGCCGACCGAGAGGATCTGGTCCTCGGTGAGCAGGCTCCGGGTCTCGCTCCCCATCTTGAGGTAGGGACCGAACTTCCCGTTGTGGGCGACGATCTCCTCGTTGGTCGCCGGATCGGACCCCACCACCCGAGGGATCTGGAGGAGCTGGAGTGCCTGCTCGAAGGTGATGGTGGCCGGGGACATCGACGCGAACAGGGACGAGGTCCGTGGCTTGGGTCCGCCGTCCACCACCTCCCCGAGCTGCACGTAGGGGCCGAACCGGCCCGCCTTCACCTGCACGGTCAGCCCGGTGTCGGGATCCTCGCCGAGCACCCGGTCCGACGACGGCGCGTCCAGCAACGCCTCGGCCCGCTCCACGGTCAGCTCGTCCGGGGCCAGGTCCTCGGGGATGGACACCCGGTCGTCGCCCTTTTGCAGGTAGGGGCCGTAGCGACCCACCCGGGCCACGATGTCCTGGCCGTCGGTGCCCACCCCGATGGGGATCGAGTTGATCTCGCGGGCATCGATCTCACCCAGATAGGTGTCCACCTCGCGCTTGAGCCCGAGCCCGGCCACCGGTGCGGCACCGCTGCCGTTGCCGGCCACGACGGCTCCGCTCCCTTCGGCGCCCGGCGTCGGCCCCTGGGTGCCGAAGTAGAACCGGGTCAGCCAGGGCAGGGACTCCTCGTTGCCCGAGGCGATGGCGTCGAGGTCGTCCTCCATCGAGGCGGTGAATCCGTAGTCCACCAGGTCGGCGAAGTACCGCTCGAGGAGGCCGACCACGGCGAAGGCGGTGAACGAGGGCACCAGCGCAGTCCCCTTCTTCCACACGTAGCCCCGGTCGAGGATGGTGGCGATGACGCTGGCGTAGGTGGACGGTCGCCCCACGCCAAGCTCCTCCATGGCCTTGACCAGGGACGCCTCGGTGTAGCGGGCCGGTGGCTGGGTGGTGTGGGAGCCCGGCTCGAAGTCGTCGGCGGACACCGGGTCACCCTCGGCCATCGGGGGCAGGTGCACCTCACGATCGGCCAGCTCGGCCTCGGGGTCGTCCTCGCCTTCGACGTAGGCCCGCAGGTAGCCGGGGAACTGGATGACCTTGCCCGAGGCGGAGAACTCCGCCCGGCGCCCGGCCACCCCTTCGGAGCCCACGGCCGTACCGATCAGGCGGACCTGGGCGCTGGTGCCGGTGGCGTCGGCCATCTGGGAGGCCACCGTGCGCTTCCAGATGAGGTCGTAGAGGCGGAACTCGTCGCCGGACAGGGACCGGGACGCCTCGTCGGGGGTGCGGAAGGTCTCGCCGGCCGGACGGATGGCCTCGTGGGCCTCTTGGGCGTTCTTCACCTTGCGCTCGTAGCGACGGGGCTGGGCGGGCACGTACTCGGGGCCGTAGAGGGCGGAGGCCTGGGCCCTCGCCGCGTCGAGGGCCTGGCTCGACAGCGTGGTCGAGTCGGTACGCATGTAGGTGATCCAGCCGTCCTCGTAGAGCCGCTGGGCCACCTGCATGGCCCGCTTCGAGCTGAACCGGAGCTTGCGGCCCGCCTCCTGTTGGAGGGTGGAGGTCATGAACGGGGCCGATGGCGAGCGTCGGAACGGCTTGTGGGTCATCGAGCCGACCTCGAAGGGAGCGTCGGCCAGGCCGGCAGCCAGTGCCCGGGCCTCGTCTTCGGCCAGCACCACCACCGACCCCGGCGAGGTCAGGGCCCCGGACTCGTCGAAGTCCCGACCCGAAGCCAGCGAGACACCGTCGACCGCCACCAACGCGGCGGTGAACGAATTGGGCGTCCCCTCGGCCGCCGTGCCCGGCGATGCGGTGGCCCGGGTGGCGGTGAAGGTGGCGTCGATCCCCCACCATCCGGCCGAGCGGAAGGCCATGCGGGCCCGTTCCCGCTCGACCACCATGCGGGTGGCCACGCTCTGGACCCGACCGGCGGAGAGCCGGGGCATGATCTTCTTCCACAGGACCGGCGACACTTCGTAGCCGTAGAGGCGGTCGAGGATCCGGCGTGCCTCCTGGGCGTCGACCAGACGCCGGTCGAGGTCCCGCCACTCGAGGACGGCCCGCTCGATGGCGGGACGGGTGATCTCGTGGAACACCATCCGCTTGACCGGCACCCGGGGGGCCAGCACCTCGAGCAGGTGCCAGGCGATCGACTCGCCTTCGCGGTCCTCGTCCGAGGCCAGGTAGACCTCGCTGGCCTCCTTGACCAGCTTCTTCAACTTGGCCACCTGGGACTTCTTGTCGTCGGTGACGATGTAGAGGGGCTTGAAGCCGTTGTCGACGTCCACCCCGAGGTTGGCCCACCGCTCGCCCTTGTAGGCGGCGGGAACCTCGGCGGCCCGACGGGGGAGGTCCCGGATGTGGCCGATGGACGACTCCACCACGTAGTCCGAGCCGAGCAGGCCGGCGATGGTCTTGGCCTTCGCCGGGGACTCCACGATGACCAGGGGCTTGGCCCCGCTCCGGGGACGCGAGCCCCCACGGGCACCGTTGCCGGCGTCGGTATCCGAGGTCGTCTCTGTCAGGTCGGTTGGTGGCATTGCTGTGGGCAAAGGGTGAACGTTGCGTCGCGCCGTTGTCAACCCCGTGCAGCGGCCACCGGGGCACGGTCACCCCGGTGGCCTGGGGATTCAGTCGTGCGAGGAATCCACGGCCACGCTAGCTGCCTGGTCGGCCATCGCCGCCCCGGACGTCGGAAGTTCATCGTCCATCGACTCCGTCTTGCGCTTGGAGAAGGCGATGGCGATCAGCAGGACGGCCAGGGAGGCACCGGCGATAGCCAGGCGGGCACCGGTGTGGTGGCGCATGGTGATCACCAGCGGGAGGATCAGCAGCGAGACCAGGTTCATCACCTTGATCAGCGGGTTGAGCGCCGGGCCGGCGGTGTCCTTGAACGGGTCGCCGATGGTGTCGCCGATGACTGCCGCCTTGTGGGCTTCGGACCCCTTGCCCCCCTCGTGGCCGTCCTCGATGTACTTCTTGGCGTTGTCCCAGGCCCCACCGGAGTTGGACAGGAAGTTGGCCATCAGCTGACCGGTGAGGATGGCGCCGACCAGGAACGCCCCGAGGGCGAAGTAGCTGATCCCGAAGCCGACGATCACCGGGGTGAGCACCGCCAGCAGGGCCGGCGTGGCCAGTTCCCGCTGGGAGGCGGTGGTGCAGATGGCGATGACCTTCCCGTATTCGGGCTTCTCGGTGTAGTCCATGATGCCGGGGTGCTCGCGGAACTGGCGGCGCACCTCCTGGACCACGGTTCCGGCCGACCGCCCGACGGCCCGGATGGCCAGGGCCGAGAAGATGAACGCGATCGACCCTCCGATCAGGATGCCGATGAAGACCGTCGGGTGCGAGACGTTGATCTGGGTCTCGGGCAGGTTGAACAGGGCGTTGCCCACGGCCGGAAGGTGCAGCTGTTGACCGATGGTCTCGATGAAGGAGGCGAACAGGGCCACCGAGGCGATGACGGCGGAGCCGATGGCCACACCTTTGGTCACCGCCTTGGTGGTGTTGCCCACCGCGTCGAGGCTGACCATGACCCGTTCGGCCTCGCCGGTGAACTCGCCGGACATCTCCGCCACCCCGGCGGCATTGTCCGAGACGGGTCCGAAGCTGTCCTCGGAGACGATCATGCCGGCCGTGGACAGGAGACCGATGCCGGTGAGGGCCACCAGGTACAGCGTGAGCTCGATGTTGCCGCCGCCGAGGCCGATGGACACGGCGATGGCCAGGACGATGGCGATGATGGCCCACACCGACGACTCGAGGCCGAGAGCCAGGCCGGAGAGGGTGAGGGTGGCCGGACCGGTGCGGGCCGTCTCGGCGACCTCTTTCACCGGGCCGCGCTCGGTGGAGGTGAAGTGCTCGGTGATCTGGCTGGCCACCAGCATGAGGACCACGCCGGTGAGGACTGCGTAGAACGCCTTCCAGTAGTGGAGGTAGGCGCCGGCCACGATGGCCGATCCCCCGATGGTGAGGATGGCCGCCGTCCACACGCCCCGGTTGATGGGGGCCATGGCGTTCTTGTCGTTCTTTCCGGCCCGCACCACGAACACGCCGATGATGGTGGCCAGAATGCCGATGGCCGGGATGGCGATGGGGAAGATGACCGTCTTGGCCGCGTCGCCGCCCCTGTGGATGGAGCCGAAGGCGGTGACGCCCAGGATGATGGCGGCGATGATCGTGATCACGTAGGACTCGAACAGGTCGGCGGCCATGCCGGCGCAGTCGCCCACGTTGTCGCCCACGTTGTCGGCGATGGTGGCGGCGTTGCGGGGATCGTCCTCGGGGATGCCGGCCTCGACCTTGCCCACCAGGTCGGCGCCGACGTCGGCCGCCTTGGTGAAGATGCCGCCGCCGACCCGCATGAACAGGGCGAGCAGCGATGCACCGAACCCGAAGCCGATCAGCACCGAGGTGGCGGTGTTCTGGAACACCAGCACGATGACGGTGGCCCCCAACAGGCCGAGGCCCACGCACAGCAGGCCGGTGATGGCACCGGTGCGGTAGGCCACCTTGAGGGCCGGGGCCATCTTGCCCTCACGGGCGGCGGCTGCCGTCCGTACGTTCCCACGGACAGCCAGGCTCATCCCGATGAAGCCGGTGAGACCGGAGCACAGGGCCCCGGCCAGGAAGCAGACCACCCGGTAGATGCCGGCCTGGGCGAAGGTGAGGTCCACCACGGTGTGCCCCAGGGCGTTGACGTGGGTGACCTTGGTGGCCGTGAAGAAGATGAGCACGGCCAGGGGGATGATGATGATCCCGATGGTCTTGAACTGACGCGCCAGGAACGCCTCGGCACCCTCTTGGATGGCCTTGGCGATGTCCTTCATCGTGGCCGTGCCCTGGTCGGCGGCGAGTACGCCCCGAACCAGCAGCAACGCCACCACGATGGAGGCGACGGCACAGACGAGCGCGAAGTACAGCCAGGTCTTCTCGGTGCTGTGGAGCGAGAAGATCTGGTAACCCCCTTCAGCCAAGAGGTGGGTCATCGGTATGGCTCCCTTCGGTGTACTGCGTGGATGCGAGGTGCTTCGTAGATTCCGTGTACTGGCCGGACCCGGCGTCCCGCCCGGTCCTGTCGAACTCGTCGGTGTGGCCACTGCCGCCGGCTGTCGCGGCCGCGGCTCAGCGCAGGAGTGAAGGAACTCCTCCCCCTGCGGAACCACGACCCCTCGGCCACGCGCCATGCCACCTCGGCACGCCACTCACGGCAACGGGGGCAGAAGATACCGACAATGGGTGCGCTGAGCAAGGAAGCTGGTGCAGGCCTCTCCATGACCCGGTGGTTCCGCGCCGCCAGATCCCACAGGTCAGGTGGGCTCGACCCCCGCCTCCGGACCGGCGATCAACTCGTAGTCGGGGTTGAGGATTGCCTGACGACGGGCCCAGTCCCCCACCATTCCCTCGACCACCAGCTTGGCGCCCGGCTGGATTCCGGGGATGCGCCGACGACCCTGGAACACCAGCAGCAGACGGCCGGTGTCGTCGGCCAGCACGCACTCCAGATTGGAGGTTCCGGCCCGGGGCTGGACCCGGACCGACTTGACCCGACCGACCACCCGGACCCGGCTGCGCCACTGGGCTTCGATGATCGGGGTGGTCCCCATTCCCCGCTCGCCGAACGCAGCCCGGTCGAAGGTGGCCCGGGCCGACTCACGGTCGGCGACCCGCTCGGCGGCCTTGGCGGTGGCCTTGGCCGCGGCTTTGGGCGACGTCTTGGCCGGGGTGAGGTCGGACGGCGCCCCCGGGCCGGATGGGGTGCGCCGCCACTCGCGGCGTCGGGACAGCCAGCCGCCGGTGAGTTGGTACGGGACGACCGTGGCGTTGACGTGGGCCACCTGCCCGACGGCGGCGGCGATCTGGTCGGCGGTGGCGTCGTGGAGCAGCCGTTGCCACCCGGCGGCAAACCCGCGACGGGGCAGGAGGATGGTCAGTTCCGTCTGACCGTCGGCCACCGTCTCGGCGGCCATCTCCAGGGCGGCGCGGGTGAGCCGCCGGTCCTCGCACTCCTCGACGTCGAGGGGGAGCCGGGTCAGGCCCAGGCGGCTCCATTCGGCCTCGAGGTCGGCGGACACCCGGCTGTCCAGGGTGAAGTGGACGGCGCGCAACTCATCGGGGTGGAGGGTCCGGGCGTACTGCAGGGCGCGGGCGGTGGCCATGTCCAGCCGGTCGACCAGGACGATCACCGTGTGCCGGTTGAGCACCGGGGCCTCGGCCGCCTCGGTGGCTCCCTCCTCCAGCTGGCGTTCCTCGTCGGCGTACTGGCGGTGGAGGGCGAGGAGGATGAGGACGCCGACCGGGAGGATGACCAGGATGACCCAGGCGCCCTCACCGAACTTGGACACGGCGATGATCACCAGGACGATGAAGGAGAGCACCGCGGCGGTGCCGTTGATGGCCAGGCGGCGGCGCCAGTGGTCCTCGCGATGGGTGAGGTGGTACTTGGCCATGCCCGCACCGGCCATGGTGAAGCCGGTGAACACCCCGATGGCGTAGAGCGGGATCAGCTTGTCCACCTTGGCGTTGGTGACCCACAGCAACAGGATGGAGACCACGGTGAGGACGATGATCCCGGTGGAGAAGACCAGACGGTGCCCGCGCTTGGTCAGCTGCCGGGGCAGGTAGGAGTCCTCGGCGGCGAAGCTGGCCAGGAAGGGGAAGCCGGTGAAGCTCGTGTTGGCCGCCAGGATGAGGATCAGCGTGGTCCCCACCTGGAGCATCCCGTAGAAGAGGCTGCCCAGCCCGCTCGTGCCGTAGACGAACTTGGCGATCTGGGAGATGACCGTCGGGGTTCCCGACAGGTAGGGCACCGGGTGGGTGACCGAGGCCAGCAGGGACACCCCGAGCACCAGCGAGCCGAGGATGACGGCCATCAGGACCATGGTGATCCGGGCGTTGCGGGACTCGGGGCGCCGGAAGATGCTCACCCCGTTGGAGATGGCCTCGGTCCCGGTGAGGGCCGACCCTCCCGAGGCGAACGCTCGGAGGACGACGAAGATGGTGGCGCCGTAGAGCAGGCCGCTCCCGGACGATCCGATGGCGACCGTCGGGTTGTGGAGCGTGCCCTGGCCGGTGATGGCGTGGGCGTGGAGGGTGCCGGCGATGGCCCGGTAGAGCCCGGCGGCCATCAGGACCACCATGTTGGCGATGAAGAAGTAGGTGGGGACGGCGAAGACCCGGCCGGCCTCGCGGATGCCGCGGAGGTTCCCGTAGGCGAGGAGCAGGACCAGGGCGATGGCGATCTGGGTGGTGTGCGGGGTCAGCCCGGGGAACACCGAGGTGATGGCGGCCACCCCGGCGGCCACCGACACGGCCACGGTCAGGGTGTAGTCGATGAGGAGGGACATGGCGGCCACCTGGGCCACGGTGAGCCCGAAGTTCTCGCGGGACACCACGTAGGCGCCGCCGGCCTTGGTGTACACCTTCACCACCTCGAGGTAGGAGAGGGTGACGAAGAGCAGGACGAAGATCACCGCCATGGTGACCGGGATGACCAGCGAGTAGGCCGCCGCCCCGATGGCGATCACCAGCGGGATGAGCATCTGTTCGGTGGCGTAGGCCGACGACGAGATGACGTCGGAGGACAGGACGGCCAGGGCCGTCGGCTTGCCCAGGCGCTCGGACGACTGGCGGTCCGAGGCGATCGGGGGCCCGAGCAGCGTGTTCTTCAGCCGGTAGCGGAGCGTCTCGGGGAGGTCGACCCCGGCCGACGGCGTGGCCACCGGGGTCCGGCGGGCGCCGGGCA
>JADGOG010000082.1 GCA_017883065.1 Acidimicrobiales bacterium | reverse complement strand
CCCGCCCTCGGCGACCACCAGGGCCAGGGCCACCCGGTCGGTGTGGGTGAGGGAGAGGTGCCAGCGGTCGACCCCGGAGCGCACGGCCAGCGCCTCGGCCGCGCCCCGCAGAACCAGCCGCGGCGCGTCGAGGCCGACCCGGACCACCTCCACGTCATGGAAGCAGAAGGCCCCGAGCCCTACGCCGAGCGCCTTCATCACCGCCTCCTTGGCCGCGAAGCGGGTGGACAGCCGGGGCACCGGGTCCGAGGAGGCCCGGGCGTAGGTGAGCTCGCCCGCGGTGAACAGGCGGTCGGCCATCGTCGATCGGCGCCCCAGCACCCGGGCGAACCGTGCGAGGTCGACGGCGTCGATCCCCACACCCACCACTCCGACCGGCGGCCGGGCCGACCCGGTCAGCCCGAGGGCCGCGCTCCGGGCCAGTGCGGTCACCGGAGCGGCGTGGTCACCACCGCTCACTCGACGGTGACCACCTTGGCCAGGTTGCGGGGACGGTCCACGTCGAGGCCGTGGAGACGGGCCAGGTGGTACGCGAACAGCTGCATGGGCACCACGTCGATGATCGGGGCGAAGAGGTACTCGGTCTCGGGCACCCACAGGACGGCGTCGGCCTGGCGGGCGGTCTCCTCGTCACCGTCGTTGGCCACCAGCACCACCGTGGCCCCGCGGCTCTTGACCTCGGTGATGTTGCTCATCATCTTCTCCCAGATCGGGGTGCGGGTGGCCACCCCGATCACCACCGTCCCCGGCTCCACCAGGGCGATCGGCCCGTGCTTGAGCTCGCCGGCCGGGAAGCCCTCGGCCCGCAGGTAGGAGAGCTCCTTCAACTTGAGGGCTCCCTCCAGGGCCACCGGGTAGCCGACCTGGCGGCCGAGGAACATGAACGACGGCGAGTCGCGGTAGGTGGCCGCCACCGCCTCCACGTCGGCCGACCTCTCGAGGGCCAGGGCCACCTTGTCGGGGAGGACGCCCATCTGTTCGAAGAGGACCCGGGCATCGTGCGGGGAGAGCGCCTGGCGGGCCTGGGCCAGGTACAGGGCGAGGATCTCCAGGGCGGTGATCTGGGCCAGGTGGGTCTTGGTGGCGGCCACCCCGATCTCGGGACCGGCCCGGGTGTACAGGACGGCATCGCTCCCCCGGGCCATCGACGAGTCGACCACGTTGGTGATGACCAGCACCTTGGCCCCCTGCCGCCGGGCCTCCTCCATGGCGATCCGGGTGTCGGCCGTCTCACCGGACTGGCTGACCCCGATGACCAGCGTGGTCGGGTCGAGGACCGGGTCGCGGTAGATGAACTCGCTGGCGATGTCGATCTCCACCGGGATCCTGGCCCAGTGCTCGATGGAGTACTTGGCCATCAGCCCGGCGTGGTAGCTGCTCCCGCAGGCCACGATGAACACCTTGTTGACCGCCCGGAGCTCGGCATTGGTGATGTGCATCTCGTCGAGGGAGAGGGTGCCGTCGGGGAGCAGCCGGTCGAGCAGGGTGTCGGCCACCGCCTTGGGCTGCTCGTGCATCTCCTTGCTCATGAAGTCGTCGTAGCCGTCCTTGCGGGCGGCCTCGAGGTCCCAGTCGACGGTGATCCTCTGGGGGTCGATCTCCTCCCCTTCGAAGTTGGTCACCCGGAGCGAACCCGGTCGCAGCTCGGCCATCTGGTCGTCTTCCAGTACGAAGAAGTCACGGGTGAGGCCGAGGATGGCCGGGATGTCCGAGGCCAGGAAGGCGGAGTCCCCGGTGACCCCCATCAGGAGCGGCGAGACCCGCCGGGCCGCCACGATCAGGTCGGGCTCGTCGGAGCACACCACGGCCAGCGAGAAGGCGCCTCGCACCCGCCCCAGGGCGGCCCGCACCGCTCCGACCAGCCCGATCTCGGGATGGTCGCTCACCGCCACCTCGATCAGGTGGGCCAACACCTCGGTGTCGGTCTCCGACCGGAGCCGGTGCCCGGCGGCCACCAGCTCGTCGGCCAGCTCGACATGGTTCTCGATGATCCCGTTGTGGACCAGGGCCAGCCCGGCGGAGCAGTCGACGTGGGGGTGGGCGTTCTCCTCGGTCGGGCCGCCGTGGGTGGCCCACCGGGTGTGCCCGATGCCGGCCGAGGACAACTCAGGGGCGTCCTCGGCCCGCTTGGTCAGGTCCTTCAGCGACCGGGTGCCGTTGGCCGCCCGGGCCCGCCACAGTCCGTCGGAGGCGTCGGGGCCGACCAGGGCGATGCCGGCCGAGTCGTAGCCGCGGTACTCGAGGCGCCCGAGGCCCTCGAGCAGCACCTCCAACACGTCGCTCCGGCCGGAGCCGTCGCCGACCGGGGCCCGGGTGATGCCGATGATGCCGCACATGGACCCCGAGGTTAGTGGCCAGGCATCCCCGGGAGGCAGGCAAGGCCCCGCGCCCCGCCCACCGGCCCGTGATCCGGGCCCGGGTCGGTCAGGCGGGGGTGGCCTTCCGACCGGTCATCCGTGGACGGCGGCCGCCGCCTGCAGTTCGAATCCGACCAGCTTGCCCAGACGATCGGCGATGGCCTCGGCCACGCCGTCGCCGCTCGCCTCCACCATCACCCGGACCAGCGGTTCGGTCCCGCTCGGTCGCAACAGGACCCGCCCCCCGTCACCGAGCCTGGCCTCCTCCTCGGCCACCGCCGACCACACGGCGTCGGCCCCGTCGAGCAGATTGGTGTTGGGCACCGGCACGTTGACCAGCACCTGGGGTACCCGGGTGACCAGTCCGTCCAGCAGCTCGACCAGGGACTTGCCCGACCGAACCACCAGGTCGGCCAGGACCAGTCCGGTGAGCAGCCCGTCGCCGGTGGTGGCCAGGCGCCGGAAGATGATGTGGCCCGACTGCTCACCGCCCAGGGCGAAACCGTCCTTGTCCAGCGCGGCCAGGACGTAGCGGTCCCCGACCGCGGTCTCCTTGACGATGATGTTGCGCTCCTCCATGGCCAGGCGGAACCCGAGGTTGGTCATCACCGTGACCACCACCGTGTTGCCGGCCAGCTGGCCCCGGTCCGCCAGGTCCAGGGCGAACAGGGCCAACAGCTCGTCGCCGTTGGCCAGCGTCCCTTCGGTGTCGACGGCCAGCAGGCGGTCGGCGTCGCCGTCGAGGGCCAGGCCCAGGTCGGCGTCGTGCTCGACCACCGCGCTGGCCAGGGTTTCGGTGGCCGTCGAGCCACAGCCGGCGTTGATGTTCGTGCCGTCGGGGTCGCAGCCGATGGCGACCACCTCGGCACCCAGGCGCTCATAGACCAGGGCCCCCATCGACGACGCCGCCCCGTTGGCGCTGTCCACCACCAGGCGCAGTCCGTCGAGTCGACGACCGTCCAGGAGCGAGGCCAGGTGCTCGACATAGGCCTCCTCGATGCCCGGCTCGGCGGACAGGACGCCCACGCCGCGGCCTTCGAGGCTCCGGGGCCCCTTGACCGTCGGATCGAGGATCCGTTCGAGCTCGTCCTCGATGGCCGTTTCCATCTCGACGCCCAGCTTGGCCCCGCCGGCGGCGAACACCTTGATGCCGTTGTCGGCGAACGGATTGTGCGACGCCGAGATGACCACGGCCGGGACGTCACGCTCGGCGGACAGCCAGGCCAGGGCCGGGGTGGGGAGGACCCCTACATCGACCACGTCGGCTCCCTCACTGGCCAGGCCGGCCGACAGGGCGGCCTGGAGCATCGGGCCCGAGCGTCGGGTGTCCCGGCCGACCAGGAAGGTGGTGGCGGTGATGTGGCGGGCGATGGCCCGACCCAGGGCGAGCACCAGCTCGGGGGTCAGATCGACGTTGGCGACGCCCCGGACGCCGTCGGTGCCGAACCGGGTGGTGGCCACTGGGCTACCGCTTGGAGTACTGGGGAGCCTTGCGCGCCTTCTTCAGGCCGTACTTCTTCGACTCCTTCTCGCGCGAGTCACGCGTGAGGAATCCCGCCTTCTTGAGTGCGCCCCGCAGCTCGGGGTCGAGCTCGCACAGGGCCCGGGCGATGCCCAGTCGAAAGGCGCCGGCCTGGCCCGACACGCCGCCGCCCACGATGGTCACGTCGATGTTCCACGACTCGGTGGTCTCGGTGAGACGCAGCGGCTCGGTGACGATCATCCTGTGGGTGGCCGAGGTGAAGTACTCCTCGAAGGTGTGGCCGTTGACGGTGATGGCTCCGTCACCGGGGCGGATCCTGACCCGGGCGACCGCCTGCTTGCGGCGTCCGGTGGTCTGGCAGATGGGGGCAGCGTTGGCCACAGTCGTGTTCCTCGGTTTCGTTTCTGTTCAGGACCTGGTCGGCCTCGACGCCTACGCGCCGCTCCGGGCCGACGCAGTGCGACGGGCGCCGGGGAGGTCCAGGGGTTCGGGGGCCTGGGCGGCGTGGGGATGCTCACTGCCGCGGTAGACCTTCAGCTTGGTGGCCATCTGGCGGCCGAGACGGTTCTTCGGGAGCATGCCGGTGATCGCGTCTCGGACCACCTGGTCGGCGCGGTCGACCATCAAGTCGGCGTAGCTGGTGGCGGTGAGTCCGCCCGGGTAGCCACTGTGGCGGTAGGCCATCTTGGCGTCGGCCTTGCCCGAGGTGAGCACCACCTTGTCGGCGTTGACCACGATCACATGGTCGCCGCCGTCGACGTTCGGAGCGAAGGTCGGCTTGTGCTTGCCCCGCAGCAGTGCGGCGACCTCGGTGGCCAGCCGGCCGAGGACCAGGCCGTCGGCATCGACGATGTGCCAGGCGCGGGTGATGTCGGCTGGCTTGGGAGAGTACGTGCGCACGGGAAGTCCTTGTTCGGTGATGCCGGGTGACGCCGCACACAGAGATGCGGCACCTGTCGCAGGTGGTGACCCGGACCGCCTCCGACAACAGAGCTGCCAGCGGTGCGGTCGACGTGGGTCCAACCGGGCGACTGCCTAGGTTAGAGCGAAAGAGGGCCTTCAGGCAAGCCGGTCCCCCGGGTAGCGGACCGCCATCAGGGTGAGCCCGTGGGGAGGAGCGGGCTGGGAGGCTTCCTGGCGGTCGGCGGACCGCAGGATCCACAGGATGTCCGAGGCTCGCTTTCGGCCCCGGCCCACGTCGACCAGGGTGCCCACCAGAGAGCGCACCATCTGGTGGCAGAAGGCGTTGGCCTCGATCTCGAAGGCCAACAGGTCACCCACCACCGGCGCCAACGCAGGCCCGGGTGTCGACCCGGCGGAGGCGTCGCCCTGGTTGAGACGGGTCCAACGGGCATCGAGGATCCGGCGGTGGATCGGATCGTCCGGCGTGGTTCCGGGCACCCGGCGACAGAATGCCCGGAAGTCATGCTCCCCCAGCAGGGCATCGGCAGCGGCGGCCATCGAGCGCAGGTCCAGCGGACCGGCAACCTGCCAGGCCAGACCGGCCAACAGCGGGTCCGGCACCGGGGCGTTCACCACCAGGTAGCGATAACGGCGGGCGGTGGCCGAGTGGCGGGCGTCGAACCCGTCCGGTGCCGGACCAGCCTGGCGGACCACGATGCTCGGGCCCAACTGGCTGTTGCACGACTTGACCATGGCCACCGGGTCGAGGGTGCCGGCGACCTCGGCGGGGAGGTCGAAGTGGACCACCTGGCCCACGGCGTGCACGCCCGAGTCGGTGCGCCCGGCGCAGGTCAGGGAGACTTCGGTGCGGGTGACCCGGCCGAGCGCCTCGCACAGTGCGCCGGCCACGGTCCGTTGCCCGGTCTGGGCGGCGAAGCCGTGATAGCTGGACCCGTCGTAGGCGACGGTCAGCGCCCACCGGACGGTGGCGGACTGGTCGGTGGTGTCCCCACCAGGGCCGGCCTCGGCCTCACCGGCTCCGGCCCTGTCGTCCGATCCCCCGGGTCGGGGGGTCCGGCTCACACCAATTCGATGCGGGCCATCGGGGCGTTGTCGCCCAGACGATTGCCCAGCTTGAGGATCCGGGTGTACCCGCCCGGACGCTCGGCGTAGCGGGGGCCGATCTCAGCGAACAGCTTGTTGGCCATGTCCTTGTCCCGGATGAAGGCCACCACGTTGCGCTGGCGGGCCACGCCACCCTTGGCCGCCGCGGTGATCACCTTTTCGGCCACCGGGCGCAGGGCCTTGGCCTTGGCCTCGGTGGTGACCAGGTATTCGGCTGCGATCAGCGAGGCCACCAGGTTGCCCATCATCGCCTTTTGGTGAGCGGAGCTGCCGCCGAAGCGACGGCCCTTCTTCGGAGTACCGAGCATGGAGTTCCCTCAGTCCTTGACCCGCAGGGAGAGTCCCCGCTCGTCGAGCTTCTGGAGCACTTCGTCCAGCGACTTCTGGCCGAAGTTGGTGATGTTGAGCAGGTCGTCCAGCGTACGGTCGACCAGTTCGCCGATGGTGTTGATCTGCGCCCGCTTGAGGCAGTTGCGGGGACGCTCGGTGAGGTCGAGGTCCTCGATGCGCAGGTCGAGATCGGGCGATCCGGTACCGATGGTGCCCACCTCGCCGAGCTCGAGGCCCAGCGGCTCGTCCTCGAGGTCGGCCACCAGGCCGACCAGCGTGCGGAGGGTGTCACCGGCCGACGCCAGGGCCTCGCGGGGGCTCAGGGAGCCGTCGGTCTCGATGTCGAGGACCAGGCGGTCGAAGTCGGTGGACTGCTCCACCCGGACCGGCTCGACGGTGAAGGCCACCCGGCGCACCGGCGAGAAGATGGCGTCGACCGGGATGACCCCGATGATGGCGGAGCGCTTGTTCTTGTCGGCCGAGAGGTAGCCACGGCCCCGCTCGACGGTCAGGTCCACCGCCAGGCGGCCCTTGGCGTTGAGGGAGGCGATGTGCTGGCTGGGGCTGAGCACCTCGACGTCCGCGGTGACCTGGAGGTCGCCGGCGGTGGCGTCGCCCGGGCCCCGCTTGTCCAGGCGCACCGTCACCGGCTCCTCGCTGTGCACGCGGAAGAGGATGTCCTTGAGGTTGAGGATGAGGTCGGTGACATCCTCCTTGACACCCGGGAGCGTGGTGAACTCGTGCAGGGCCTCGTCGAACCGGACCTGGGTGATCGAGGCACCCGGGATGGACGACAGCAGCGTGCGGCGCAGGGAGTTGCCCAGGGTATGACCGAAGCCGGGGTCGAGCGGGCCGACAGCGAAGCGCTGGCGGTTGTCCTCTTCTTCACCGATGGCTTCGACGGTGGGTCGTTGGATGATGAGCATGCTGATCAGGGCTCCTCGGCAGTGTGCTGCGCAGTGTCGGTGGTGGTCGTGCGGACTCGGTCGTTCAGGTCAAACGGCCCGGTTGGGACGGTACGGCGTGGTCGGTCAATGACTACTTGGAGTAGAGCTCCACGATGAGCTGCTCTTGCACCGGCTCGTCGATGTGCTCACGCAGCGGCAACGAGAACACCCGGACCTCGAAGCGGTCCCCGACCGTCTCCAGCCACGGCGGCAACTGGCGATCGAGGGTGTCCATGTTGCGGCGGACGTGGAACAGCTCGCGGGACGAGGGCTTCAGTGAGACGACGTCGCCCTGGCGGACCCGGTAGCTCGGGATGGTGACCCGCTTGCCGTTGACCAGCACGTGGCCGTGGCGCACGAACTGGCGGGCCTGCGAGCGGCTGGCTCCCCATCCGGCACGGAAGGAGACGTTGTCGAGCCGCTGCTCGAGCATGCGCAGCAGGTTCTCACCGGTGATGCCCGGTGCCCGGCTGGCCTCCACGTAGAGGTTGTGGAACTGCTTTTCCAGCAAACCGTAGATACGGCGCGCCTTCTGCTTCTCCCGTAGCTGGCCCAGATACTCCGAGCCCTGGCGCATACGGTCGCGGCCGTGCTCCCCCGGAGGGTAGGCACGGCTGTGCCGGTCGGTCACCGCTTCGGAGACGGGGCATTTCATCGAGTAGCAGCGCTCGCCCTTCAAGAAGAGCTTGGTGCGCTCCCGGCGGCAGAGCCGGCAGACAGGTCCGGTGTAACGAGCCATAAGTGTTCCTCTGTGTCCTAGTTCCCGGCCCTAGACCCGGCGCCGCTTCTTGGGGCGGCAGCCATTGTGGGGGATGGGGGTTACGTCCTTGATGCCGGCGACTTCGATGCCGGCCGCGGCCAGCGAGCGGATGGCCGTCTCGCGACCCGAGCCCGGGCCGCGCACCAGCACGTCGACCCGGCGCACCCCGTGCTCCATCGCCTTCTTCGCACACTGCTCGGCAGCCAGCTGGGCAGCGAACGGCGTGGATTTCCGGGAGCCCTTGAACCCGACGTTGCCCGCCGACGCCCAGGCCAGCACGTTGCCCTCCGGATCGGCGATGGACACGATGGTGTTGTTGAACGAGCTCTTGATGTGGGCGACGCCGAAGGTGATGTTCTTCCGCTCGCGCTTGCGGGGCCGGCGGGCTCCCGCGGCAGGCTTGGTGGGCTTGGCCATCTACTTGCGAACCTTCTTCTTTCCGGCGACCGTCTTCTTCGGTCCCTTCCGAGTACGTGCATTGGTGTGGGTGCGCTGACCGTGGACCGGCAGGCCCTTGCGGTGGCGGATCCCCTGGTAGCAGCCGATCTCCATCTTCCGCTTGATGTCCTGGGAGACGTCACGGCGCAGGTCACCCTCCACCTGCAGGTTGGCGTCGATGTAGTTGCGGAGGCGGGTCACCTCTTCGTCGGTCAGGTCGCGTACCCGGGTGTCGGGGCTGGTCTCGGTGGCCGCGCAGATCTGCTGCGCGGTGGTCCGGCCGATGCCGAAGATGTAGGTGAGGGAGATCTCCAACCGCTTCTCGCGGGGGATGTCCACGCCTGAAATGCGGGCCACGTGTCGTTCCTTCTCTCTCTTACGCCTGGTCCGTGCTCATCAACCCTGCCGCTGCTTGTGGCGCGGGTTCTCGCAGATGACGATGACCCGCCGGTGACGGCGGAGCACCTTGCACTTCTCACACATCGGCTTGACACTCGGTCGAACCTTCACGTTGTCGTCCTTGTCTCGTGCTGCGTTGTCTCGTGCTGCCCACGGCGGTCACTGCCCCACCGTGCCTGCTGGTCCGGCCGCCCTGTCGTCGGTGGCCGGCACGTCTACTTGTATCGGTAGGTGATCCGTCCCCGAGCCAGGTCGTACGGGGTGATCTCCACCTGCACCTTGTCCCCGGGGAGGATGCGGATGCGGTGCATCCGCATCTTTCCGGAGCTGTGGGCCAGAACCTTGTGTCCGTTCTCCAGCTCCACTCGGAACATGGCGTTCGGAAGTGGCTCTACGACCGTCCCCTCCAGCACGATGGCATCTTCCTTGGGCTTAGGCAGGTGAATCTCCTCAAATCGTTCTGTCGTCTGCTCCGCCCGGCCTCAGGCCGAGCGTGCGCCACGAACCACTGCGTCATGGTTCGTCCGCACCGCATTCGGCGCACGCCGGTAAGGGCACCACCGCTCGCGGGATCGGCACGCCACTGCACAACAGTGGCCAGCCGAGCTACCAGTGTAGCCCGTCGACGACAAATTGCCAGTCCGACCCACGAATCGGCCGGAGGGGCCCCGCTGCGGGGTCAAAGGACGGTGAACACCTCCGGACCGTCGTCGGTCACCGCGATGGTGTGCTCGAAATGGGCCGACAGCCTCCCGTCGGCGGTGACCACGCTCCAGCCGTCGTCCAGCTGGACGGTGCCCGCCCCGCCGGCGTTGACCATCGGCTCCACGGCGAAGACCATGCCTGTCTTGAGCGTGGGCCCGCCCGAGCCGGGCCAGTAGTTGGGCACCTGGGGTTCCTCGTGCATGGCCGTGCCGATGGCGTGACCCACGTACTCACGCACCACCGAGAACCCGGCCGCCTCGGCCACCTCCTGGACGGCCCGGCCCACCTCGTGCAGGCGGTTGCCCGGCCGCAGCTGGTCGATACCGGCGAACAGGCTCTGCTCGGTGACCTCCATCAGGCGCGTCGCCTCCTTGGAGACCTCACCCACCCCCACGGTGTAGGCGGCGTCCCCGTGGTAGCCCTCGATGATCGCCCCGCAGTCCACCGAGATGATGTCCCCCTCCTCGAGGATGACCGTTTCCGACGGGATCCCGTGGACGATCATGGCGTTGGGCGAGGTACACACCACGGCGGGAAAGCCGTGGTAGTTGAGGAAGTTCGACCCGGCCCCGCGCTTGTCCAGCACGCCACGGGCCACCCGGTCGATCTCCGCGGTGGACACCCCGGGACGGATGACCGCCCTGGTCGCCTCGTGGATCTCCGCCACCACGCGGCCGGCCTTGCGCATCTTGTCCAGTTCCTCGGCGTTCCGTCTCATCGGAAGCTTCGTGTCATCGGACGCCGTCTGTCATCGGAAGCCACCTGTCACCCGAACCCACTTCCACGATTGCGTCGGTCTTCGATGACCTTGACCATTCTACGGGTGACCGCGTCGGGCGTACCCGTGCCGGGGACCGATTCCAGCTGGCCCCGGGACCGGTACCACTCGATGAGCGGGGTGGTCTGCAGCTCGTAGATCTCCAGACGACGGGAGATCGCCTCTTCGGTGTCGTCCTCGCGCTGGATCACCTCGCCGCCGCACACGTCACAGGTCCAGCTGATCAGCGGGGGTGTCGAGGTCGAGTAGTTGGCCCCGCAGTCGACGCATACCCGGCGGGCGGCAAGGCGACGGAGCACCTGGCCGGTGTGGACCTCGAGGTCGATGGCCAGGTCGAGGTCGTAGGGGGCGAGGATGGCGGCCAGCCGCTCGGCCTGGGACACCGTGCGGGGGCAGCCGTCGAGGACGAACCCGCGGGCCCGCACGTCCTTCTCCCCCAGGCGTTCGGTGACCATGTCCATGATCAGGTCGTCGCCGAGCAGTTCACCCCGGTCCATCAGGGACTTCGCCTTCTTCCCCATGGCGGTGCCCTGCTTGACCGCGGCGCGCAGCATGTCCCCCGTGGAGACGTGGGGCACCACATAGTGGTGTGAGAGGCGCACGCACTGCGTCCCCTTGCCTGCCCCCTGTTTGCCGAGGACAACGAGCCTGGCTCCGGGTACCACCTACTTGAGGAAGCCCTCGTAGTTTCGCATCATGAGCTGGCTGTCGATCTGCTTCATCGTCTCGAGAGCCACGCCCACGGCGATGAGCAATGTCGTGCCGTAGAAGGGATAGCTGGTGATGTTCCAAGCCGCCATCAGCAGGGACGGCGTGATGGCCACCCCACCGAGGAACAACGCACCCGGCCAGGTGATCCGGTTGAGGATATGGGCCAGGTACCGCTCGGTCGGCTGCCCCGGACGGATGCCCGGGATGTAGCCGCCCTGCTTTCGGATGATGTCCGCCTGCTGGTGCGGATCGAAAGCGACGTAGACGTAGAAGAAGGTGAACAACAGGATGAAGATGAAGTAGGTGAGGATGTAGAAGATGCTGGTCGGGGTCACGTTGCTGTTGACCCAGCTCCGGAAGGCCGACGACGGGATGATGTTGGACAACAGGACCGGGATGTACAGCACCGAGCTGGCGAAGATGATCGGGATGACACCCGCCTGGTTGACCTTGAGCGGGATGTAGGTGTTCGAGCCGCCGTACATCTTGCGGCCCACCACCCGTTTGGCGAAGGTCACCGGGATCCTCCGCTGGCCCTGGTCGACGAAGACGATCAGCACCAGTAGCGCCAACGAGACCAGCAAGATGACTGAGAACTTGATCCGGCCACCCTCCTGGAGGACCGTGTTGAGCCCGGAGGGGATGCCGGCCACCACGTTGGCGAAGATCAGGATGGACATGCCCTGGCCGATGCCCCGCTGGGTGATCAGCTCGGCCAGCCACATCACGAAGGCGGTGCCCGCGGTCAGGGTGAGGATGATGAACCCGGCCCGCCAGATCGAGTAGTTGAGGATGAGGTCGACGTTCTGGCTGGTCCCGAGCAGGCCGCCCCCGCCCTTGTGGAACAGGTAGACCAGGCCGGTCGACTGCATCAGGGCCAGGGCCACCGTCAGGTACCGGGTGGTCTGGGTCAGCTTCTTCTGACCGACCGCCCCCTGGTCACGCCACTGTTCCAGTTTGGGGATGACCGTGGCCAGCAGCTGGATGATGATGCTGGAGGTGATGTAGGGCATGATCCCCAGCCCGAACACGGCCATGCGGGTGAGCGCACCGCCCGAGAACAGGTTGAGGAAGCCGAGCACGCCCGACGACTTCGATGCCGCCGACAGCTGCGCCACCTTCGAGAAGTTGACGAAGGGGACCGGGACGTTGGCCCCGAACTGATAGAGGGCAATGACGGTCAGCGTGAAGATGACCTTCTTCCGAAGGTCGGGAATGCGAAAGATGTTGGCCAAACTGGCGAGCATGGGGCTCCTCGACGCCGCGGTGGGCCGATGCTACCGGTTCATGAGGGCATTGCCCTGAGCCGGCGGACGGTGATGACCGAACGGCAGGGGAATCACAGTGATGGACCCTCCTGCGCCGGTGATCGCCGACTCTGCCGACTTGGAGAAGGCGTGCGCCTCCACCGAGATGGCCTTGGTCAGCCCGCCGCCTCCGAGGACCTTGACCAGGTCGCCCTTGCGGGCCAACCCCTTGGCCACGAACCCGTCGAGGTCGATGGACGCCCCGTCGATGGCCTGGAGTGCACTGACGTTCACCGGGGTGTAGTCGATCCGGAAGGGGTTCTTGAACCCGCGCAGCTTGGGGATGCGCTGCATGAGGGGCAGCTGGCCACCCTCGAATCCCATCGGGATGGTGTCGCGGGCACCCTGGCCCTTGGTGCCGCGGCCGGCGGTCTTGCCGCCCTTGCCGCCGATGCCGCGCCCCACGCGTCGGCGGGCCCGGGTGGACCCTGCGGGGGGTCGGAGCTCATGGACCTTCATGGTCAGCCTTTCTCGTCGTGCTCGGCGGACGTGACGTCCACCAGGTGGGGGACCCGCGCCAGCATCCCACGGATCTCCGGGCGGTCGGGCAGCACGTTGGTGCGCCCGATGCCCCTCAGGCCCAGAGCACGGAGCGTGCCCCGGTGCTTCGGCTTGGTCCCGATGGCCGAGCGGATCTGGGTGACCCGGATCCAGCCGGTCGTGGACGTGCCGTCGGTCGGCGCCTTGGCGGCAGCAGCGGCCATCTCAGCTCACCTCCGTGAACAGGTCGTTCTCACGCCGGCGCTCGCGGTAGGCACGCAGCATGGCCGCGGGCGCCACCTCCTCGACCGGCTTGCCCCGGAGGGCGGCGATCTCGTCAGGCCGCTTGAGGCCCTTCAGGCCGGCGATGGTGGCGTGGGCCACGTTGATCCCGTTGGAGGATCCGAGCGACTTGGCCAGAATGTCGCGGATGCCGGCCATCTCCAAGATGGCCCGTGCCGCGCCACCGGCGATGACTCCCGTACCGGGTGCGGCCGGCTTCAGCATCACCCGTCCGGCACCGCTCTCCCCCACGATGGGGTGGGTGATGGTCGAGCCGGCCAGCGGCACGTCGAACATGTTCTTGCGGGCCTCTTCGATGCCCTTCTGCACG
>JADGOG010000081.1 GCA_017883065.1 Acidimicrobiales bacterium | reverse complement strand
CAGGTGGTGGTGGTCGGGCAGGTCAGCGACGTCAGGGAGGACAGGGTGAACCCGGAGGCGCTGCCGGCCGCCCACGCCGCCCCGTAGCCTCCCGACAGGACGACGGGAGTATTGGGGCTCGGCGAGCTGCTGGTTCCGAGGGCGGCGCATCCGGTGGCCCCGGCCGGGCAGACCAGGCTGGTGAGCCCGGTGACGGCGCCAGGGATCGAGTCGGCCACCCATGCGTCAACTCCACTCGCCGAGATGGTGTCGGTGAGGACCGCGGCACCGGTGGCCGTCGTCCCGATGGCCACACACGTGGTGGCCGAGGGGCAGGTGACCTGGCTGAGCGAAGTCACGCCGTTGAGCGCGGTGCCGAGCGACGCCGCCGAAGGCACCGCGATCGACGGCCCGGAGGGGTTGACGTCGAAGATGACCGGGGTGATCGTGGTGCCGACCGCGTATCCCACCGCCTCGCACTCGACGGAGCCGGCACAGGAGACCGAACTGATCCGGGTGACCGTGCCGGGAAGCGAGACGTTCGACCAGGCCGACAGGTTCGACCAGGTGAGTACCGCCCCTGCACTGTTCTCGCCGGCGGAGAGGCAGGTGATCTGGCCGACCCCGGGACAGGACACCCCGTCCTCGGTGGCGGAGGACGACGGGTAGGAGAGGTTGACGATGCTGCCCTGGTCATAGCCGGGAAAGGAGGTCGGGTAGGTGGCGACCAGCTTGGTCACCGCTCCGATGCCGACCGGGATGTTGGATTGGGACTCTGAGGTCGGCTGCTGAATCACGTGGCCGTTGGGGACGCCGGCACCGTTGGCCACGAACGACGGGCTCCCGTAGGTGGTTCCGCTGGGGATGCCGCTCGATGCGTTGGCGACGCTCACCGTATAGGCGGTTCCCGCAGTGGTCGGGAGCACCTGGGCAAAGGCGCATCCGTAGTTGTCTGGGTAGATGGTCAGCGTCTGCAGCGCGGCGGTGCCGTTGCTGGTGTTCACTCCGGCAATGGTCACCGGCGGGGCCTGCACCCGGATGCTCCACGGATCTCCCTGGCTGTCGTTGGCGGTGGTGTCACCGGCCAGTTGCAGGGCGATGAAGCCGAGTGTCTGGATCCCGGAGGGTGGGTAGTTGAGGATGACGCTGTCCTGCACGTTGTTCACGTCGGTGTTCGGTCCCCATCCGACGCTCACCCGCAGCTTCAGCAGCTGGGGGGTGCCGGACGTGCAGAGATTGGGCTTGAACGACTGGGTCACCTTTGCTCCCGAAGCGATCTGAATCGTGCTCACCGTCCAGCCGGTGATGCCGGTCAACGACGATCCGGTCGATCCGGTGTAGGTGAAGGTGAGTACGGCGCCAGACGAGGAAGTGACCGCTGCGGTCTGCGGTGATGTCGAGGAGGCAGCGGAGAAGGTCGATGCGGACGCCACGGAGAGGGAGGTGACCGAGGATGCGGGTGTGTTGGCCGGGACCGCGGTGCTGACGGTGGTCGACCCGTTTCCGGTGTTCTGGACGGTGGTCCATTCGTACTCGGCATTGAGCGAGTACGTCGTGCCGCCCTTGGTCTCCGACGTGGTCGTGATCGACGTCTGGGCGACTTGGGCACCGGCGGCAATGACAAGGGTACCGGCCGTCCATCCGCTCACCCCGGTGAACGTGCTGGAGCTGTAACCCGTGTACGTCACCGTCTGGGCTCCGGATGAGGTGGGAACGATGAGTGCCTGGGGATTGGCTGAGGTGGCAATGGCGAAGGAGGACGTGGAGTTGGTCGTGACCGTGAGTGTGGTGACGGTGGCGGAGTTCGCCGCATTGACAGCGGTGACGATGTTCGTGCTCCCCGCGCCCGGCCCGATCGGCGGAGCGCTCTTGTCCACGACCACTTCACCGTTCGCGTTCACCGGCGGGGTCACATTGGAGAGGATCTCGGTCCACTTCTCCGCGATGGACAGTGCTGTCTGCTGGTTCTTCGCCTGTCCGGCGGAGATGATGGAGGTGGTGAACAGGTACGACAACGGGATGAGGGCCACCATCAACACCACGAACGCCACCAGCACTTCGACAAGGCTGACCCCTTCGTCGCTGGCCCGGGAGTTCGCGCGGGTCGCGGACCTGCGGCGCGCCGAAGTCACGCGGTGGGCCCAACTCGATGATGACGGGAACCTCTTCTTCTGGAACATGGCCTTGGAACTCACAGTAAGGGCCGGAATTCGGAGTTCATAGGCGTGATTCCACCTACGTCGGCCCTGGGCGGAGTCCCCAGGTCCTGGCGCAGGCACCTCGAGCAACAACGGGTGCGGTCAGCTCGAGACGACGTCCTCAGTGGCGGTTGCGTCATCGTTGTCAGTCCGTCCCGTCATGGAGTCATCCGTGTGCCGCCGCCAATGGCGCCGATGGGCCCGGTAAGAATCTGCAGGTCCCACACTCCATTGGATCGGCACATGCAAGGAGGAGCTTGAAGCCATCCCGCGTGTCACGGCGAACGGGCTGCCCTCAGAACGCTCGCACTGGGGAGCGGCCCGTCACGAGCTGCCGGTCCAGACCGGACCGGCTCAGTACGAGCGGGGCAGCCCCAGTGAGTGTTGGGCCACGAAGTTGAGGATCATCTCGCGACTGACCGGGGCGATCCGGAGCAAGCGGGCCATGCCCCACAGGTCGGCCAGTCCGTACTCCGAGGACATGCCGTTGCCACCGTGGGTCTGGATGGATTGGTCCAGTGCGGCCAGGGTGGCCTCGGCGGCCGCGTACTTGGCCATGTTGGCCGCCTCGCCGGCTTCGGGGGTGCTTCCGGCGAAGTCACACAGCCACGCCGCCTTGTCGGTCATCAGTCTGGCCAGCTCGACCTCGATCTTCGCCTTGGCCAGCGGATGGGAGATGCCCTGGTGGCGTCCGATCGGGGTGCCCCACACCTCGCGGGTCTTGGCGTAGTCAGCCGCCTTGGCCAAGGCGTAGCGGGCGATCCCGTTGGCGGTTGCCGCCGACAGGATGCGCTCGGGGTTGAGCCCGAAGAACACCTGGCGCAGGCCTTCGCCCTCGGCGCCGATCAGCCGGTCGGCCTCGACCTGCACGTTGTCGAAGAAGAGGGTGTACTGCTTCTCCGGCGCGGTGATCTCCACCGGTAGGACCTGCTTGTCCAGCCCCGGGGTGTCGGTGTCCACCACGAAGAGGGAGAGACGGCCGCGTCCGGTGTCCGGGTCGACGCCGGAACGGGTGACCACCAAGATGGCCTCGCACTCGTCCACTCCGGAGATGTAGTACTTCGAGCCGTTCAGCCGGTAGAGATCCCCGTCCTTGGTGGCGGTCAGGGAGAGGTTGTGCGAGTTCGAGCCGGCATCGGGCTCGGTGATGGCGAACGCCATCTTGAGCTCGCCGGTGGCGAAGCGGGGGAGCCAGCGCTGCTTCTGCGCCTCGGTCCCGAACTTGGCGATGATGGTGGCGCAGATGGCCGGTGACACCACGATGACCAGGAGCGGGCAGCCGGCGGCAGCCAGCTCCTCGCCGACCGCGGCCAGCTCGGTGATCCCGCCACCGCCACCGCCGTACTCCTCGGGCACGTTGACCCCGAGGAACCCGGCCTCGGCCACCGCGTTCCACAGCTCGGTTGTGCGCTCGTCGGCGCGTGCCTTCTCCACGTAGTACTCGTGGCCGAACTTGGAGGCGATCGACCCCACCGCCTCCCGCAGCATCTGCAGTTCGTCGGTCTCGATGAAGTCCATGGCGCTACTCCTCGGTGTGGATGGGTGCGGCTCGGTTCGGATCGGTGTGGTACTCGAGCAGGTCGATCGGGATGTCGACCATCCTGCTCCGGAGATACTCACCCAGCCCTTTGGCCTGGGGATCCGGCCTCGTGGACGAGGCTACGCCCTCGCCCAGCAGGCCGACCACCACGAAGTTGAGGGCCAAGAGATTGGGAAAGGCGTAGCGCCGGATCTCCAGGCCGTCGGCCTCCGGCAACAGCCTCCGGAAGTGCTCGAGGGTCAAGTAGGTGTCGAGCCAGTCCCATGCCTGGGCCGATCGGGCCCACAGACCGACGTTGGCGTTGCCGCCCTTGTCGCCCGACCGGGCCCCGATGATGGTGCCCATCGGTACGTGTCGGGTGGGCCCGCTCGCCAACGATCCACCCGCGTGGTCGCTGCCCGCATCCACGAACCCCTCCCGGTCGGCGGGGACGGACCCACCCGGTGCGAGATGGGCGGTGTGGGGCACTTCGACCCGGCGGCCGTCGGCGTGGACGGTGACCGGGGTGACCAGGCCGGCCGGCACCAGGGCCGGCCAGTAGACGCCGTAGACGCTGCCGCCCGAAGGCGGAGCGGTGAGATGGAGCCCGGGGTAGCCGGCCAGGGCGAGCTCGGTGACCGCGCTGGAAAAGGAGCGTCCCACCGTGTCGGGGTCGGCGTCCTTCACGGTGATCCGGAGCTGGGCGGTGGCCTCCACGTTGATCGGCGCATCCACCTTGTCCGAGCGGATCAGGCGGGCGTCGAATTCGTCGAATCGGTCGGTGCCGCCGACCGCCCGCTCCAGCGACCGGAGGGTGAGTGCCGCCTTCTCCTCGATGTCGAGACCGGTGAGGACGAACGTCATGGAGTTTCGCCATCCGCCCAGCAGGTTGAGGCAGACCTTGACCTGGTCGGGGGCCGGCAGTCCCCGGGTGCCCGAGATCCGCACCCGGTCCGGTGCCTCCTGCTCCACGGCGATGGTGTCGAAGCGGGCCACCACATCGGTGTTGGGGTACTCGTGGCCGGCGATCTCGTAGAGGAGCTGGGCGGTGACTGTCCCCACGGAAACCTCGCCACCGGTGCCCGGATGCTTGGTGATGACCGAGGAACCGTCCTGGGCGACCTCGGCGATGGGGAACCCCGGGTAGTCGACGCCGGGCACCTCGGTGAAGAAGGCGTAGTTGCCACCGGTGGCCTGCGGCCCGCACTCGATGACGTGGCCGGCCACCACCGCTCCGGCCAGGGCGTCCCAGTCGTTGGGGGACCACCCGTGGTGCCAGGCGGCGGGCCCCACCACCAGCGACGCGTCGGTGATGCGGGGGCAGATGACCACGTCGGCCCCGCCGGACAGCGCCTCGACGATCGGCCACCCACCCAGATAGGCATTGGCCGAGACCACCTCACCCTTCGCCTCGGCCAGTGGTTGCCCGGTGTCGAGGTGGTCGAGGGGATGGCCGGCGGCCCCGAGCTCGCCGATGCGCGGGAGCAGGTCGTCCCCTTCCACGTGGGTCACCGACACGCTCAGGCCGAGCCGGTCGGACAGGGCCCGGATCTGGTCGGCCAGACCGACCGGGTTGAGCCCGCCGGCGTTGGTCACCACCTTGATCCCCCGGTCGACGCAGGTGCCGAGCACCGCTTCCATCTGGGTCAGGAAGGTGTGGGCCCATCCCCGCGTCGGATCTCGTTGGTAGCCCTTCCAGAGGATGAGCATGGTCAGCTCGGCCAGCCAGTCGCCGGTGAGCACGTCGATCGGTCCGCCCTCGACCATCTCCTGGGCCGCCGACAGCCGATCCCCGTAGAAGCCCGAGCAGTTGGCGATGCGGAGGGGTCCGCTCACCGTGTGCTCCCCGACGGGATGGCGCTGCCGGCGCCTTCGCCTTCGCCATCACCGGCATCGGGTTCGACGACGACGAGGGTCCGGCCGGTCTCGACCTGGTCCCCTTCGGCCACCAGGACCTCGGTGACCGTGCCGGCGGCGGTGGCGTGGACGGCGTGCTCCATCTTCATGGCCTCGAGCACGACCAAGGGCTGACCGGTCTCCACCGTGTCGCCCACCGCCACGTGCACCCGGACCACGCCCCCGGGCATCGGAGCCAGGGCTGACCCCTCGGCCAGCTGGTCGGCGGCCAAGGGGAACCGATCCACCTCCTCGAGCACCGCGCTGCCGTCGGGACCGTCCACATAGGTGATAGCGCCGTGCTGCTCCACCAGGACGTGGCGGGTGATCCCGTCGATGGACAGGGTGACCCGGTCCGGGGCGACCGGACCCATCTCGACCTCGACCACCTCCCCGTCGATCTCCGCCACGTCGAGGGTGCGGCCGGCCCGGTCGAAGCGGTAGCCGACCGCGATCGGCATCCCGCCAGCCAGGTAGGTGACCTCCTGGAGCGCCGCCGGATTGTTGCGGAACCCGGTGGGGACGGACGGCTGCACGGTGGCAGCGATCCGCCGGCCGGCCTGCTCGGCCAGGGCGGCGGCCAGGGCGTACCGCTGCACCGCCCGGTGGTCGGCCAGTGGGGCCGCCAGTTGGTCCAGCCCGTGGTGGTCGAGGAAGCCGGTGTCGGTGTCGCCGCCGACGAAGGCCGGGTGGCGCAGGGTGCGCACCAGCAGGTCCCGATTGGTGGTCACCCCGTGGATGCGGGCCCCGGCCAGGGTGGCGGCCAGGGTGGCCGTCGCCTCGGGCCGGCTGGGTGCGTGCACGATGACCTTGGCCAGCATCGGGTCGTAGTGGGGACTGACCATGTTCCCCGACTCGACCCCGGTGTCCACCCGCGCTGTCGAGCCCGATCCGGCAGGCCCCGAGCCCGGGCCGACACCCACCTCGAACCGGTGGACCGTGCCGGTGGAAGGCAGCCACCCGTTGGCGGGATCCTCGGCGTACAGCCGGGCCTCGATGGCATGGCCCTGCGGCCCGGCGGCCACTGCGGCGTGGACTTCGGGGGGAAGGTGGGCGCCGCCGGCGATGAGCAGTTGGAGGCGGACCAGGTCGAGGCCGGTGATCGCCTCGGTGACCGGGTGTTCGACCTGCAGGCGGGTGTTCATCTCGAGGAAGTAGGGCTCGCCGTCCGCGTCCACCACGAACTCGACGGTGCCGGCGTTGACGTAGCCGACCTCGCGCGCGGCGGTGACGGCGGCATCGACCAGGTGGGCCCGGAGCTCCGGAGTGACGAAGGGGGACGGCGCCTCCTCGATGATCTTCTGGTGTCGCCGCTGGATGCTGCACTCGCGCTCGAAGAGGGCCACCGTGTCCCCGTAGGCGTCGGCCAGCACCTGGACCTCGATGTGGCGGGGCTCGCGCAGGTAGCGCTCGAGGAAGACGGTGCCGTCGCCGAATGCCGAGGTTGCTTCATGTCGCGCCCCGATGACCGCCTCGGCCAGGTCGCTGGCGCCCCACACGATGCGCATCCCCCGGCCGCCACCACCCGCCGACGCCTTGACCAGGAGCGGCCAGCCCAGCTCCTCCACGGCCACGATGTCGGGGAGCCGGTCGTCGTTCACGGTGATCGACGGGAGGGTGGGCACGCCAGCTGCCCGCATCAGGTCCTTGGAGCCGATCTTCGACCCCATGGCGTCGATGGCCGCCGCCGGGGGTCCCACCCAGATGAATCCCGCACCGGTGACCACCCGGGCGAAGTCGCCAGACTCGGACAGGAATCCGTACCCGGGGTGGATGGCGTCGACCCCGGTGCGCGAGGCGGCGTCGAGGATGAGGGCCGAGCGCAGATAGGTGTCCGAGGGCGAGCTGCCGGGAAGCCGCACGGCGAGATCGGCTTCGGCCACGTGAGGGCTGTCGGCGTCGGCGTCGGAGTACACGGCCACCGTGGTGATGCCCATGGTCTGAGCCGTCCGCATGATGCGCCGGGCGATCTCGCCGCGGTTGGCCACCAGCAGGCTGTGGATGGGTGCGTAGGTGCTCATCGGTTGGGGCTCATGGGCACACCATCACATCCGGAAGACGCCGTAGCCGCGGGTGCCGGCGATGGGCTGGTTGTCGATCACCGACAGGCACAGGCCCAGCACGGTGCGGGTGTCACGGGGGTCGATGATGCCGTCGTCGTAGAGTCGGCCGGACAGGAAGAGAGGCAGCGACTCGGCTTCGATCTGGGCTTCCACCAGCGCCCGCATGGCCGCGTCGGCCTCTTCGTCGAACGGGACGCCCTTGGATGCCGCCGACTGGCGCCCCACGATGGAGAGGACGCCGGCCAGCTGGGCCGGGCCCATCACCGCCGAGCGGGCATTGGGCCAGGCGAAGAGGAAGCGGGGATCGTAGGCCCGCCCGCACATCCCGTAGTTGCCGGCGCCGTAGGAGGCGCCGATGTTGACGGTCAGGTGGGGCACCGAGGAGTTGGACACCGCGTTGATCATCATCGCCCCGTGCTTGATGATCCCGCGCTGCTCGTACTCCTTGCCCACCATGTACCCGGTGGTGTTCTGGAGGAAGAGCAGCGGCACGTCGACCTGGTTGGCCAACTGGATGAACTGGGTGGCCTTGTGGGCCTCCTCGGAGAAGAGCACCCCACGATGGTTGGCCAGGACCCCGACCGGGTAGCCGTGGATGGAGGCCCACCCGGTGACCAGGCTGGTGCCGTACAGCGGCTTGAACTCGTCGAACCGGGACCCGTCGACCACCCGGGCCAGCACCTCGCGGGGGTCGAAGGGAACCTTGGGATCGGCCGAGGCGATCCCGAGCAGCTCGGCCGGATCGTGGGCCGGATCGTCGGCGGGAAGGCTGGGCCCGGGGCCCAGCTTGCGATGGTTGAGGCGGCTGACGATCTGGCGGCCCAGCCGGATGGCGTCAGCTTCGTCGACAGCCAGGTAGTCGGCCAGGCCGGACACCCGGGCGTGCATGGACGCCCCGCCCAGCTCCTCGTCGGTCGACTCCTCGCCGGTGGCCATCTTGACCAGGGGCGGTCCTCCGAGGAAGACCTTCGAGCGTTGCTCGATCATGACGATGTGGTCGCTCATGCCGGGCACGTAGGCACCGCCGGCGGTGGAGTTGCCGAAGACCAGCGCCACCGTGGGCACCGCCGCCGCCGAACTGCGGGTGATGTCACGGAAGGCCCGGCCGCCGGGGATGAACAGCTCGGCCTGAGCGGGAAGGTCGGCACCACCCGACTCGACCAGGTTGATCACCGGCAGGCGGTTCTGCAGGGCGATGTCCGCGGCCCGGGCCCCCTTCCGGAAGGAGTAGGGGTTCATGGCACCACCCCGGACGGTGGGGTCGTGGGCGGCGATCAGGCACTCGACCCCTTCGACCACGCCGATCCCCACGGCCTGCGACGCACCCACCTGGTACTCGGAACCCCAGCCGGCGAAGCAGCACAACTCGAGGAAGGCCGAGTCGCGGTCGAGGAGGAGCTCGACCCGTTCACGGGCCAGCAGTTTGCCCCGTTCCCGGTGCCGGGCCACGTAGCGCTCGCCGCCACCGGCCCGGATGGTGGCCAGCTGGGCGTCGACCTCGTGGACCGCCTCGAGCAGGGCGCGTTCGTTGGCCCGGAAGGAGTCCGAGTTCGGGTCGATGGTGGTGGGGAGGACGGGCATGGATGGTGAATGCTGGCGGTCGGGTCGCATTGCCCGGGCCGACGTGGGAAGAATAGGCCCCATGACCAATGCACCGCGGCACGTTGCGAACCGAGTCAGGGGGCCGGGCGAACGGGGTGGGTGCTCGTGGTGATCCGAACCTATCCGCAGATCCCGTTGCACGACGATTCGGACGCGGTCCGGTCGCCGAGGGACGTGCCCGGGACGGGGCGGCGGCTCTCGGCGGTGGTGTTGGCCGCTGGCGAGGGCACCCGCATGCGGTCGGCCCGCCCCAAACCCCTGCACCGGCTGTGCGGTCGCCCGATGGTCCTGCACGTCCTCGACGCCCTGGCCGAGTTGTCCGTCTCGCGGGTGGTGGTGGTGGTGGGCCACCGGGCCGAGTGGGTCACCAAGACGCTGATCGAGCACGCTCCGGCCGGCATGGCCATCGAGTTCGTCGAGCAGGTCGAGCAGCGCGGCACCGGGGACGCCATGTCCGTGGCCCTGACCGGCCTTCCCGACGACGACACGGGCGATGACGGGGACGTGGTGGTGCTGCCCGGCGACACACCGCTGCTCCGGCCGGCCACGTTGGCCGCTCTGGTCGAGCAACACCGGACCTCGGACGCTGCGGCCACCTTGTTGACCGCCGAGCTCGACGATCCGACCGGGTACGGGCGGGTGGTCCGTGGGCGCGACGGCGTGGTGGCCCGGGTGGTCGAGCACGGGGACGCCACCGACGAGGAGCGTGACGTGCACGAGATCAACACCTCGATCTACTGCTTCCGAAAGTCGGTGCTGGCCCCGTCCCTCCGGCGGCTCAGCCCGGCCAACGCCCAGGGTGAGTACTACCTGACCGATGTGATCGGCGTGCTCTACGAGGCCGGTCACCGAGTCGGATCGTTGGTGGTGGAGGACACCATGGAGGTGGCCGGGGTCAACGACCGCGCCCAGCTGGCGGTGGCCGAGGCCGAGCTGCGCGACCGGATCAATGAGCGGTTCATGCGACGAGGCGTGACCATGTGGGACCCCGAGCGCACCTACATCGACGTCGACGTGGTCGTGGAGCCGGACGTGGTGCTGCTCCCAGGCGTCATCCTGCAGGGCTCGTGCGTGATCGGGTCCCACGCAGAGATCGGCCCCGACGCCCACCTGGTCGACACCGTGGTCGGCGAGGGGGCCACCGTGGCCTCGAGCGTGTGCCGGCGCTCGGTGATCGGATCCGACGCCCGTGTCGGCCCCTTCGCCGTACTCGACGAGGGGACCGAGGTGCCGGCCGGTGCGGTGGTGGGCCGGAGCGAAGGCGTCCCGCCTCCGGGCGACGGATCGATGGGCAACGCCACGGACGGGGCGGAGTAGCGTCGTGGGCATGGAATTCACGCCTCGCCGCCGCCTCGAACTGGTGTCCGGTCGCTCGCACCCCGAGCTGGCCCAAGACGTCGCCATGCAGTTGGGGGTGACGCTGGGCGAGGCCAACCTCCGCGAGTTCGCCAACGGCGAGATCCACTGCCGGTTCGACACGTCGATCCGGGGCAGCGACGTATTCATCATCCAGACCCACTGCGGCCCGGTCAACGACTCGTTGATGGAGCACCTGATCATGATCGACGCGGCCAAGCGGGCGTCGGCCAAGCGGATCACCGCGGTCTGCCCCTACTACGGGTACTCGCGCCAGGACCGCAAGGCCTCGGGGCGCGAGCCGATCACGGCCAAGCTGGTGGCCGACATGCTCTCGGTGGCCGGGGCCGACCGGGTGGTCAGCGTCGATCTCCACTCCGGCCAGATCCAGGGTTTCTTCAATGTCCCCTTCGACCACCTCACCGCGGCACCGGTGCTGGTCGACTACCTGCGCACCAAGCGTAGCGACGACCTGGTGGTGGTGGCCCCTGACGCCGGTCGGGTGAAGGTGGCCGAGCGGTTCAGCCAGAGCCTCACCGCCGACCTCGCCGTGGTCCACAAGCGTCGCCTGCGCGGGGAGTCCAACCAGGTCGAGGCCCTCCATGTGGTCGGCGACGTCGAGGGCCGCCAGTGCGTGCTCATCGACGACATGATCGACACCGCGGGGACCATCGTGGCCGCCGCCGATCTGTTGGTCGACCGGGGTGCGTCCGAGGTGTGGTGCATGGCCACCCACGCCGTGCTGTCCGATCCGGCGGTGGACCGGCTGAAGAACTCGGTGTTGACCAAGGTGGTGGTGACCAACACCCTGCCCATCCCCCAGGACCGTCGCTTCGACAAGTTGGAGGTGCTGTCGGTGGCCAAGTTGATCTCCGATGCCATCGACGCCGTCTTCGAGGACACCTCGGTGTCGGAGATCTTCGGCGGGGACAACTTGGCCTGAGGGTTCGGTGACTCGGGGCGGGACGGTGATCCGCTCGGTGATGTTCGACTTCGGCGGGGTGATCACCTCCAGTCCGTTCGAGGCCTTCGCGCGCTACGAACGAGACGAGGGGCTCCCGGTCGGGTTCATCCGGCTGGTCAACTCGACCGATCCCGACGACAACGCCTGGGCCCACCTCGAGCGCGGCGAGTTGGGCATGGACGGGTTCGCCACCGCCTTCGAGGCCGAGGCGGCCGCCCTCGGCCACCGGGTCGACGGGCGTGTGGTGCTGTCCCTGCTGAGTGGCGACGTGCGTCCGGCCATGGTCGAGGCGGTGCGGCGGTGCACCGAGCGGTTCGAGACGGCCTGCGTGACCAACAACTTCACCCTCGGCGACCAGTCGACCCCGCCCGAGGTGGCGGCCATCTACGAGCTGTTCGACGTGGTGGTCGAATCGAGGGTGGTGGGGGTGCGCAAGCCCGAGCCGCGCTTCTACCAACTGGCCTGCGATGCGGTGGGGGTGGAGCCCCACGAGGTGGTCTACCTCGATGACCTGGGGATCAATCTCAAACCGGCCCGGGCCATGGGTATGCACACCATCAAGGTGGTCGACCCGGCGGTGGCCCTGGCCGAGCTCTCCTCGGTGACCGGCCTGCGCCTCGGCGCCTGATCGGCACTTGGTCGGTCCCTGCCCGGTCCCCGTCAAGGCCCGGCCGGCTCCGGGTCATGCCCCCCTGTGGCCCGGCAGGCGGTGGCTCGTCTATCATGGTGTGCCGTCAGCAGCAGCTCCCCGTGATCCTCACCCCCTCGGCGCGATCGATCCCGGGCAGCCCTGCCCCCGTGTCCGCATCACTTGAGGAGTTCCCGCATGCCCGAAGTCGTTCTTGCCGCAGAATCCGGCCGTGAGCTCGGTTCGAGTTCGACGCGTCGTCTCCGGGCCCAGGGAAAGATCCCCGGTGTCGTCTACGGCCACGGTGCCGACCCCATTCCGGTGGCCGTCGGTGGCCGCGAGTTCCAGATCGCGCTGTCGGGGGAGGCCGGTTTGAACACCCTGTTGTCGCTGGAGGTGGGCGGCAAGAACTTCCTCACCCTGGCCCGTGACATCCAACGCCACCCGTTCAAGAACGTGGTCACCCACATCGATTTCCAGATCGTCCGCCGTGACGAGCTGATCTCGGCCGAGATCACCATCAACCTGGTGGGCGAGCCGATCGAGGTCCAGCACGGCGACGGCATCGTCGACCAGCAGCTGTTCACCCTGGCCATCAAGGCCAAGCCGGCCGACATCCCGCCGTCAGTGGACCTGGACATCTCCGAGCTGACCATCGGTGCCGCCCTGCACGTCTCGGACATCGCCATTCCCAAGGGCGTCGAGCTCGAGACCGACCCGGAGGCGACCGTGGTCGCCGGACAGCCCCCTCGTGTGCAGGCCACCGCCGAGGAGGAGGCCGAAGCTGCCGCAGCCCTCGCGGGAGAAGCCGGCGAGGCGCCTGCCGCCGAGTCTGGCGACGCCGAGTCCGCAGAGGGCTAAGCCCTGCTCCGCAACCGACGGGCGACGGCCTCTCCCCGGTCGGGGACGCCGGCGGACTTCCTCGTCGTCGGCCTGGGCAATCCGGGGATCGAGTTCGTCAACACCCGGCACAACGCCGGTGCCGAGGCGGCCGCCGAACTGGCCGTGCGCCACGGGGCACGGCTCAAGAACGAGAAGGGCCTCTTCGCCCAGGCCTGTGAGATCCGCATCGGCGACCGCCGGGTGCTGGTGGCGGTGCCCCAGACCTTCATGAACGAATCGGGCCAGGCGGTGGCCTCCCTGGTCCGCCGGGCGGGGGAGGGCGCGCGCCTGATCGTC
>JADGOG010000011.1 GCA_017883065.1 Acidimicrobiales bacterium | reverse complement strand
GCAGCTGCGCCGACCTCCAGAAGATCGCCACGCAGATCCCCAGCGTGGAGAGTCCAACCGACCTCGCCGCCCATGAGTCGTCCTTCGAAAACCAGTTCAACGCGTTGACCGCCCGCACCGGCGTGAGCCTCACCCAGTTCAGCGGCTTCACGCCGGCCACCTCCACCAGCACAGCCGCCACCACCGGAGGAACCACTACTCCCGCCGGCGTTGTGGCGGTGCCCACCACCCTGGCGGTCACCGGCAACTACGGCCAGATCACCGCCTTCGTCAACGGGCTGGACAACTTCCCCCGACTCTTCATCATCCAGAGTTTCGTGCTCGCCTTCGGGGCGACTGCGGCGTCGACCACCGCCGGAGCGTCCAGTGCATCGTCAGGTTCCTCGTCAGCGGCGTCGGCCGGCGCCAGCCCCCTCTGGGTGGGCGCCACGCCGACTGCGGCGGGGGCGGCGCCCTACAGCCTGGCCATCACCGGGTCGATCTACTACACCTCGACGCCGAACGCCCTCGACGCCTGCACCAAGGCCACCGCCTCGGTCAAGTAGGAGCCGCATCACCGAGGCCAATCGGTCGGCCCAACCGGGCACATCACCACGTTCGAAGGGGATCCGCTCCGGCGGTCCGGTGAGGGTCTCGGGGGTGCCCCCGACCCGTGGTCGGTCACCGAGGGGTCGACCGCCGGCAGACGGACCCGTGCCCTCCCCCGCGACGGGGAGACTCAGGTCCCGCTCAGCTGCATGTCCCCGATGGCCAACGTCTGACCGGCAGCGATGCCGGGGAGCCACTCGAGGTCGGCTCCCACCGCCACCAGCGACTGGAGCATCCGCTGGAGGGTCGACGCCACGGTGATCTCGCGGACCGGCTCGGCCAGCTTGCCGTCGCGGATCATCAGTCCCTCTGCACCCACCGAGAAGTCACCGCTGATCGGATTGACCCCGGAGTGGACCCCGGTCATCGACTGCACGAACAGGCCCTCCCCCACTGCGGCCAGCACCCCGTCCTCGTCGTAGCCTTCCGGCCCCGGAGCCAGGGTGAGTGCCCGGCAGCCGGGTCCGGGGGTACCGGAGAACCCACCCCGGACCGCCGACCCGGTCGAGGTGACCCCCGAGCGCGAGGCGGACACCGTGTCATAGAGGAAGGCCCGGAGCATGCCGGCATCGATCAGCACGTTGCGCCGGCAGGCCAGGCCCTCGGCGTCGTAGGCGGCGGCCCCGTAGGCCCGCGGATCGGTGGGATCGTCGACCAGGGTGAGCGCCGGGTCGCCCACCATCTCGCCGATCCGACCGGCGAAGAACGACCGGCCCTTGGCCACCGCCTCACCGGACAGGGCCGAGGACACCACGGACAACAAGGTGGTGGCCACCCGACGGTCGAAGACCACGGTGGCCCGGCCCGAGGGCCCCTTCGTGGCGCCCAGCAGTCGCACCGCCCGGGTGACCGCGTCGTCGGTCGCCTTGTCCAGGTCGAGCCCGTCGAACCCACGGCCCACGCTGAAGCCACCGCCGGTCTGACTCGCCTCACCCTCGCCGGCGATGACCCCCACCGAGATGAACCCCGAGGTCTTCCGGGTCGAGGCCCGGATCCCCGTCGTGGACACCAGGGCCGTCTCCACCGAGCCGTCCCCGTAGTCGGCATGGTCCACCTGGCGGATCCGGGGGTCGGCGGACCGGGCCTGGGCCTCGAGTGCCAGGGCCAGCTCCACCTTGCGGGTGGTGGGCACCCCGGCCAGGCCCTCGTCCCACAGGTCGACCGGGACTGCGGGCACCCCGTCGGGCACGGCCAGCTGCACGTGCTCGTCGGCCGTGGCGAACGACGCATTGTCCCGGGCCTCGGCCAGGGTCTCCTCCAGTACCGAGGGCTCGAGGGAGCCGGCCCATGCGAATCCGAGCCGATGGTCGACGACGACCCGTATGCCGATGCCGGCCGACGTGGCCGAGGTGAGCGACTCCACCTCGCCGGCGTAGGCCCGGATCTCCGTCTCGTCGCCCCGGGCCACATAGACCTCGATGTCCTCGCCGGAGCGGGCCCAGCCGGCCACCCGGTCGGCGATTGCCAACAGCTGGTCCGGATCGCCGTCGGCGATGGCGGAAGGTCCGGTGGGGTCGAGGTCGGTGCTCATTCGGCCGTCCCCCCGATGGTCACGCCGGTCAGCCGCATGGTTGCCTGGCCGCACCCGACCGGGACGCTCTGGCCATCTTTGCCGCAGGTGCCCGGGGTCATCGAGAAGTCGGTGGCCACCGCATCGATCCGCTTGAGGACCTCGGGGCCGTTGCCGATCAGGTTGGCATCCCGCAGCGGCTCGGTGATCTTGCCCCCTTCGATCAGATAGGCCTCGGTGGTGCCGAAGACGAAATCGCCGGTGGTGGTGTTGACCTGGCCACCTCCGAGCTTGGCCACATAGACGCCGCGGGGCGTCTGGGCGACGATCTCGTCGGGATCCTCCTCCCCCGCCAACAAGAAGGTGTTGGTCATCCGCACCATGGGCAGGTGCTGGTAGGTCTGGCGCCGGCCGTTGCCCGAGGAGAGGCGCCCCTCCTTGCGGGCCCGGAGGTAGTCCCACAGGTAGTCGGTGAGGATCCCGTTCTCGATGAGGACGTTCCGCTGGGCCGGGCGTCCCTCGTCGTCGACGGCGAAGGTGCCCCACTCCGATCCGACCGTGCCGTCGTCGACCAGGGTGACCAGCGGGCTGGCCACCTGCTGTCCGACCATGCCGGTGTAGACCGATGCGTCCTTGACGATGTGATCCGCCTCGAGGCCGTGGCCGCACGCCTCGTGGAAGAGGATGCCGCCGCTCCCTCCGGCCAGCACCACCGGGAGTTCCCCCGAGGGGGCCGGGCGGGCCGACAGCTTGGACAGGGCCCGTCCCGCCGCCAGCTGGGCCAGCTCCTCCACCGACACCTCGTCGAACAGCTCGAACCCCAGGGTCCGTGCCGCCGACTCGAAGCCGGTCTGCAGGCCGGTGTCGCCGGTGGCCACGCACGAGACGGAGAACCGGGTGCGTGCCTGCTGGTCGTGGGCCAAGAGGCCTTCCGAGTTGGCGATGAGCACCTGGCGCCGGGAGCCTCCGCATCCGGCCTGGACCTGGGTGATACCCGACCCGGTCGAGCGGGCGGCATCGTCGGCCCGGTTGAGCAGCTCCAGGGTGTCCCCCTTGGAGCCGAGGGGCGTCAGGGCCGCGCGTCCAGCGCCTCTGCCGTCGGGGGCTCCCCGGTCGAGCGGGCCGACCGCCACGGTGGCCGTGCCACCGCCACCACTGCGGGCCACCGCCGAGGCGGCCTCGGCGGCCCGGAGCAGGCCTGCTTCGGTGAGGTCGGCGGTGTGGGCGAACCCGGTGGTCTCCCCGGAGACGACCCGGATGCCGGCTCCCCGCTCCCGGCCGGACGAGAGCTCCTCCACCCGGCCGTCATCGAGCAGGGCGGACGAGGTGGACCGGTCCTCGGCGAACACCTCGGCGAATTCGCCGCCGTGTCGCAGCGCCTCGGACAGCACCCGTTCGAGCACCGGGGAATCGATCACGACAGCCTCCTCGCTGTACTGCTCGGCGCTAGGTGGCCGACGCCTGCTTGTGTCACGTATCGTACCGGCGTGACTCCACACACCGGTCTGTCCGCACGAATCGAGCTGACCGTCACCGATGCCGACACCGCCCAGGCACTCCGCTCGGGCACGGTGCCCGTGCTGGCCACCCCCCGGCTGATGGCCCTGTGCGAAGAGGCCAGCTGCAAGGCGATCGAGGGGCACCTACCCGAGTCGTGTACATCAGTGGGCAAACGGATGCAGTTCGACCACCTGGTGCCGGTGGGTGTGGGCGGGGTGGTCTGGGCCGAAGCCACGCTCGACCGCATCGAGGGCCGGCGGCTGGTCTTCACCCTGTCCGTCTCCGAGAGCGCCGGCCTGGTGGCCGCGGGCAAGCTCATCCGGGTGATCGTCGACCGCGAGGCGTTCCTGGCCAACGTGCGTTGACGGCCGGAGGACGCCGAGTGGTCTGACCATGGCGGCCGCTCTGCGGCATGGGCACGCCCTTGATGAGGGCTCAATAGTGCTACGTATTGCGTAGCTACGTCGTACGTAGTATGGTGAGGACATGAGCAAGCCCCGCACCGCGAGTGCGCTTCGGCGCCCGAACGACCCGCCGATCCTGATCCTCACCAGCCTGGCATCGGGCCCCAAACACGGGCACGCCCTGTCCAAGGACATCGAGTCCTTCGCCGGCGTGACCCTGGGACCCGGTGCGCTGTACGGGGCGATCACCCGACTCGAGGAGCGGGGCCTGATCGAGCCGCTCGAGGGAGAGGACCGGCGCAAGCCGTACCGGATCACCGCGGCGGGCTCGACCGCTCTCGCCACCGCCGTGGCCGACATGCGTCGGATCGCCGACGTGGGCGCCACCCGGCTGGGTCTGATCGCGGGCCCGGCATGACGGCACCGAAGTCGACCCGTGCGGGCCTGCTCCGGTGGTATCCGAAGGCGTGGCGCGATCGCTACGGCGACGAGTTGAACGCGCTGGTGGAGGACCACCTCGACGGCCGACGACCCGGCGTCGGGCTGCACCTGGCCTTGGCCCGGGCGGGCCTCCGGGAGCACGGTCATCACGCCGGCCTTCTCGGTGACGTGAGGCCCCCGGCCGAGCAGGTGCGCGCCGGGTCGCTGCTCGTCCTGGCGGCGTGGGCCGTGGCTGTGGTGGCCGGCGCATCATTTGCCAAGCTCTCGGAAGGGTTCGGCGCATCCGTGCCGGTCGGGTCCAAGGCCGTCCCCTTCCACGCCTTCACCACGGTGGAAGTGGCCGCGACGACCGGTGCGGTTCTGGTGGCGCTCGGAGCCCTGGCCGCCGTCCCGTCCTTGGTGGCCTTCGTCTCCCACCGCGGCTGGCCGGTGGTCCGCACTCCCCTGCTCCGGGCCTCTGGTGTGGCGGTGGTCACCGTTGCCGCCACGCTCGGTCTGGCGGGATGGGCCCACTCCCTGTCGAGTGTCCAGCGCAATGGCGGAGACCTCGCCTACGGCGTGGCATTCGGCACCTGGGCGGCGCTCGTGGTGGCCACCCTGGCGCTGTGGACGGTGGTTGCCGTTACCGTCGGGCGCCGGTTGCCGCTGGGTCGTCATCTGCTGGCGTTCGAGGCCGCCATGGCCATGCTGGCCGCGCTGGCCATGGTCGTCATGACGGTGGCCGCGGCGGTGTGGTGGGGTTCGATGGCCGTCGCCGCCCCCTGGTTCCTGACGGGAGCGCCGACGGGCACCTCGGGCTCACCCGCCGATCCCCGGATGGTCGTCACCATGGCGTTGATGGTGGTGGCTGCCGTCCTCGGCGTGGCCGGCGTGGTGCGCATCGGTCGCTCGTGGGGCCGGCTCCGTCCGGCCTGATGGGTCCGGCCTGATCTGGCCGCTCCCCCTAGAGGTCCCCCCAGTAGACGCCGTCCAGCATGCGGGCGAGGTGGGCATGGTGGAGGATGGCGTGGTCGGGATCCTCGGGCATGACCGCCTCCCCGAACCGGATGGAACGGCGGGTGATCCGGAACATCACGATCCCGTGCCGCAGTGCCGCATAGGCGGTGTAGAAGTCGAGGTCCCTGGGCACGTAGCCCGACGCGGCCGCATAGATGTCGGCCACCGTGTCGCGCTTGAGGATATGAGGCATGCCGGGCATGCCCAGGTCCTCCACCAGATCCTGGAAGAACCGGTGGATGTAGATCATCCAGCCGATGTCGATCTCGCGGGGACCGACCGAGGCCATCTCCCAGTCGAGCACCGCCACCGGGCTGAAGTCCTCGAACATCATGTTGCCCACCCGGGCGTCCCCCCAGCTGAAGAACGCGTCGTTCTCGTTCTCCGGCCAGTGCTCCTCGAGCCACTCGAAGGCCCGCTCGATGAGCGGTGAGCGCACACCGTCGGCGGCCACCCAGTCGTAGTAGGCCCGCTGCTCGGAAACGTGGTGGCGGAGGTGACTCTCGCCGTCGTCGGGCCCGGCCAGGAATCCGGCCGGTCCCTCGGCGGTCAGCTGGTGCAGGGCGGCGACGACCTCGACGGCCCGGCGCTCCAGCAGCTGCTGATCGGACAGCTTGGCGTCGAAGAACCAGTTGTCCCCGAATGTGTAGGGGAGGACGTCAGGGGGGACGATGCCGTTGACCCGCTCCATGACGAAGAAGGGCACCCCGATGGCGTCCGAGCCCGGCTCCAACCACAGCACCTTGGGGACCGGCACGTCCGTGTGCTCGGCCACCATCTGCATGGTGAGGAACTGCCGCTCCATGTCGTAGACCATGAACACCGGGTCGGCCGCGGGGTCCGGGGCGATGCGGGCGACCAGGGCCCGGGGCTCGGCCTCACCGGGAACGGCGAGGTCGAAGAGCACGGTCTCCGACGACATGCCGTTCGACTCGGGCACGATGAGGGCGGACACGGTGGCGCCGGGCACCCGCTCCCCGAGCCAGGCCTCGAGCTGGGCCCGGAGCTCGTCGTAGTCGCGTGTCGACGTCTGGGGACGTTCGCTGCGGGGGCCGTCGGTCATGGTCATGCTGTGCGCTCCTCGTGGAATCGGCGGTGGGTCGGGTCGGTCGTGGGCGGTGTCCCGCGTTGTGCGGGATCGGTCGCGTGGACGGCGGAATCGGTCGACGGGGAGGAGCGGAGGAACTCCTTGATGCCGTTGGCGCTCCAGTTGTCGTGGTCCTCCCCGAAGGCGGTGATGCCGTCGAAGGACCACTCGGTCAGGCAGTTGACCGAGTAGAGGTTGGGATTGAGGAAGAGCCCCAGGCCGTTGAGGCACCGTCCTTCGGCGTGCAGCTCGCGGCCCGACTCGTCGGTGAGGTCGAGCGCCACCACGGTGGGATGAGCGGAGTGCGCGTCCCGCTCGAGCACCCGCCGGCTGCCGCCGGTCACCTTCGACCACGTCCCGTCCCGCAGCACGTAGCCGTGGATGGCCATGCTCCCCGTCCCGAAGTCCATGGTGATGGCGTGGAAGGCGTCCCGGTCCGAGGCGGTGGCGTAGCTGTACCCGCCACACCGGGCCGGCGTCCCGTGAATGCCCCGACCGAACTGGGAACGCGGCCCCCAGGAACGGTCGCGGAACCCGAAGGAGTCCACGGTGATCTCCTCCCCGTCGAGCACGATGGTCCCCTGGTACCGGCCGGGCTGGTCGAGGTGGGAATCACCCAGGTAGTTCGGCGGGGCGATGGAGGTGAAGGTGAGCTCCGCCCGGATGGTCTCACCGCCCCCATCGACGGACGTGGCCTGGGACGCGGCCCCCGCGTCCGGGTCGCGGTAGGACAGCTCGTAGCGGTGCAGGGGCTCGACGCACCGGTAGGCGATCCCGTTGGCCAGCCGGATGTCCGAGAGGGGTTGGTCGGGTATGGGGAGGTGCCAGAAGTGGCGGGCGTGGAGACTGTCGGCCGTGGTGCTTCCGGATCGGTCCCAGAAGTAGGCCGCGGCCGATACCACCCCCTGATTGGGCCGGAAGAACGGGTAGAACTGCCCCGACAGCCGTCGTTCGGGGACGGTGAAGGTGAACCAGCAGGTCTCGGTCCAGAACGGGTCGGTGGTGGTCGGTGGATGGAACTCGTCGTCCCGGTGTGGTGCCTGCAACGGTCCCTCCCCCTTTCTTCGACCCCGGGCGATCATGTCATCGCCCGGGGTCGAAGTTAGTTGACGCGTCGTCAGGTGTCAGATGTCAGGGGTCACCGTGGGCGACGGGACCGAGGGTCCGACGGCGCTACGGCGGCGACCCGGCGGCGACCCGGCGTCACTGTGACCGCACCGGTTGGATCGGGCCGTCCGTCGGCCCGTCCGGCGCCCTCGGCCAGACCTCGATTCACCGGCACGCTGGTAGCGTGGTCTCCACATCATGATCCTCGAACACATCGACAGCCCTGCCGACCTCCGGTCGTTGACGCCGGAGGAATTGGCCATCCTCTGCGACGAGATCCGGGCATTCATCGTCGACTCGGTCACAGCGACCGGCGGCCACCTCGGATCGAACCTGGGCGTGGTCGAACTCACCCTCGCCCTCCACCGCACCTTCGACTCCCCCCGCGACGTCATCCTGTGGGACACCGGGCACCAGGCCTACGTGCACAAGCTGGTGACCGGTCGTCGCGAGGCGTTCACCCAACTCCGCCAGGCGGGCGGCCTGTCCGGCTACCCCAACCGCACCGAGTCGGAGCACGACTGGGTCGAGAACAGCCACGCCTCGACCATCCTCAGCTACGCCCACGGGCTGGCAAGCGCATTCGAGCTCCAGGGCGTCGCCCGCCGGGTGGTGGCCGTGGTGGGTGACGGTGCCCTCACCGGGGGCATGGCCTACGAGGCGCTCAACAACCTGGGCCACTCCGGCAAGCCGGTGGTCATCGTGCTCAACGACAACGGCCGCTCCTACGCCCCCACCGTGTCGCGCCTCTCGCTCAGCCTCACCCACCTCCGGCTCAACCCGGCCTACGTCCAGGCCCGCCAGCGCCTGCGTCACCTGCTGCGCGAGCTCCCGGGCGTCGGCGAGCTGGCCTACTCGGGCGTGCACGGTCTGACCAGCGCACTGCGCGAGGTGGTCACTCCCCACACGTTCTTCGAGGCGCTGGGGATCCGCTATGCCGGTCCCATCGACGGGCACAACGTCGCCGGCGTCGAACTGGCCCTGGCCAATGCGGCCGAGTGGCCCGGTCCGATCGTGGTCCACGTGCTCACCCAGAAGGGTCGCGGCTACGCCCCGGCCGAGGAAGACGAAGTCCAACGCCTCCACGACGTGAAGGTCAGCGTGGCCGCAGTGGCCGACCCGGTCGACCACCCCGAAGGCCGTGTGCACGACGGCTCCGACCACGGGTCGGGCACCGCTCCTGACGGCTCCACCAACGGTGACTCGCCGGTGCCCACCGGAGCGCCGGTGGCCGCACTTCCGGTCACCACCTACACCGACGGGTTCACCCGCTCCCTGGTCCATCTGGCCGAAAGCGATCCCCGCATCGTGGCCATCACCGCAGCCATGCCCGGGCCCACCGGGCTCCTGCCGTTCCAGGCACGGTTCCCCGACCGTTTCGTGGACGTGGGCATCGCCGAGCAGCACGCGGTGACCGCGGCGGCGGGCATGGCCATGGCCGGCCTCCGTCCGGTGGTGGCGGTCTACTCCACCTTCTTCTCCCGGGCCTTCGATCAGGCCAACCTCGACGTCGGCCTCCACCGGGTGCCGGTGGTCCTGGTCCTCGACCGCGCCGGCATCACCGGGGACGACGGTCCGAGCCACCACGGCGTGCTGGACATGGCGCTCGGGCTGTCCATCCCGGGGATGACGGTGTTCGCCCCGTCCTCGGCCCTCGAGGTCGAGGTGATGCTGGCCGAGGCCCTCACCCTCGACGGGCCTTCGATCATCCGCTTCCCCAAGACACCCGCCCCCTGGGTGGAGCACGGTTGTGTCGGATCGGGGCTGCACGCCCGCCAGGTGCGGGCCGGCGACGGCTCGGTGTGCATGCTGGCGGTCGGAAAGATGGTCACCGTCGCCCAGGAGGCCGCCGACCTGTTGATGGACGAGGGCATCGACCTCACCGTGTGGGACGTCCGGGTGGTCTCGGATCCCGATCCGGTGATGGTGACCGATGCCGGTCGCCACGCGGTCGTGGTCACCGCCGAGGACGGCATCCGCCAGGGAGGTGCCGGCTCGTACCTGGCCGACGCTGTGCGAAGGTCCCGTCCTCTGGGCACCTGTCCGCCGGTGGTCAGCGTGGGGATCCCCCGGGCCTACCTGGCCCAGGGCAAGCCCGACCGGATCCTGGCCCAACTCGGTCTCGACGCCCCCGGGCTGGCCGCCAGCGTACGCGAAGCCGTGCGGGGGCTCGACGCGCCCTCGGTCAAGGATCTGCCCGCCGCGCCGTCCCCGTCGCTGCCGGCCGCCGCCGCGGCCGAAACCCTGGATTGAACAGCCAGGCCCCGACCCCTGGACCGGTCGGCGGGACCGCCCCTACCAGGGCGGCAGGAATTGTCGCGGGCGTGGTCCGGGCCGCACCGCGAGCCGCCCTTCCGTCGCCCACCGGGTGCTCTTGCCGCCTGAATGGAAACGTGTTCTACTAAACGCCCGATGACGTTCAACCTCGCTGATATGTTCGAGGCGGCCGTGGATGCATTCGGTGATCGGGAGTATCTGGTCGCCGCAGGCGAACGCCGCACCTTCGCCGAGATGGAAGCCCGTGCCAACCGGTTGGCCCACTTCCTCGCCGCCCAGGGCATCGGTCCGGGCGACCACGTGGGCATCTACTCGCTCAACAGCGTCGAGTGGGTGGAGACGGCGTGGGCCGTATTCAAGCTGCGGGCGGTGTGGATCAACATCAACTACCGCTACGTGAAGGACGAGCTCCGCTATCTCTTTGCCAACGCCGACCTGGTCGCCCTGGTCCACCAGGCCGAGTTCGGGCCCAATGTCGCGGACCTCCTCCCCGAGCTGCCCGATCTCCGTCTGGTCATCGCCATCGAGGACGGCTCCGGCCAGCCGCTGGCCGAGGGGACCATCCCCTTCGAAGAGGCCATGGCCGCCGGCAGTCCCGATCGCGACTTCGGTCCGCGGTCCAACGATGACCACTACATCCTCTACACGGGCGGCACCACCGGCATGCCCAAGGGCGTGGTCTGGCGCCACCAGGACGTCTTCTACGCCCTGGGCGGCGGCGTCGACCCTCACACCAATACCCGGATCCAGCACCCCAAGGAGATGGTGGCCAAGGGCCAGGGTGGCCAGATCACCCTTCTACCCATCGCCCCACTCATGCACGGTGCCACCCAGTGGTCGGTCATCGGGCAGAGCTTCGTCGGCAACCGGACCATCCTGGTGCCCAAGTTCGACCCCCACGAGGTGTGGCGCCTGGTGGAGAGCGAAAAGGCCAACTCGATCATGATCACCGGTGACGCCATGGGCAAGCCCTTGATCGAGGCCCTGGACGACCCGGGTGCGGACTACGACCTGTCCTCCCTGTTGGCGGTGACCTCGTCGGCGGCGCTGTTCTCGGCCCCGGTCAAGGACGAGTTCTTCAAACACCTCCCCAACATCGTCATCGTCGACGCCATCGGCTCGTCCGAGTCGGGCAACAACGGCATGGTGACCATGGGCAAGGACAATACGGCCATGAAGAGCGGGCCCACCGTCTCCGTCCTGGGCAACACGGTGGTGTTCGACGAGAACCTGGTGCCGGTCGAGCCCGGTTCCGGGGTGATCGGCAAGATCGCCCGCTTCGGCGACATCCCGGTCGGCTACTACAACGACCCGGTGAAGACGGCCGAGGTGTTCATCCATGTCGACGGGATCCGCTACGTGATGCCGGGTGACTTCGCCACCGTCGAGGAGGACGGTTCGGTCACCCTGCTCGGACGGGGCTCGGTGTGCATCAACTCGGGCGGCGAGAAGATCTTCCCCGAGGAGGTCGAATCGGCGGTGCGTTCCCACCCCGACGTGTTCGACGCCATCGTGGTGGGCGCCCCCGACGACCGGTGGGGCCAGAGGGTCGCCGCCATCATCCAACCGCGGACCGGCAAGCACCCCTCGCTCGAGGACATCCAGGTCCACTGTCGTGAGCACATCGCCGGCTACAAGGTGCCCCGCGAGCTCCACGAGGTGGAGACCATCCTGCGGTCCCCCAGCGGCAAGCCCGACTACCGGTGGGCGGCCGACATCGTGACCAATGTGCCGAAGGAGAGCGACAGCGGCGGCGCTCGGACCGCATCGGGCCATTGACCCTCGTCCGGCCCGACCGCTCCACGTCCCGCTGATCCACCCGCCATGCCCGTCGACCTGAGCGAGATCGCCGCCCCCGACCGCTCCGCGGTGCTGACCATGGAGATCCAACGCGGCGTGGTCGGCGACCTCAGCTCCTTCCCCGAGTTGGCCGACGCCGCCCGACGGGTGGGAGTGGTGCCCAACACGGCCCGGGTGTTGGCCGCGGCACGAGCGCTGTCGATCCCGGTGGTGCACTGCACGGCCGAGTTCCGGGCCGATCGGGTGGGCTCGCCTGTCAACTGCCAGCTGGTGGCGGCCGTGGTCCGCAGGCCCGACCACCTGCTGACCGGGACTCCCCCCACCGAGCTCATCCACGAGCTCGGCCCCGAACCCGGCGACCTGGTTTCGTCGCGGCTCCACGGCGTCTCACCTTTTTCCGGAACCTCACTCGACCCGTGGCTGCGGAGCCTGGGTGTCCGCACGGTGATCGCCACCGGCGTGTCGGTCAACCTGGGCGTGCTCGGACTGGCCATCGAGGCGGTCAACCTGGGTTACACCGTGGTGGTCCCCCGCGACACGGTGGCCGGCATCCCCCAGCAGTACGCCGATGCCGTCCTGGACAACACCTTCCCCCTGATCACGACCCTGACCACGGTGGACGACCTGCTCACGGCGTGGAAACTCTAACCCTCACGTAGAGAGTCTCACCCTCTACAAGACGGTGAGACTCACCGAATCCGGTGGGGGCGACGGGTGGGGCGACGGAGAATCAGGTCCGGTGGGATCAGGTCCGGTGGGATCAGGAGCCCGGGCAGCCGGGCCGGCCGAGCGCAGCTCCTGGCGACGTGACGGCGCCCGTTCCCGATGCCGACTCGGCCTTCAGGTGGCCCGAGCCGGAACGCCCGCCTCCCCCGTCACCTCGACGGGGTGGTCGGCCGGCGGCGTGCGGTCCTTCGACTGGCGGGGCGTCGGCGGGGCGTTGACGCCCCGCTGCCCGCTACATGACCCGGGTGCCGTCCAACTGGATCATTGCGTTGGTGGGGAGCTCCTCCACGGTCACGTCGGGCACCGGGAAGTTGAAGGGCTGGTACTTGGGCTTGGCCAGTTGCCGGTACCGGGTGGTCGAGTGCACCGGGTCGGCGTCGAACTGAGGGATGACCTTGGTGCCGAAGATCTCGAGCATCTCGTGCACCTCGTCCTCCATCAGCGAGTCCGACGGCAGCCCGAACACCAGCTGGTCGCAGCCGACAGTCTGGTACTTGGACACCTGCTCGGCCACCTCGTCGGGCTCACCGCAGAGCATCCAGCCCTGCTCGATCAAGTAGTCGAGCATGGCCTCGTCGCTGATCGTGCTGGGACGTTCGGGCCATACCGGGACGCCCTCTTGATGGGGGATGGTGTCGTGGTAGTTGCACACCAACGAGTACAGGTATCCACGGCCACGGCGCAGGGCGACCTCCCGTGCCTTCTTGCGGTCGCTGAGGCAGATGACCGCGTTGGTCATCATCACGTTGTCGTTCTTGAACTGTCCGAGGGGTTCGGTGCAGTTGGCGATCCCCTCCTTGTAGGCGTCGATCCGGCCCTTCAGGTTGTAGATGGGCTCGAAGTTGAAGGCGATGGCGCCGATACCCAGCTCGCCGGCCTGGGTGAAGGTCGCCGGGTTGCCGCAGCCCACCCAGATCGGAGGATGGCCCTTGCCCTCGTAGGGCTTGGGCAGGATGTTGTGCGGGTACGGGACGGTGAAGCTCTCGCCCTCGTACATGTAGTCCTTCTCCTCCCACATGCGGGGGATCTGGCGGATGACCTCGTTCCACTCCGCCTTGGTCGAGTTCTTGTCGAGGATGTTGAACGAAGCGATCTCGTGGCTGCCCGCCCCGCGGCCGGTGCCCCACTCGAAGCGACCCTCGAGTAGGTGGTCGAGCACGGCCACCCGTTCGGCCGACCGGACGGGATGGTTGACCCGCGGGGAGAGGTTCATGATGCCGGTGCCGATGTGGATCCGCTCGGTGGCGTGGGCCAGGTACCCCATGACCACCTCGGGAGCTGACGAGTGGCTGTACTCGGTCAGGGAGTGGTGCTCCCCCACCCAGACGTACTTCCAGTTGTACTTGTCGGCCTCGATTGCGTAGGCGAGTTCGCGCTTGAACATCTCGTGCTCGCAGGCCGGATCGTGGGCGGCCTGGCCGGGAAGGTACCCGTTCAGAAAGACTCCGAACTCCATGGTGGTGGTGCTCCTCTCGCTCCGTCCCAGCCCCAAATCACGGTAACACGGCGTTCTGATAAATTGCAACGCGTTCCAGATTTGTGCCTAGCTCCCCTGAGGAGAGGGCGAACACGCTTACCGTCGGCGGCTCTGTCAGGCTGTCGGACACACGACCAGGGGGCCAGAGGGAAACCGATGCAGACCATCGACGAATTGATCCGAAAGCGGGCCGGTGACCACCGGATCGGCCTGGTCTTCGAGGACCGGAGCTGGACCCACGACCAGGTGGTGACCGCCCAGGCCGAGCGGGCCGCGCTGCTGGCCTCGCTCCGGCGACCCGGCCCCTTCCACGTCGCCCTCCTGCTCGACAACGTCCCCGAGTACGTCTTCTGGATGGGAGGGGCCGCCCTGGCCGGAGCGGTGCTGGTCGGGGGGAACCCGACCCACCGGGGCGACGAGTTGGCCCGCGACCTGGCCCACACCGAGTGTCAGCTGCTGGTGACCAACACCGACTACTTCTCCCTGGTCGAGGGGCACGATCTCGGGCCGGCCCTCCCGCCGGAGCGGATCCTGGTGGTCGACGGTCCCACCGGCGAGCTGCACGGCGGACCCGCCGGAGCAGCCACCCCGTACGCAGCGCTGCTCGCTACGGTGGCCGGCGCCCCCCTCCCCGACCAGGCCGACACCCGGGTCACCGAGGACTCGCTCGGTCTCTTGTTGTTCACCTCGGGTACCTCCGGCGCCCCGAAGGCCTGCCTGTGCAGCCAGGGGCGTCTGGCCCGGATCGGGACCATCGTCACCCAGATGTTCGAGCTCACCCCCGATGACGTCTGCTATCTGGCGATGCCCCTCTTCCACTCGAACGCCCTGATGGCGGGATGGGCGCCCGCCCTGGCCGCCGGGGCCACTGCCGCGCTGCGCGAGCGGTTCAGCGCCTCCCAGTTCATCGATGACGTCCGCAGGTACGGAGTCACCTACTTCAACTACGTTGGCAAGCCGCTGTCGTACATCCTGGCCACCCCGGAGCGACCCGACGACGCCGACAACACGCTGCATCGGGCCTTCGGCAACGAGGCGGCCGAGGCCGACGTGGCCAGGTTCGCCGAGCGCTTCGCCTGCACCGTGCAGGACGCCTACGGGTCCACCGAGGGCGGGGCTTCCGTCCAGCGCACCCCGGACACCCCTCGCGGAGCCCTGGGCCGGGCCCTCCCGGGCACCCTGATCATCAACCCCGACACCGGCGAGGAGTGCCCCCGGGCCGTCTTCGACGAGCACGGTCGGCTGCTCAACGCCGAGGAGGCCATCGGCGAGATGGTCAGCCAGACCGGGGGGGCGGGGTTCGAGGGGTACTGGCACAACGCCGAGGCCGAGGCGTCCCGGGTCCGCAACGGCTGGTACTGGACGGGAGACCTCGCCTACCGGGACGATGACGACTTCTTCTACTTCGGTGGCCGCGACTACGACTGGCTTCGGGTGGACGGGGAGAACTTCGCCGCCGCCCCGGTCGAGGGGATCCTCCAGCGCCATCCCGACGTGGTGCTGGCCTCGGTCTACGCCGTTCCCGACACCGTGGTGGGCGACCAGGTGATGGCCACCCTGCTCCTGCGTCCCGGCGTCTCGTTCGACCCGTCGGGGTTCGCCGAGTTCCTGGCCGGAGAGACCGACATGGGGACCAAGTGGGCGCCCAAGTACCTCCGGCTCACCGACGAGCTGCCGGTGACCGCCACCAGCAAGGTGCTCAAGCGGGTGCTGCGCAACGAAGGGTGGCGGTGCACCGAGACGGTGTGGTGGCGACCCCAGAAGGACGCCGCCTACCAAGTGCTCACCGAGGCCGACGCCGACGAGCTGGACCGGGTGGTGGCCGAGCGCTGAGGGACCGGAACTGGCGCCGGCCCGGAGTCGCCGGCCGTCGAGCTACACGTTGAGCAACGCCGTGTTGAGTCTGGAGAAGGTGGTGTCGATGGCGTTGAACAGACTCTGGACGTTGAGGGAGTTGACGGTGCTGGCGTAGGACTGGGGGTCCGAGCCCAACGTCGAGAGGTTGGCCAGCACCGACGCGGCCGACGTTGCTGCAGCCTCGGCGGCGGAGGCCCGAGGCGCCACCTGCGATGGGAAGTCGATCCCATTGAGCGTCGACACGTAGTCACGCAGGTCTGACGCGAATGACGCGTCGTTCGACGCCAGGCACCCCGTCGCACCGACGGCATCCTGGCTGGCGCACGCCTTGCTGGCCGCAGCGAACGAGCTCGCCTGCTTGCTCAGGGTGTTGTAGGCAGTGACCGCCTGGCTCTGGGCCACCACTGCCTGTACCGAATTCACACCGGTGTTCCCCCCGATCGCCGCCAGCAGCGCGACGTAGCCGGCGATACCGAGTGCACCGACGACGAAGAAGACGACCACCATCGTGCGGGCGCCGGAGGAGAGGACCAGGCGCCAGCTCGACTCGGGCCGGGCCGCGACCGCCGCCGGGCCGGACCACGGCGGGGCAGGCGCCCCCGGAACCGGCGCGTACGGCGCGGGTGGTGTGCCGGCACCTGTTGCGTCGGGTACGGGTGCAGCGCCCGGACCCGTCGCGTACGGGGGCGGGGGCAACGGCGCCACCGGCGGAGGTGGAGGCGGAGCGGGAGCAGCCACCGGAGACTGGACAGCTGCGGTGGTCTCGGCTTCCCCGACGAAGGGCGGCACCGGGCTGGCGGGTGGCGGCCCGGCGACGACAGGCTCCGGTAGCGCCTCGTCGCCCATGACCTGAGCCGGGTAGAACGACGTGAGCATGAAGAAGTAGCCCGTGAGTCGGTACTGGAACCTCAATGTCGCAGCATTGGCCTCGAACAGTGCCCGAGGCGGTGATCCCTTCACCAGGGTGGCCACCCAGGTGACGATCCAGAAGATGCCTGCGCCAACGGCGAGCAGAGCGACGGCCAGGGCAGCAGGCAGGGCGAGGAAGTACCGGAACAGCACGGACCAGCGGTTGAGGCGTCCGGTGCGGACGGTCAGGTCCACCGGATCGCCCGCCGAGCCACGGAGGCTGAACGGCGGATACTGGTCGGTCAGCAGGAATGTGTAGGCATCGACTCGCGCCCGCCAACGGAGATAGCCCGACACGAACTCGGCGAACGAGTCGGGGAAGCGGCCGGTGAACAGTGCCGCGAACCAACCGATGAACACCAGCACGGTGGCGGCGATGTTGAGGAAGTAGAGGACCACGTACTGGGGAATGGCCAGTATCGGCCGGAAGAACACGGTGACTCGACGCTGGCGCTCGGGTTGGCCGAAGGCCATCTCCACCGGACTCGGCGCTTCGGACGGTACCGATACGGGCTGCACGACCACCATGGCTGATTCCCCCTGGGCAACGGTGCACGGGCCAAGTCGATTGTTCGACCGTGGCCGACCGCCTGCTCTGCGACGTTGCCAAGCGACCGCCGGAACAGCGGGGATCGCCGGGCGGTCGGCGGGCGACCGCTGTCGCAGCACGAAGCTGCGCCGTCTGACCGATCGGGTCGGGCCTCAGCTCAGCGGTCGACGCCCAGGATCAGCCCGCTGGTGGGCACGCCGGTGCCGGCGGTGACCAGCACGTGGTTCACCTCGGGTACCTGGTTGACCGAGGTGCCGCGCACCTGGCGCACGCCTTCGGCGATCCCGTTCATCCCATGCAGGTAGGCCTCGCCGAGTTGGCCGCCGTGGGTGTTGATGGGCAGCCCGCCCCCGATCTCGATGTTGCCGTCCCGGACGAAGTCCTTGGCCTCGCCCTTGGCGCAGAATCCCAGCTCCTCGAGCTGGTAGAGGACGTACGGGGTGAAGTGGTCGTAGAGCACGGCGGTCTGGATGTCGGCCGGTGAGAGTCCGGAGGTCTGCCACAGCTGGCGGGCCACCGCCTCCATCTCCCCCAGGCCGCACAGGTCGTCGTAGTAGTAGGAGGTCATCATCTCCTGACCCGGGCCCGCTCCCTGGGCCGCCGCCCTGATGACCGCCGGCGTGGTCTGCAGGTCACGGGCCCGGTCGAGCGAGGTGACCACCAGGGCCTGACCGCCGTCGGTCTCCTGGCAGCAGTCGAGCAGGTGGAGCGGCTCGACGATCCACCGTGACGCCTGGTGCTCCTCGAGGGTGATCGGCTTCTCGTAGAACCAGGCCTTGGGATTGGTGGCCGCGTGCTTGCGGTCGGCCACCGCCACCCGGCCCAGGTCCTCGGACGTGGCCCCGGTCACGTGCAGATAGCGCTGGGCGGCCATGGCCACCCACTGGGCCGGGGTCAACAGTCCGACCGGCGCGTACCAGGCGAAGTTGGCGGTCTCCGCGTTGGGGATCGGTGGACGGTCCTGCACGCCGGCGCCGAACCGGTTGCCCGACCGCTCGTTGAACGCCCGGTAGCAGACCACTACGTCGGCCACTCCGGCCTGGACGGCCATGGCGGCCTGCTGGATCGTGCCGCACCCGGCGCCGCCGCCGTAGTGGATCCGGCTGAAGAAGGTGAGCTCGCCGATGCCCAGGCTGCGTGCGATCTCGATCTCCGGGTTGGTGTCCGAGCTGAAGGTGACCATGCCGTCGACCTCGGAGGGGGCGATGCCCGCGTCGCGCAGGGCGAGGTCGACCGCCTCGGAGGCCAGGCGCAGCTCGCTGCGACCCGACTCCTTGGAGAACTCGGTGGCCCCGATCCCGACGATGGCCGTGTTGCCGGTGAAGGCGTGGGTCTCGCCGCTCATCGGCCCGCCTCCGTGTCGCCGGTGGGCAGGAGCAGGCGCACGGTGCCGGTGACGTGGTCTCCCAGACCGTTGGCCCCTCGAAGGGTCACCACCACCGCCCCCTTGCCGTCGACACCCGATGCGGGGTCGACCTCGGTGACCGACCCGGTCAGCGTCATCGTGTCGTCGGGGTAGTTGGGGGCGCCGAGACGGATGTTCACGTCGGTGAGCACCGCACCCGGACCCGACCAGTCGGTCACGTACCGTCCGACGATCCCGTTGGTCGACAGGATGTTCATGAAGATGTCCTTGGAGCCTCGCTCGACGGCCAGCACCGAGTCGTGGTGGACGTCCTGGTAGTCGCGTGAGGCGATGGCGGTCGACACGATCAGCGTGCGGGTGAGGGGGACCGGCACCTCGGGAAGGTGGTCCCCGACCGACACCTCCTCGAACCGGAGGGTGGTGGGGTTGGCGGTCGACGTCTCGGGGCTCATGCCGTCACCTTCCGGCCGGCACGGAGCTCACCGGCCAGCTGGGAGCCCAGCCGTGCCAGCTGACCGCTCGGTGGCCCGAGGAGCAGTTCGATCTGCTTGCCCCACAGGAAGTACCGGTGGATCGGATAGGAGATGTCCGCCCCCATGCCTCCGTGGAGGTGCTGGGTGGCGAAGACGGCCCGTTGCCCGGCCTCGGCGGCGAACCACGACGCCACGCTGACGGCCAGGTCGGCGTCGAGGTCGTTGTCGATCCGCCACGCCGCCTGCCAGAGGGTGACCCGGATCGACTCGGTGTCGATGGCGGCGTCCGCGGCCCGCAGCATGGTCCCCTGGAACGTGGACAGCGGGCGGCCGAACTGCTCCCTGGTGTTGAGGTACTCGGCGGTCTGGGCCACGGCCGCCTCGGTCACGCCCACCTGGAGGGCACAGAGCCCCGTCCAGGCCCGGTTGAGGATCCAGGTGACCACCTCGGCGCCGCGGGACGGATCGCCGCCGGCCAGCAGGTCGTCGCCACCGACCGCCACGCCGTCGAAGTGGAGATGGGGGTGGATCTCGCGATTGGTGGTGACCGCTCGTTCCATGGTGACCCCCTCCGCCTTCGGGTCCACCGCCGCCACGATCACCCCGTCGTCGAGGGCCACCGGGACGAGAACGCGGTCGGCCACGTGGGCGTAGGGGACGGCGAACGCGGTGCCGGACAGGACCACGCCGTCACCGTCGACCTTGCCGTTCACCGATGGTCGGCCCGGGCCACCCACGGCCAGGTCGCCGGCTACGTCGGCCAGTGCTGCCGACAGGACGACGTCACCGGTGCACACGCCGGCGAGCAGGGTGTCCCGCAGCGCCTCGGACCCGAACTCGGCGATGGGGAGAGCGCCGAGGACCAGGGTGGCCCACAGCGGAAGTGGTGCCACCGCCCGGCCCTGACCCTCGAGGACGAGGGCCAGTTCCACCATGCCGTAGCCGCCGCCGCCGTGCGACTCGGGCACCGAGATGCCCAACAGGTCGGCCCGGGCCAGGTCGGTCCAGAGCTCGCGATCGAAGCGGTCCTCGGAGGACTCGATCCCCTGGACGCGGTCCGGGGTCACCCGGCCGGTGAAGATCCCCTTCACCGTCTCTTGCACCGCGGTCTGCTCTTCGTTGAAGGTGAAGTCCATCAGCTCTTCTCCGTCTCGGTGGTGGCTGGCGCCTCTGTGACCGGTCGGAACACCGGCAGGGTCAGGTCGTCGTCGAATGCCTCGAAGGTGGCGATCACCGGCATGCCGATGGCCACCGTCTCCGGGGTGATGCCGGCCACATTGGCCACCAGCCGGGTGCCCTCTTCCAACTCGACCAGGGCCACCACCAGCGGGTAGTCGAACGCCGGGACCTGCGGGTAGTGGTTCACCGTGAAGCTGTAGATGGTGCCTCGGCCCGACGCGGTGAGCGCGTCCCATTCGAAGGACTGGCACGTGGCGCACGCTGGCCTCGGCGGATGGCGCAGGGTGCCGCAGTTCGAACACCGCTGGATCAACAGCTTGTGCTCCTTGGCTCCCTCGAAGAAGAACCGGTTGTCCTGGGTGAGGGCGGGGCGGGGTCGCCTCGGCCTCACCTTGGGCTCGGGGGCCTTCTCCCTCGGCCTGAACTTGAGGATGCGGAACAGCATGGTGGCGACCGGGTCGCCGTTCTGGTCGGTGTACTCCGACCGGGTGGTCACGAAGTGGCCGACTCCCAACCCGGTCGCCTTCTCCCCCGACACCGAGTCGATGACCGAGGTGACCTGGAGTTGGTCGCCGGGCACCAACGGCCGCTCGTAGTGCTGGTCGCAGTTGGTGGCCACCACCGAGGTGAAGCCGGCATCGTCGAGCATGGCCATCAGTAGGTCGTTGGGCGAGTCGCCGCGCGCCTCCCCGCTGACCCGGGCCCGGTCCATCTCCAGCGAGGTTCGCAGGCCGCGCATGATCCACGCCTGGAGCATGGTCGGCGGGGCGATGATCCCGTCGAACCCCTCCTTGCGGGCTGCGGCATCGTCCACGTACACCGGGTTGAAGTCCCCCATCGCCTCGACCCAGTGGTGGATCATCGGAAGGTTGACCAGATCAGGGGCAGTGACCGTCGGTCCCGTCGGCTTCCCCACCAGGGCCTGCAGCCGGTGGTCCAGCGCAGCAGAATCTGATGCAGCGGTGTCTGATGCGGCGGGCGCCGGCGCGGCGGTGTCTGATGCGGTGGTGTCGGGCTTGCTCACCGGGCCGACCGCTTCATGCCCAGACCGGCCGTGGCCAGGATCTCCCGCTGGATCTCGTTCACGCCGCCACCGAAGGTGTTGATCTGCGCCTGGCGTCCGGCCCGCTCGAGGTCGCCGTGCAACACCGCTCCGGGAGATCCGGGACTGAGGTAGCCACCGGCGCCGACGATGCCCAGGAGTCGTCGGTAGATCTCGACGGTCGACTCGGTGCCGAACACCTTGACCGCCGACGAGTCGGCCGGGCCGAGGGTGCCGTCCCCCACCGCCGCGGTCATCCGCCAGTTGAGGAGCTTCTGTGCTTCGAGGAGGGCGTAGGTGCGGGCCAGGTCCTGTTGGATCCAGCCCACGTCGGCAAGGTCCCGTTCGGTCACCCAGTCGGCCACCTCACCCCACAGCCGGGAGGCCAGGGCACTCACCGCGGCCAGGCCGACCCGCTCGTGGTTGAGCTGCCCGGTGATGAGACGCCATCCCTCGTTGAGGCCGCCCACCAGCGCCGAACGGGGGACCCTCACGTCGGTGTAGTACGAGGCGGTGGTGGCCACCCCGCCCACGGTGACGATGGGCGTGCACGAGAATCCGGGTGTCGACGTCGGCACCATGATGATGGAGATCCCCTTGTGCTTGGGGGCATCGGGGTTGGTGCGGGCGGCCAGCCAGATGTAGTCGGCCTGGTCGGCACCGCTGGTGAAGATCTTGTTCCCGTTGATCAACCACTCGTCCCCGTCGAGCACGGCCCGGGTACGCAGCGAGGCCAGGTCGGTGCCGGCCTCCGGCTCGGTGTAGCCGATGGCGCAGTTGATCTCGCCGGCCAGGATGCCCGAAAGGAAGAACTTCTTCTGCTCCTCGGTCCCGTGCTTCATGAGCATGGGGCCCACGGTGTTGAGGGTGACGAACGGGAACGGGGCCCGGGCCCGTTGCACCTCGGTGAAGAAGATGAACTGGTCGCTGGCCGGTCGGCCCTGGCCTCCGTACTCCTTGGGCCAACCGATTCCCAGCCAGCCGTCGGAGCCCATCTGGCGGACGATCCTCCGGAAGGTGGCACCGCCCTCGGACTCGTGGTCCAGCTCGTGGCGCACCTCGTCGGTGAGGAGTCCGGCGAAGTAGGCACGGAGCTCGGCCCGCAGGGCCTGTTGCTCGGGGGTCTCCTCGAGGTGCATGACGTGTGATCCCTCCACTCTGTGCCGGCTGATCGGCGCTCTGCACGGCGATCGGTCGACGCTGGGTCCTTCGGTGCTGAATCCTTCGGTGCTGCTGCCGCTGCGTGGTCAGTCTTGCCTGGCGTCCATCGGGTGTCCGGCCAGCGTCCACGGTGGTTGCGGACCGGACGACGAGAGGTCGGTGGCGCTCGGGCAACCGTGCCCGTCTCGCCCCTATCCCCCCTCATGGACCGGCATCTGCACCGGTCCCACCGGACCTCATCCCATCCACGCCCGGGTACGACTCGCCTATGATAACTGATACACGTTCTAGAAACGTCATCGTGGCTAGAGGGGATCCAGGCTCGTCACCACCCGGTGGCGGGCAGCAACTATCCAGCCGAGCCGTCGGGCGAGGCGTTCGGGGGAGACACCATGGAAGTTACCGACATCGACCTGTGTGACCCCGGCAACTTCGTGGAGGCGGTCCCCCACGGGTGGTTTGCCTATCTGCGTCGCGAGGTGCCCGTCCAGTGGCACCCGGACCCCAACGGCTTCGCCGACGGCTTCTGGTCGGTGACCCGGTACGACGACTGCGTGGCCGTCAATCGGGACTCCACCAATTTCTCGTCCCAGCGTGCGGCCACCTTGTTCCACGACTTCGACGAGGAGGTGCTGGGCCAGCAGCGCATGATGATGCTGAACATGGACCCGCCCATGCACACCCGGTACCGGCGCCTGGTCAACAAGGGGTTCACCCCCCGGATGATCCGCGACCTCGAGGCCAACGTGGTCGCCTCCACCGACGCCATCATCGACTCGGTGTGCGAGGCCGGTTCGGCCGACTTCGTCGAGCAGATCTCCGCCGAGCTCCCCCTCCAGGTGATCGCCGACCTGATGGGCGTGCCCCAGGAGGACCGCCATCTCATGTTCGACTGGTCGAACAAGATGGTCGGCTCGGAGGACCCCGAGTACCAGCAGGAGGCCGAGGCGCCGGTGCAGGCGTCGATGGAGCTGTTCGCCTATGCCGACGAGCTGTGCGCCAAGAAGCGGCTCGATCCCCACCAGGACCTGTTCAGCGTGCTCACCCAGGCGGAGATCGAGGGCGACCAGCTCACCTCGCTCGAGCTCGACCTGTTCTTCATGCTGCTGGCGGTGGCCGGCAACGAGACCACCCGCAACCTCATCTCGGGGGCGATGGTGGCCTTCTTCGACCACCCCGACCAGTGGGAGCGGCTGCGGGCCGACCGCTCGCTGCTCCCCTCGGCCATCGAGGAGATGCTGCGCTACGTGTCACCGGTGATGCACTTCCGTCGCCAGGCCGCCGCCGACGTGGTCATCGGGGATCAGAAGATCACCGAGGGCGACAAAGTGGTGTTCTGGCACATCTCGGCCAACCGCGACGCCTCGGTCTTCGAGAACCCCGACGTGTTCGACATCGGCCGGACACCCAACAATCACATGGCCTTCGGTGGCGGCGGCCCCCACTTCTGCCTGGGGGCGAACCTGGCCCGCATGGAGATCCGGGTGATGTTCGACCGCCTGCTCGACCGGGTTCCGGACATCCGGCTCGACGGCGATGTCCAGCGCCTGCGATCCAACTTCATCAACGGGGTGAAGCACATCCCGGTGGCGTTCACCCCGTCGGCCCCGCTCGGCCGGTAGTCGGCCGACCCGCACCGCCCCCCATCAGCCCGACCTCCTCCGAGGAACGAACCCAGAAAGCGACGCCGACCATGCGCTTCCACCAAGCCCTCCAATTCCTCCCGCTGGACGAGGTCTTCACCCTGACCACCGCGTCCGACACGTTGGGCTACTCCGGCGTCTACCTCTCGGACCATCTCTTCAATCCGAAGGACCTCAAGTCCCGCTACACCTACTCCAAGGCGCCGGACGGGGCGCCGTTCTGGGAGAAGGAGGCGGCCTGGCCCGACCCGATGTGCCTGATCTCCGCGCTGGGGGCGCTGACCACCAACGTGACGTTCACCACCGGCATCTACATCGCCCCGGTCCGGGACCTGATCACCGTGGCGAAGTCGGTCGGGACCGCGGCCGTCCTGTCGGACAACCGGGTCAACCTGGGCGTGGGCGTGGGCTGGTGCGAGGAGGAGTACATCCAGACCGGCCAGGACTTCCGGACCCGTGGCAAGCGCCTGAACGAGATGATCCCCGCCCTGCGCGCCCTGTGGCAGGGAGGCTGGGTCGAGTACCACGGCACCTACTACGACGTCCCCCTCTGCCAGATGAACCCGGCGCCCACCCGGCCCGTGCCGATCCTGTGCGGGGGCGACTCCGAGCCGGCACTCCTGCGTGCCTCGACGCTGTGCGACGGATGGATCAACACCGGGGCGGCCACGCCCGAGGAGGGGTTCGCCCAGGTGGAGAAGGTGAAGGACGCGCTCAAGCGCGCCGGCCGGGAGAACGATCCGTTCTCGATCTACCTGGCGGTCAAGGCCTTCCCCGACCTCGACCTCTACCGCCGGCTCGAGGACGCCGGGGTCACCGACCTCCTGTGTGCGCCGTGGATGGGCGTCCAGGCCAAGGAGGGCGACACCCCCGAGTCCATCCTCGCGGCGCGCCTGGCCATGTGCGAGCAGTTCGCCGAGCACTTCATCGCCCCGATGGGCTGAGCCTGAGTCCCTGATGCGACAGAGGGGCTCGACGGGGTCCGGGCGCTAGTCGGGGCTGTGGCCGGGGACGGCCTCAGCCGATGACCCGGTCGGGATGGCGGCGTCGATGGTCGGGTGTGCCGCAAGCCTCCGCAGCGGGAAGTAGACAAGGCCGGCCACCACGAAGCCGACATAGAAGGAGATGTCGGCCCCGTCGAGTGCGTTGGAGATCGGACCCACCATCAGGCCGGTGTCCATGAAGGGGATCATCGCCCCGAAGCCGACCGCCAGCGAGACCAGTGCCGGCCATCCCGACCTGAGGTTCCTCCACTCCAGCATGTGGACCAGCGTGGTGCGGTTGATGGTGTCCTTGCGATCGATCCAGTCGATGAGGACGACGGCGAGGAAGGGGGCGATCCAGTAGGCGGTGAACAGGAGCACGTTCTCGAATTTGGCGGACGTGTTCCCGTTGTGGATCCACAGGATGAGGAAGAAGGCGAACACCGTTCCGAAGGCAGCGGAGACGTGCCGCTTGATCCTCACCCCGCCGGCCTGCACCGCCAACGACCCGGAGTAGTCGTTCATGGCATTACCGGTGATGGCACCGAAGACGATGGCGACGAGGGCGAGCACGCCGAGGAATCCGCCGCCCATGAGGGTCTGGACCCCGGCCGCCGTCTGGTTGCTCAGTGTCTTCGCCCCGAGCAGCCCGATGGCGTAGACCCAGAGGAAGGAGCCGGACAGACCGGCGAAGGTGAACCAGAACAGCGGCTTGCGGGGGGTGTCCTTGCCCATGTACCGGCTGTAGTCGGCGGCATAGGTGGTCCAGCTGAAACTTCCGCTGAAGGCGATGGTCATCATGAGCACGAACATCCCGACGGCCGCCCCGCCGTGCACGGTGTTGTGCATCGGGAAGTTGCCGTGCTGGATGATCTTGTAGCTGAGGACGGCGAACAGGACGGCGAGGACGGCTGCGCCCCACGCCTCGAGCCGGTGGACGAACTCGTAGCCGAGGAAGCCCACCATGCCTTCCAGTACCAGGACGATGATCACCCCCACCGCGAACGGCACGTGGAGGAGGATCTGGGCCGCCTCGCCCCCGAACAGCCCCACCAGTCCGTCCCAGGCCACGGCGGAGAACCACTGCACCAGGGCGGGAATGGCGATGGTCTTGCCGAAGGGGAGGCGGGCCAGGGGAAGCTGGGCCATGCCGGTCTTCGGGCCCCACAACGAGAGCGCCGCCACCGGGATCGCACCGAGGAGGACACCGACCACGATGGCGACCAGGCCGGGCACCACGCCCAACCCGAGGGTGGCCGCCAGGGTGCCGGTGAACACCCCCGAGAGCTCCATGTTCGGGGCGAACCAGACGGTGAAGTTCCTCCAGTTGGCCCCGTACCGGCCGTCCTCGGGGATGGGGAACATCCCCGCCGTCTCGGTGGTGAGGTCGCCCTGGCGGACCGGTCGGGCCCCGTCGAACACGCTGAGTGCTTTCGCTGGTGGTGCTGCCACGGGCGGTGCTGCCACTTGCCTGGTTCTCCTTGACTGGTCGGGTGATCGGGCAAACGGACCCACCCTCGGTGGCCCCCAGTCAATCAGGTGGTTCCGACACGGCGGACCACCGGTGGCGACCCGACAGGAGCCGCCACCGGCGCTCATCCCACCGGGCCTATCCACAGTCCGGCACCGACGACGAGATCCCCGACAACCGAAGCCGCAACCTTCCTTGCCGATCTGCGTGGCCGAGGTGCCCGACGCTATGGTCGTCGGCGAAACGCACCAGGGGAGAGATCGATGAGAGACATGAAGCTCGGACTGCAGCTCGGCTACTGGGGATCGGGGCCACCGGTCAACGCCGTCGAACAGGTGGCCGAGGCCGAGCGGCTGGGCTTCGACTCGGTGTGGACGGCCGAGGCCTACGGCTCGGACGCACTCACCCCGCTCAGCTGGTGGGGATCCCAGACCAGCCGGGTCCGCCTCGGCACCGCCCTGTGCCAGCTGTCGGCCCGCACGCCCACCGCCATGGGCATGGCCGCCATCACGCTCGACCATCTGTCGGGGGGCCGGTTCGTCCTCGGGCTGGGCGTGTCCGGACCTCAGGTCGTCGAGGGTTGGTACGGCCAGTCGTTCGAGAAGCCACTGGCCCGGACCAGGGAGTACGTGGACATCGTCCGCCAGGTGGTGGCCCGAGAGGGTGTGGTCACCAGCGACGGTCCCCACTACCCGCTCCCCTACCCGGGCGGCACCGGACTGGGGAAGGCGCTCAAGCCCATCGTCCATCCCCTGCGCAAGGAGATCCCGATCATCCTGGGCGCCGAAGGTCCGAAGAACGTGGCCCTGGCCGCCGAGATCGCGGACGGGTGGTTCCCCATCTTCTTCTCCCCCAACGCGGTGAAGGCGTTCGAGCCGGCCCTGGCCGAGGGGTTCGCCCGACCGGGGGCCCGGCACACCGCCGACGACTTCGAGGTCATCGCCTTCGCCCCCACCCTGATCGACGACGACATCGAGAAGGCGGCCGACAGCTTCCGGCCGTTCATCGCCCTCTACATCGGTGGGATGGGGGCCAAGTCGATGAACTTCCACTTCGACGTGTTCTCCCGCATGGGGTACGAGGCCGAGGCCATCAAGATCCAGGAGCTCTACCTCGAGGGGCGCAAGGACGAGGCGGCGGCCGCCGTCCCCACCTCGCTCATCGAGGACACCGCCCTGATCGGCCCCAAGGAGAAGATCCGCGACGACCTCGAGGGATGGCGGGAGTCGATCGCCACCACCCTGCTGGTGGCCGGGAGCCCCGACACGCTGCAGACCATGGCCGAGTTGGTGCTCTGAGGGTCGGGGTCTTCCGGAGACCGACCTGAGCGTGAGGCGTGCACCGGGTGCCACCGGGCGGTCACCGGCTGGTCCGCTTCCGTCGTCGGGTGAGTGAGCGGTAGAGCTCGATCGTGCTCGGATGGACCGAGTCGAACGGCTCGATGTCGTCGGCGACCAGCGTCACCAACTCGCCCATCGCCGCCTCCACCCCGGCCGGATTGCCTGCTGCATCGGCGGCCCGCATCAGCATCCGGTAGAGCCGTTCGTCGTACGGACTGACCAGCAGTCCCTTCCTCGCCGACCACTCCGCCCACCGGGGGTCGCCATTCGACAACGCGTAGCCGGCCAGGCGACCGCTCAGATCCACGATCGCCGCCTCCATCGACGGGGCGATGCCCTCGAGGATGGGCCAGTCCGAGGAACGGAGTCCGTCGAAGGGTCGGCCTCGCACAAGTGAGAGAGCTGCACGCCACTCCTCAGGCTCGTCGGTGTCGGCAAGGCTGACGAAGCGACTCCAATCGGTCACCACTGTCGGCGCCAGTGCCAACCTGCCGTGTGACCGTGGCAGGTGATCGCTGCCGTCAGATCCCTGGCCCAGTGACCGACGGGCCACCGATGCGGTCGAGTGGAGGCTGGACGGGGCCATCAGACGATCCGGCCACAGAGCAGTCGCCCAGGCGTCATTGGTGGCCCCGTTGGGGTGCATGGCCAGGTACACGACCAGCTCTTTTGCCCACGCTCTGGTGAATTCCCGTGCCGCACCGTGGATTTCGATAGGACCCAACACGGACACGTGAACCTGGCTGCCTCGGGCCGTTGTGGCTGCCGGAACCCGGGCGGCGGGCCGCGGGGGATGGTCAGCCGCCGGGAGGGGGACCGCCAGATGGACATAGGGCTCGTCGGAGGTGAGCATTGCATCGCGACTTGTCGCCGTCTCCAGTAGCGACGTCACCGACACCATCTCCTCGTCATCGATCATCTGCGGCTCGACGACCGAAGCAAGGAGATCGAGGGTGGTGGCCGAATGGTCGCCCGACCAGGTGACCACGTGGGACGACTCACGCCCCACTCCGGTGGCAATGACGACCATCCCGACCTCGGCGTCCGCCCCCACGTCGAGGATCTCCTCGATGGCCGTACCCTCTACCGAGTTGCCGCAGATCACGACCAGTGGATCCCACTGTTCGCCGCGGGTCAGAGCTCGGGCTTCGGCGAACGAAGCGAACTCTGTCGAACCCAGTTGGGCGCGGGCAGCGACCCTGCGCGTGCACAGCAGGTCGATGAGCGTCGGAACATCGGAAGTCGTCTTCACCCGGGTGAATCGTTGGAGTTCGCCTCCGAAGCCGACCAGGATGAGTTCGAACTGACCCGACCAATACGAAGTGGCCAGCTCCAGGGCGAGTGAGCGCAGGACGCTCTCGGACGCACCGCGCTCACCCTGCACCGTCAGCGATCCGAGCGGCTCGAGATTCACCATGATCGTCTCATCGTCGGCTCGCCCGGCGGTGACCAGCAAGGGTGCGGGTGACCGCGTCGCCCTTCTCGCTCCATCCACGGGAGTGCGTCGAGGGATATCGCTCCGGTCAACAACAAACGAGCGACCGCCATCGGTGGTCATAGACGGACTGGCGATGCCTCGTGGTTCTTCGACCTCGTCGAGGATGAGTTCGAGCTCGTCGTGAAGCCGCACTCCTCGTACTCGAGGAACATCACGTCCCTCCCCGTGCCGCCACAGGTGCAGCATCTCCACGGCCGCATCGATCGATGACACGGCGTCCATGCCATCACCCACCCGGAGGCGTTCCTCGGCCCGTCGTCGTGCAGGTTCCGGGAGCCGGATCAAGGTTCCCTCCGTCCGATGTCGCTGCTGCGCTCTCCTCATCCGATCGAGGATCGAGACCACCCCGGCGCCAACGATGCTGCCTCCGATGGGCACTACCGGGACCGGACCGTTGCGCATCGATCCGGACACAGGTACCCGACCACCCGGCACGGTCACCTCTTCGGTCGAGATCTCGAGAGCCGTCGTCACCGGCGCCGGAGTCGACGTCGGCTCGGCCGAACCAGCGCCGTCCCGCATGCCAGGGAGGTGGAGCACCCATCCAGGCCGGATCCAATGGTCCTCGGATAGCTGACCACCGTCGGGCTGGCGGAGCCCGTAATTGATGGTGGCGATCTCTTTCCAGCGGAGCGGAGAACCCAGTCGGTCCGAGGCGATCGACCAGAGGGTCTCCCGCGGCACCACCACGTGGGTCCCGGGCAGCCGACCGACCGACCCGTCGGCTCCGGTGCTTCGTGCGGTCGGCTCCGCCGCTGCCGGCGGACCGACGAAGGCGTGCGGAGCCCACCGCGGAGCCATCACGTGAGGCCTCTCCGGAGCGGGGAGGTCCTCGAGCACGGCCAGCGAGGTACGTCGGTCGTCTTCGCCGCCGCCGCCGCCGCCGCCGCCGCCGAGGACACCCTGGCCGCGATTCACCACTTCAACGCCATCGATCCCCCGCCTGGTACCCGCCGGTGCGGTCAACGGAGGACGCACATCCTTTGGATCCGCGTCGTCGATGACCCGAAGCGTCGTGGTCGGCGCTCCAGTGGTGGACGTGGCCGCCGGCGAGGACGCCGTGATCGCCTGAGTGCTCCGACCCAACGCAGACACGGTCAGTGTGGTCCCAATGAGGAATGCGGCCACCGACTGCGCCGACCGGCTTCCCGGAAGGCGCACCGACCGTCGCCCGGTCCTCCACGCCCTCAGCTCGACGACGATGCAGACTGTCATCCACATCCACGAGCACCAAGCCAGGATGAGTGCCCCTCGGAGCAACCATTCCCTCATCAGGTGAGGCCCGAACTGGCCGTGGCCGGAGAGGTCACGGACCAGGCGGTGGTACTCCACGTGGGCAAATGGCCACCCACCGATCGACCAGAGGACGACCGGCACGGCCGCCATCACGACCACGAGAAGTGCTCCAGTGAGCAAGGCCAGACCCAGACCACCGCGCCGGCCCGATCGAGGGGTCATGCTCCTGGTCACCGGGACCCCCGGACCACGCCCCCGATGTCGACGGCCGAAGCAGTCGCCGATACCGGCAGGGCTCCGATGCCCACGATCCCGAGCACCGAGGTGGACACCCGGTAGTGGATGGAGACGGTCACCACGCTGCCCGAGACGGTCACCGCACCCGGGTGCCCCGCGGCAACGGTGAATGCCTCGGCGGAGGCGATCGCCGCCCGGGGGTCGAGCTGCAGTGATCCCGCACGGAGAGCGTCGACCGACAGTGACCCTGCGCCCGCCCGGGCCGCCTGCTCGGCCTCGTCCACCGCCGATTGATGTGCTGCCAGTGCGGAGCCACCGTCGACGACCATGCCCAGCACGACGAACAGCGCCACCAGGAGCAGCACGACGAATGCGCTGACCGAGCCCTCGTGCAGTGCGCACTGTCGAGAGGCCACCGGGTCACCCGACCGATCTGTACGGGTCGATGGGCGCAGTGGACGTGGCTCGCACGGTTGTCGTCCCCGGGATACCGGGCACCGCCAGATCGGACAGCCGGATCTGGCACACCACGGTTACCTTGACGTAGCCCCCGGGGACGAAGCGACTGGTGTCGGTCACGACGTGGGCGTTCGCACAAAGATGCGTCCGGTCGAGCTGGCCCCCGATGACCGTCGAAGTCGACCCCTGGCTCGCATCGGCCGCCGTCGGTTTGATGGCTGCAGTCTGCGCACCGGCGCGGGCGGCTTCGGCGACCTGTTGATGAGCATCGGCAACTCGTCCGAACACCAGCATCATCATGGCGAAGAGGAAGATCACCGGCGTCAATGCCACCAGCTCGACGGTCAGGCTCCCATCATCGCCAACTACCTCGTTCCGGGTCATTCCGAGCCTCGAAACTCCTGGATCGGGCCGACCACCACCGAGGACACCGGCCAGGACAGTCCCGGCACGATCGAGACCGCTCGACCGGTCACCGTGATGCGGACCAGGTCGCCGGGGATGACCTCGCTGGCCACATCGGAAGACGCCAGATCGGCGCCGGAGCCTCGCAGGATCGAACGGGCTTCGGCGACTCCCGCGGAAGTTCCACCGTCCACAGAGCGCGCTGTGCGATCGCCCTCCGAGGCGGCAAGCCCCACTACCTGACCCGCATGGGCCCACAGGGCACACTGGATCACCATCAACAGCACCACCATCAGGACCGGAATGACAACGACGGCCTCGACCACCACCGAACCTCGATCGTCCCGCGCACGTCGCCTGCCTCGGTCGGCGGGGTCAGGTCGACCATGCCGTCGGTCGCGGTTCACGGAGCACCTGGGAGTGCGGTGCCTGGTGAGAGCGGAACTATCCACAGGAGACGCCTCGACCTCAATTGAGGTTGATCGAGTTGGCCTTGGCGGTCACCTTGGTCACGATGATGGCGCCCACGGCAATGGCCAGAGCGGCGAAGATCGCCGTCAGGATGACCTTCTCGACAACGGTTCCCGACTCGTTCCACCCGCCGGAGGCGAGGACGCGGGCTCGGAGATAGGTCCAAAGAACCGTGATCTGGGTAGGCATGGGTGGTGCTCCTCTCATCTGGTGATTGGTGTTGACTGTGACTGTGACTGTGACTGTGACTGTGACTGTGCACGAACCGGACCCACTAGAAGCCCCCGAGGATGCGGCTGAATGCGGGATACCCGACGAAGAGCAGGAACCCGACGAGCAGAAGGGCCCCGGGAAGAAACATCCGCTCGGTCACGGCATTGGCCTCGGATTCGGCATCCGCCTGTTCGTGCCGACGGAGGGAGACAGCCCTGGCACTGAGGGACTGTCGGATCCGAGCGCCTTCGGTCCCAGCCAATTGGAGCGTGGCCGACAACTCGACCAGTTCCGGCACGACCAACTCCTCACCCAGGCGACCCAGTGCGATCCAGGGGGACTGACCGACGTCCCGTGCCTTCGACAGTGTTCGGGCCAAGCGCCGCGCGGCCCAATCGGAGCTCACCTGCGACGCTGCGAAGAGCGCTCCCTCGATGCCCACACCCCCGGCCAGGCTGAGCACCACCAGGTCGATGAAGGTCCCAATGACCACCCGGAAATGCCGGCGCCGTGCCTGCGCCCGCCGAAGAAGGCCGGCCACCGGTAGGAAGATCCCCGCCGGCACAGCCACCAGCGTGCACGCCACGGGGATCATCAAGGACAACCCCACCCCGAGGGGTTGGACGGCGATCCACAACGCTGGCGGAAGCAGGAGCCCCGCTCCTCCCCCGATGAGCATCTTCGACGCCAACTGCGCAGGGGTGACGCCGGCGATGTCCAACGAGGGAAGGAGCGCTTGCCAATGCGGATGGACGGAAAGACCGGCCCGCTCCCCCATGGCGATGGCGGCCCCGCCGGCGCGTGCCGCCAAGGAGGGCATCGTGTCGGTCGTGGATGACGGTGAGGCTGCAGGGAGGAGCGGACGATTCATGGTGCTCGCCACCATCTCGAGGGAATGCGACCCGCGGCGCAGACCATGGACGATGCCGAGGCAACCGAGACCGGTCACCAGCCCGAGAACCACGGCGGCGGTCATGTCTCGACCACCTGATGGCCTAACAACCGGACCGGTGCTGGAGATCGGGCCAGGGTGACCATCATGGTCAGTCCGACGGCATACGAGATTCCGACCAGCGACAAGACCAATTGGCCCTGGGCGGAACCGAATGGCTCCAGATAGGTGTGGGCCAGCAGTACGAGGGCGAACGCGAAGACCAGGGAGAACACCAGAACGGTTCGCACTCCGCTACGGACCGATGCCCGGCTCGTCTCGACGCGCAGCCGTAGCGCCACTTCGTCGCGGGTCGAGTCCGCCAGGGCGGCCAGTAGGTCGCCCAGTCGCTGGGCGCGTGCCGACACCGCCAGCTGCAGCGCACACACCACCCGGTCGGAGCAGGGGTCGGCGAGTTCGTCGGCAAACTGGGTCAGCGCTGCATGGGGGTGCGTACCTGCGCTGAGCCGGGCCGAGAGTCGCGTCGCCGCTCCCCTGATCGGAGGTGGGCTCAGGGGGGCGGTGGCGACGATGGCCTGGCCGAGCCCGGCCGAGGCGGCCAGGGTGCCCTGCAACATCTCGGTCCAGGTGGCAATGGCCTCCATCTTCACGATGGACACCGACCCCGAGGTTCGACGGAACAGCCGGGGGGCGCCGAAGCAGGCGACGCCCACGATGGGCACGGCAACGGGCCATCCGGTGGCAAGACCGGCGATCACGCCCCCCACGGCAGCGAGCGCCGCCGGCAACGCGGACTCAGACCAGGCCGGACGGATCGATCGAGGGACTGCCGTTGGCGGCCCGGCGTCCACCTGCGATCCGATCGCCCGCCACGACCAGAGGACACCCACCACGCCCAACCCGAACAGCGCCCCGCACGCTACCGCCTCGCCGGTGCTCACAACAGGGCTCCGGACATCATGGACGGTGTGGGCCGGTAGCCGAACCGGACCAGCTCCTGTTGGGTCTCCGGGCGAAGCGGCGACGACACGACCGCCCGGCGGTCGGGACCGGGGCGATACACCTCGTTGGAGATGACCTGCACACCTTCTGCATCCACCACCTCGCGCACGGACGACACGAATCGTCGGCGCGAGGACTGGGCTGCGAATCGCAGACCGGATCCACCGGCCCCCTCCCACCGCGTGGAGAGCCCTTCGACACCATCGCCCCACTGCTCTGGGTGATCGTGCATCTCACTGTCGAGGTGCACGACCAGGTGGACAGCACCGGCGATGAGAAGGTTGCTCGCCTCGAGCGGGAGCCGCTCGGGAGCCTGTACTGCGTACGAGGCGATGCGCCGGAACACACCTGCCGACGAATCAGCGTGAATAGTGCACATCGAACCCGACCTCCCCTGGCTCATGGCGTTGAGCATGGGGAGCACCTCGTCCCCGAGCACCTCGCCCACGATGACCCGGTCGGCATTCATCCTCAGGGCCCTCCGGACCAGGTCGGCAACGGAGATCACTCCCTCGCCTTCGACATTCGCCGGTCGGGCCTCGAGCGCCACCATGTCCGGATGACGGTCGGCGGCCGAGTCGAGCCCGAGCTCGAAGGCCTGCTCGATCGTCACGATCCGCTCCCGGGGCGGCACTTCCGCGGCCAGGGCTCTCAGCAGCGTCGTCTTGCCGGAGTTCATGGCCCCGGACACCACGATGTTTCTGCGAGCCCGGACCGCCGCTCCCAGCAACGACGCGAGCTCGGGATCGAGTGTCCCCATAGCGGTGAGGTCGTCCAGCGACAGGTCGGCATAGCGATGCCGGCGGATCGACACAGCAGGTCGTCTGGACACCGCCATCAGAGCGGAGAGACGACTTCCGTCGGGGAGGCGCAGATCCAGTTCCGGTCGGGCGAGATCGAATCGACGCTCAGAAAGACCGAACCGGCTCGCCGCCGACCGCACCATGTCGATCAACTCCTCGTCAGAGTCGGCCACCGCCCGCACCGAGCGCTTGGACCCGTCGGCATAGGTCGCCCACACCTGGTCGCATCCGTTGATGTCGATGTTCTCGATGTCGGGATCGTCGATCAAGGCCTGGAGACCTCCCATGCCGAACAGCGCATCGAGGACCTGGCGGGCTAGCTGCTGCTCGTCGAGCATTCTGTCGGCACACTGTCCGTCGCCCCCGTTCCACCGGGTTCCCTGGGCACTGGTGAGAGCATCCAGATGGACGATGACCTGCTGGCGGGCATACTCGCGGCGATCGTCACCGAGCAGGTCTGAGGCTTCCGGCGACGCCAGATCCTCGGCGACGAGCTCGCGGATCGTCCGCGCCAGCGTGTCGCTCACCGGAGCACCTCATGACGTTCCTGATCGGGAACGTCGTGGACCGGCGGGACCGACTCCGGCTCCGAGGTGCGGTCGCCGACATGGGGAGATGCGGACCGGGCGACCAGCGCCTCGGCCAACTGCCGTGCACACGAGGTCAACCGGGAGCGCGCTAGGCGTCGACGACCCCGGACGATTCCCGTGGCAACGGCGGCCGCCCCGGCGTCGTAGGGGAGCTCGCCGATCACCGGGATCCCAACGAACTGTTCCACCTCATCAGCCCGATGGCTGCCGCCGGCGACGAGGACGAGCCCGATGCGTTCCCGCAACCGATCGC
>JADGOG010000176.1 GCA_017883065.1 Acidimicrobiales bacterium | reverse complement strand
GCCCCGCTGGTCACCGCGGTGGAGATGGCGCTGGTGGTGCCCGAGCCGGCGGTCACCGTGGCCGAGGTGGGTGCGGCGGAGATCGAGAAGTCCGGGGGCGGTGGCGGGGGCGCACCCGCCTTGAACAGGGCGATGCCGGCGGCCCAGTACATGGCGGACGAGAACGTGCCGGCAATGCTCTGGGGAGTGGCCGAGGTCAGGTTCCGGTATCCGCTGACCAGGGTCGCCTTGCTCGGTGTGCTCGTCGTCTGCTGTGGCAGCACCGCGAATCCGGACGAGGAGACGTTGATCGCCTGTGTATTGCTGTGACCGGCGATGAAGCCGATGGCGAGATCGTTGGAGGCGGTGGGCGAGGAGGCGCCCGAAGAGGCACTGGTGCCGGTGGCCGCGGTACCAGCGGAGATGTCCAGGGGGTTGGACGCGGCCACGCCGCTGAACTCCTGAACGTGGAGGGCCACCGTGGTGGCGCCCGAGGTCACGCTCACGCTGCTCACCGATGCGGCATTGGCGGCGTACCAGAGCTCGCCGTCGGAGTTCTGACCGGAGACGGCGTAGGCCCCGATCTTCTTCCAGGTGTTCTTGCCGTCGGACACCGCGCTGATCGGCTTGCTCAGCCCGGTGTACGTACTGGCCGAGAGGACCAGCAGGTCACCGGCGGTGGTGGGCGCCGGGAGAGCGACGGTGGTGGTCGACGATCCTGCGGCCTGGACCAGGGTCGGCACCGCAGTGGAGACGCCCGGCGTGGTGACGGACACCGCAGTAGTGGGCGACGAGGCGTTTCCGGCGCCGTCCCGGGCATCCACCGAGTACTGGTAGGCGGTGGAGGGCGCCACAGTCGTGTCCGCGTACGCCGTGGTCGATCCCGAGGTGGTGCCGATGACCGTGCCGTTGCGGAGGATGTCGTAGCCGACCACGCTGGTGTTGTCGGTCGAGGCGGACCAGGTGAGGTTGACCTGGGTGGCGGACGAGGCACTGCCGGCCAGGTTGGTCGGGGTCGACGGCGCAGCGGTGTCCACCGTCCAGGAGTAGGTGGCGGGAGTGGGGTCGGTTCCCGAACCGGTGGTGGAGGCCACGGTGAAGCTGTGGGAACCGGCGGCGAGCCCGGCGAAGGTGTCGGGGCTGGAGCACGCGGTCGGGGTGCCTCCGTCGAGGCTGCAGGAGAAGGTCGCACCGGCCCCCGTCGAGTGGAACGCAAACGAAGCGCCGGTCGACGAGGTCATCGCCGACGGCGTCGAGTCGATCACCGTGTCAGGGAGCGTGGAGGTGGTCCCCGAGTAGGTGTAGGTCTGCTGATCGAAGCTCTGGCCGGCGGCATTGGTCGGGGTCACGGTGACGCTGTTCCCCGTGACGGTGACCTTCAAGAAGTTGTAGGCCTGGGCGGCCGACTGGGGAACCGGGGCACCACAGCTGGAGCCGGACCCACTCCATCCGACGCCGTAGATGGTGGCGGTCTGCTGGAAGCTGGTGCATCTGGTGCCGCCGGCGACCGGCTGGATACTGGCCCCGCCGCCGCCGGTCACGTAGTTGACGATCTGGCCGTTCTGCTGCCAGTTGTTCGGGACGATGCGCTGGTAGTCGTGGGCGTGACCATTGAAGGCCAGCTGCACCCCGTTGCCGGCCAGAAGCCTCTCGAGGCTCGTCGACTGGTTGGGATTGACCGAGCTGTTCTGGAGGTAGTTGTTGCTGCTCTGGGTGGAGGTGTCCGAACGGAGTGGGTAGTGCCAGACAGCCATCTTGACCCCGCCGGAGTGGGCGGCCAGGTCTGCGGCCAACCACTGGTACTCCGGAGAGCTCGGCGTCCAGTGCTTGTCGTAGTCGTCCTGGTAGCCCTTGCAGTCATTGGCTGCTGCGGAACCCACTGCTCCGCAGGCCGATCCGGTGGCAGTGCCGAGATTCGAGCCGTCCGCCCACGAGGCGTTGAGCACGTAGAGGCGGACATTGCCGGTCTGGACGGCGTACCAGGCGTCGGGATAGGTGCCGGCCGAGGTGCCGTCGACCGATGAGGCCGGGTAGGAGTCGAAGGCGTACGTGCCGCCCGATCCGTTTGCCGTGCTCGACTCCGGCCAGGACCTCAGGCCGATGACGTTCTGGCCGTGGTTGCCCTCGCCGGCGAAGACGGGAAGGCCTCCCAACTGCGGCCAGTACGAGGGTCCGAAGATGTCGCTGACCTCCGACCCGGTCTGAGTGAGGTCGCCGTAGTTGTTGAGGGTGCCACCCGCGTAGGCGACGTCCCCGGCAGTCACGACGAACTGGGCTCCGGAGGAGCCGATCAGGGAGTCGATCGCCGCCTGGTCGTTGTTGACCCCGTTGGCCTCATCAACGCCGGCGGTCTCCCCCAGGTCGCCGACCACGTCGAAGGTGACCGGGGCGGTCGAGGAGTTGTTCGCCGGGGCCAGGGTCGTGAAGCTCTGTGACGGATTGGACCCGAGCAGGTCGATCGGGTTCGGGCCGGCCGACTGGGGGCGGTAGCAGTAGGAGGTATTCGGTGAGAGTCCGGTGAGGACCACCGTGGACTGGAACTCGCTGGTCGAATTGACGGTGAACTGTCGACCGGTGGCGCTCGCCGGCGAACCCGAAGCCGGAACCAGGGTCGGAAGGACGGACGGGACGGTGGCCTGGTTGGCCGTGCAGTTTCCCGCCGGGCCCCACCGCAGTGTCCCCACCGCCACAGCGTTGGTGGCCCAGGACACGGCTGCGGAGACCTGGGTCAGATCGGTCACGTACGGGGCACGGGTGAGGCTGGGATCGAACCCGCTGAAGGGGGTCACGGCCACCGGAGCCGGACCGGCGGCGCCGGCCGAACTCAGCGGGAAGGTCAACCCTGCGGCCACCGTGCCCGCCACGACCACGCCGGCAGCCAGCAACGAGGTCGAGCGACGTCGCCGACGCGCCGGCCCGCTGCCTGTCCCCGCCGTATCCATGGTGCGAGCCCTGCTTCCGCCGTCGGAGTATTCGTTCTTCATCGCTTCGCCTGACTTGAGCTCATTGAGGTGAACAGAGCTGCTCGGACAGGACCGCCGCCGCGATCAAGCACCATGCCGAAAGTACCGTCCGCCGCCGCGCCCGGCAACCGTGCACCCCTGTATCTCACTGGACGTGACCAGGGAACGACGCAGCGGGGTGAGAAGAGCCGAGCAGGACCCGGAGGCCCCGGGACGTGGGGGGCGACCGGCGGGAGTTGCCTCCTCACTTGGGGAGGATGGCCAGCCCGGCAGGGAGCCGTGATCTGCTTGGCCGAACCGGGAGGCACCCGGATCCAGGCCACAGGAGTGTCAGGCCGGGCGGTCGATCACGGTATCGGCGTGAACGATGTCTGACAGGTCAGCCTTACCCCCCGCAACGAGGCGACGACCGTCACCAGGACGGTGATGCCCACTTGGGCATGATTGATCGGGAGCGAGATCGAGGTGACTCCGCTGCTTCCGACGATGGCGCTGTGCGAACTCCGGGTCGAGGAGTAGTTGGCCACCAAGAGCACCTGGGCCCCTGGCGTCGTCTGGATGGTGGCCGTCTCCGCGGTCTGACTCTTCGCAGGATGCGGATTGGAGATCGACACGGTGCAACCGGTGAGTGGTGTCGGCGTGGGGATCGTGTAGGTCGGCTGGTTGCCCGATGCCGTCGTTGTCGTCGTCGGGGTGGCGGGCACGGCGCCCGTCTTTCCGACCTGGGCGGTGGACGGCAGTTTGACGTCGGTTGCGGACCTGGGAAGTGGGAGGTGCATGGTGCTCCCTCCACTGATCGAGGCGGTCACCACGACGGTGGCGACTCCGGCCACGGTGGCGAGGATGATGGCTCGACGGTTCATGACGCGCCACCGGCGGCGGGCTGGTTGATGACAGAACTCAGCGTGTCGAGGGTCTGCTGTCCGTAGCGCTCCAACGGCATGATGTAGGTCCCCTCGTCGATCTCGTTCCAGCTGATGACCATCCAGCCGTCGGGCTTGGCGATCGAGTTCCCGGCAAACAGATCCCGCATGGTCTGACCACCCAGTCGGGGCACGCAGGTGGTGCCTCCCCCGATCACCTTGTTGTACCCGGGAGTCAGTGGGCCGAAGAACTGCTTGGCGCTTCCGTCAGGGTTGGGCGACGAGCGCACCTGGGCTGCCAATTTGTTGATCAGAGCGAACGAACCTGGGTTGGTCACCGGGTTCTGGCTCGACCAGTAGTACTGATCGGCATCGAAGTCAGCCGCCTTGGCGCCGTTCCAGGTACTCCAATTCTCATCGGCCACCAGGTAGAAATGGGGACGCCACCGGGTACTGAACGCGTCGAGCACCGACTGGGGGTACTTCCGGCTGCCCATCATGATCAGCGTGGGCCGTCCCGAGTTGCTGTGATCGAACGCCGCGTCCTTGCCGTACGCCTTCTGCAGGTACGAGAGATCGTTGTCTATCTGGCCCTGCGTGCGGATCCGAGCAGAGGAGATGTAGGCGATCCACAGTGAGAACGGCGTACCCGCCCGGTTGATCTGATGGACCGCTTTGACCACCATGGCAAGGCGTTGGTTGAACGCAGTCGACGTTGCACTCTGATGGGGCGTACCGGTCCCGGCCCAACTCACCGCGAAGCCGGCCAGCCCGGTGTGGGCGGCCTGGGTGACATCGGAGAGGATCTGGCTGTAGTCGGCCTGGGTCCAGAGCGGCGACGCCACGTCGGTGAGTTGGTTGCCGGGGAAGTTACTGGTGACGGTGCATCCGTTTCCGCTGAGAGTGGCCGGAAGCGGCAACGGATTGGCAGCGTAGGGATAGGCGGGGCCGAGCCGTGCGTGCCAGTGGGCGG
>JADGOG010000175.1 GCA_017883065.1 Acidimicrobiales bacterium | reverse complement strand
GGGGGGGTCAGAAGCTGGGGACGTACCCGCCTCGGCCCATGGCCTCGCTCTCGAAGGGATCGACCGACTCGTCGACCCCGCCACGAACCTCAGTCACCCAGGGGAGCCGGTCGCGCAGGATGCGGTCGACTCCGCCCTGCAGCGTCGACGAACTCACCGCACACGAGCTGCACGCTCCCTGGAGCTGCACCTCGACCACCCCGGTGGCCACGTCCGCAAACAGGAGGGCCAGGTCGCCACCGTCGGCCTGCACGGCCGGCCGCATGAGCTCGATCAGGCTGTTGAGCTGGGCCAACCGCTCTCCCCGCTCGGCGTCGGTCAGGTCGGCGGCGACCACGCCACCCACCGGTTCAACCATCTCGCCACCCGTCTCGCCGTTGCCTTGGTCACCGGTATCGACCTGCTCGGAATCCACTGCCTGTCCTCTCGGCCGCGCCGTCGACTGCCCGGTGCCGCTGCTCTCGTTGATCCCCTCCAGTCTGCCGTGTCGGCGCTCCCCGCAAAACATCGGGCCCGAATGCCGCCGGTCCAGGGCGAACGTATCCGTCGGGAGTGACCCCGTCTCCCCACGTCCGGGGATACGATGCACTGTGCCCATGGAGACACCCGCAACTCCCCTGGGGCCGATCGGACTCGTCCTACCGACCTTCGTGCAGGACACGGTTCCCACGTGGGCCGGCCCCCCGGGGCGAGCCGGCGACCCAGCCGCCGAGGTGGCGGCACTGTGCCGCCAGGCGGAAGAGCTCGGAGCCGGTGCGCTGTGGGCGTGCGACCATCTCTTCTGGCACGGACCGTGCCTCGAGTGCCTGGTGGTCCTGGCCGTCGCCGCCACCGCCACCACACGGGCCACCCTCGGTACCTGCGTGGTCCAGCTCCCGCTCCGCCAGGCCTCGGCCGTGGCCAAGCAGGCGGCCACGCTCCAGACGCTTTCGGGGGGCAGGATCATCCTGGGGGTGGGCGTGGGCAGTCACCCCGGCGAGTACGACGAGGCCGGTATCGACTACCACAGGCGCGGCCGTCTGCTCGATGCCGGCATCGACGAACTCCGCCGTTCGTGGGCCAGCGGCGAGGGGGTGGCCCGGGGTGACACCGACGCCGGTGGAGCCGCCCGGTACCGCCAGCTTCCCGAACCGGCTCCGATCCCGGTGTGGTGCGGCGGATCCTCCGAGGCTGCCCTGAGGCGGGCCGCCACCCTGGCCGACGGATGGATGCCCCTCTTCCTCACCCCGGCCGAGTACGGCGACGCGATCGACCGGCTGGCCAAGGAGGCGGCCGCGGCGGGCCGACCCGACGATGCGGTGACCCCCTCCATCGTCCTGTTCGTGAGCGTCGACGACGATCCGGCGATCGCCCGAAAGCGGGGAACCGCATGGATGTCCTCCCTCTACGGGATCCCGGCCAAGGCATTCGCGCGCCATCTGGTGAGCGGCACGCTGGACGAGGTGACCGAGGCCGTCACCACCTATCGAGCCGCCGGAGCCAGGCACGTCGCCTTGTACGTCACTTCAGATCGACCCATCGACCAGTTCGAGCACCTGATCTCCGCCCTGCGGAGTGCCGGCGTCCCGACGTGAGCAGAACGAGGACACCATGACCCGCACCGCACACATCGTCGGTACCGCCATGACCCCTATGAACCGGAGGGACCGGTCGGCGGAGGAGATGGCCCTCCAGGTGGTGGCCGAATCACTGGCCGACGCCGGTGTCGACCCCGCCGAAGTCAACCTGGTGGTGTTCGGAAACGCCACCGCCGGACGCCTCATCGACCAGGGCTGTCTGCGGGGCCAGACCTTCCTGACCAAGGCCGGACTGCGAAACGCCGGCATCGTCAACGTGGACAACTCGTGTGCCGGGGGGTCCTCCGCGCTCCACCTGGGCTCGTTGGCCACCCTGGGAGGCACCCGCACCGTGCTTGCGGTCGGCGTCGAGAAGATGTGGACCGGTGACCGGGCCGGCACCCTGGCGGGGATCGAGGACGGGGTGCCCGGGGTCGACCGGGAATTCCTCCACGCCACCATGGAGAATCCGTCGGGTTCGGTGCTGATGGCTCTCAACTCCGGCTGGGCCATGGCCATGATGGAGGAGCGGGGTGCCACCGTGGAGCAGTTCGCCGCCACCGCGGTGAAGGCCCGGCGCAACGGCGCCCTCAACCCCAACGCGCAGTTTCAGGAGGCGGTCACCCTCGAAGAAGTGCTGTCCTCGAACTCGATCGTCCCCCCGTTGACTCGGCTGATGTGCTCATCGTTCACCGACGGTGCCGCCGCGGTCGTCCTGTCGGCCACCCCCGTTGAGGGCGCACCGAGGGTCCGAGCCAGCACGGCTCGCTCGGGCAACGGCGACATCGACTACCACGAGCGCCTGAGCGAGACAGCCGCTGCAGCGTGGGAGGAGTCTGGGATCGACCCGGCCGACGTCGACCTGGTCGAACTCCACGACGCCACCAGTCCCGAGGAGCTCTACGCCCTCGAATCGCTCGGCTTCTTCAAGCCCGGGGACGCCGGGCCGGCCACCGCCGCCGGGGACACCGCCATCGGGGGCAAGGGGATCGCCGTCAACACCAGTGGTGGCCTGGTCAGTCGGGGCCATCCCCTGGGTGCAACCGGGCTGGCCCAGGTGGTCGAGCTCACCACTCAGCTGCGGGGTTATGCCGGACCGCGACAGGTGGATGGGGCTCGATTGGCCGTGGCGGTCAACACGGGTGGCATGATCGGTAGCCATGCGGGACGCACAGATGCAGGATTCATCGGGATCCATGTCCTCGAGGGGGGCTGAGCCATGATCACCACCCGAGGTGGGATCGTGACCGGATGGGGCATCGCCGTGCCCGACAAGGTGGTCACCAACGACGACCTGTCGGTGACGTTGGACACCAACGACGCGTGGATCCAGGAGCGCACCGGCATCCGTGAGCGCCGGATCGGCGGCACCACCTCACAACTGGCCATTGAGGCCGGTCTGGCCGCCCTGGCCAAGGCGGGGCGACGGCCTGACGAGATCGACGCGGTGATCCTGGCCACCACCACCCCCGACCAGATGGTGCCCGCGACGTCGGCCACCGTGCAAGACGGCATCGGTATCACCGGGGGTGCCTTCGACGTGAACGCCGCCTGTTCGGGCTTCGTCTACGCCCTCTCGGTGGCACACGGCCTGCTGGCCATCGGGGCCGAGCGGCTGCTGGTCATCGGGGCAGAGACCCTCAGCCGGATCACCGACTGGGACGAACGAGGGGTTGCCGTGCTGGTGGGGGACGGCGCAGGTGCAGTAGTGCTGGAGGCAGTCGACGGACCCGGACAGCTCCTGTCTTGGGTGCTGGGTGCCGACGGATCACTCCGCCACCTGCTCAAGTGCGACCACGGTGGTTACCTCTACATGGACGGCAAGGAGATCTTCCGGAAAGCCGTGCGGGTGGTGGTCGACTCCGCCGAGCAGGCCATCGCCGAGGCCGGACTCACCGTCGACGACATCGACCTGATCGTTCCCCACCAGGCCAACTTGCGGATCATCACCGCGGCCTGCCAACGGCTGGGGATCCCCGAGGAGAAGGCGGTGGTGGTCATCGACCGCTACGGCAACACCTCGTCGGCCTCGATCCCCCTCGCCCTGGTGGACGCTCTCGACACCGGTCGGCTCGAGAAGGGCGACCATGTCCTGCTCACCGGCTTCGGTGGTGGGATGACCTGGGCCAGCGCCGTACTGCACTGGGGAGGCTGACGCAGCGCGTGGCTCCCTCTTTGGTGGTGCTGGCCGCGGGCATGGCCCGGCGGTACGGCGGATGCAAGCCATTGGCCCCGATCGGCCCCAATGGCGAAGCGGTCATCGACCTGCTGGTGAGCGATGCTGTGGCATCGGGATTCGGTCAGGTCGTGTTGGTGCTCCACCCCGAGACCGGACCGGCCATCCGCTACCACGTGGAGCAGTGCTGGCCCGAGCGGGTCGAGGTGGCCTTCGCCGAGCAGCGGCTGCCGCTCGGCACCGTACATGCGGTGTTGGCCGCTCGCCCGGCCCTGGGTGCCGACCAGTCGTTCGCTGTCTGCAACGCCGACGACGTCTATGGCTCGGCGGCCATGACGTTGCTGGCCGACCAGCTGGGCTCCGGAGCGAAGGAGCACACCCTCATCGGGTACGAGCTGCGCACCACCGTGGCCACCGACGACCCGGTAACTAGGGGTATCTGCGGCGTGGACGCCAGTGGCTACCTGGTGGCACTGACCGAACGCCGCCAGGTCACCCGGCACCACCGGGGTGCGAGCTTCACTTCCGAGGACGGACTTGAGCCGGTCAAGCTCGACGGCGCCCTTCCGGCGTCGGTCAACCTATGGGGATTCCAGCCCGGGATCTGGGACGTCTTCCAGACGGCCATGGACGGATCAGGCCTGGACGAAGATGCACTGATCGCCGAAGTGGCCGCCGGGGGCGCCGTGCCAAAAGCGGAGGTGCTGCTGCCCGAGGTGGTCGCCACCATGGTGACCGAGCACAACGGCCTGCCAGTCCGGGTGATCACCACCGACGGCAAGCTCATCGGGGTGACCCACGCTGCAGATCTGCCCATCGTGAGTGCCGAATTGGCCCGACAGGTGGCATGGGGCATCAGGCCCGCCCAGTTGTGGACCGAGGTCTGACCGCTCCGTACTTCCTTCGACCCCGCGCCTCACTCCTCGAGGTCGAACAGGGGTGACTCGTTCGGCGGGTCCGGTGGGTTGGGCGGGTCCGGCGGTGGCGGTCGTCGCCGTCCGGTCTTCTTCTTCCGTGTGGCCACCTTGGGGGTGTCGGGTGGGATCCACTCCCACCTGCCCGGTCCCCCGGCCAGGGCGAACCCGTGGTGGGTCTTGAGCC
>JADGOG010000080.1 GCA_017883065.1 Acidimicrobiales bacterium | reverse complement strand
TGGCCCCACCGACGTTGCCTGCTCCGCAGGAAGACCAGGGTCGACCCTGGCTCGTGGAGGTCCACTACCGGGATTCCCGATCTCCACCGCTGCTGATCTCCTCGACTAGATCGGCGACCGAGTCCACGACACGCCCCGGCCGATAGGGGAACCGCTCGATCTGGGCCTTGGTCGTGACGCCACTCAGAACCAGGATGGTCTGCAGTCCTGCTTCGATTCCGGCCACGATGTCGGTGTCCATTCGGTCCCCGACCATCACGGTCGACTCGGAGTGAGCCCCGAGCGAGTTGAGCGCTTCGCGCATCATGAGCGGATTCGGCTTGCCGATGAAGTACGGGGCGATGCCGGTCGCCTTCTCGATGAGGGCCGCCACCGAGCCCGTGGCCGGAAGGATCCCTTCGAGGGAGGGACCGGTGGGATCGGGATTGGTGGCGATGAACCGGGCACCGCCTTCGATGAGTCGTATGGCGCGGGTGATTGCTTCGAAGCTGTACGTGCGGGTCTCGCCGAGGACCACGTAGTCGGGATGTTGATCGGTGAGCACGTAGCCCGAATCGTGCAGCGCGGTGGTGAGCCCGGCCTCACCGACGACAAAGGCGGTGCCACCGGGACGCTGCGACTTCAGGAATGCCGCGGTCGCCTCGGCTGAAGTCCACAGCGACGCCGGTGGGACCTCGAGTCCCAGGTTGCCGAGGCGCGCCGAGAGATCACGTGCGCTGTAGATCGAATTGTTGGTCAGGATCAGGAATGGCCGGTCGCGGGAGCGCAACGCATCGAGGAACCGGTCCGCTCCGGGCACCATCTGGCCTTCGTGGGCGAGCACTCCGTCCATGTCGCACATCCAGAAGTCCGGAGTTGTCGCCGTCTCGGTCACTCGTTCAGCTTGACAGGTCACCGCTCATCCGGCACAGCGCACCGGTCGTCGGCGATCGGGGTCATGTCAGCTCCGTACGACGGCGTCGAACGGGCGCCCCTGAGCGTCGCCACCCTGAGAATGTGCGGAATCACCGGGCGAACACCCTGCTCAGCCCGGTTGGGACTTCGGGCTATCGTCGGAAACGAGCCGGGGAAGCGGTCCACCCGGACGGGCGGACCGACCTCGGAGGAGCCAGGTGAGTCGATGAATATCGTGGTCAGCAACGTCAAGGGAGGTGTGGGCAAGACCACCACGTCCGTGTATCTGTCCGCTGCTGCCGTCGAGCGGGGCTGGGACCCGGTCCTCTTGATCGATGCTGACCGCCAGGCCTCCTCGGCGGAGTGGATGGAGGAGAGTCCGGTGGAGGGGGTCGGTCTGGTGGAGGCCCCCTCGGAGCGAACGGTGACCCGGGCCATGTCCGGACACGCCGGCTTCGCGGTGATCGACACCCCTCCGGGCGACGAGCGGATTGTCCGTGCCGCGCTTGATCGTGCCGACGCCGTGGTGATCCCCACCCGGGCGGGCGGAGTCGAGTACTCACGGGTGGCGGCCACCCTCGACATGATCGGGGACAAGACGCCCTACGGGGTGGTCATCTGCTCGGCGCGACTCGGCACCAACGACCTCGACGAGGCCATCGGCTGGTGGACCGAGTCGAAGGTGCCCATCTGGGGGATCGTCCCCGAACGGGTCGGCATCGCCGCCGGGCCCGAAGCCCGGCTCTCCCGCGACGGCCTCGAGGTCTACACCGCCATCCTCAAGAGGGCGGTGCGCAAGCGGTCGATCTGATGCTCAGCTGTCGAGGTCGCCCGGGCTGGAGGGCACATCGACGGCGTGCTCCTTGAGCGCATCGAGGGGAACGATCTCCAGCGTCCGCTCGTGGGTCGAGGCGAGGACCACATAGGCGGCAGCACCGTCGTGGTGGGCCCGGAGCCAGTTCACCGCGGTGACGCACCACCGATCACCCGGGACCAGGCCGGGGAAGTGGAATTGGGGCATCGGCGTGGACAGGTCGTTGCCGATCCTGCGCTGGTGCTCGAGGAATTCGACGGTCACCACCGCACAGATGGTGTGACTGCCGCGGTCCTCGGGCCCGGTGGAACAGCAGCCATCGCGGTAGAAGCCGGTCAACGGGTCCGTCCCGCATGGTTCCAGCTCTCCACCCAGCACGTTGCGATCGGCCATGGGGCAGTATCGCTCAGCTGGTGGGCGCGCCTGACATCGGGTGCGAGATGCACGTCCCTGGTCGGTTGGGCCCGGGTGGGGGAGGTGCCGACCGGTTCAGTTGTAGCCGTCCAGCATGGCGCGGTCGCCGGTGCCGACCTTGGCCAGCCTGACCTCGAAGCCGTCGACCATGTCGATCTGCTGGACGGCGTCCACATGGCCGTGACCGGCACCGGACCACTTGGCCTTGGCCTGAGCCTTGGCGACATTGGCGTTGTCGGCCACCACCATCACCACCTCGTGACCTTCTCCCATCCGCTCGCCATCGAGCGGGCCACCCAGGAACGCGGCGTAGAGGTGCATGGGGGCACGATAGCGGCCGGCGATCCGAGCCTTCCGGCCGTGTGATCCGGGGCGGGCAGGCCACCGACTCCCCCCTGGTCGAGCACACCGGTTCCTCCGGTGGGACCATGGGTCGGGAATTCTCCGAACAATTCTCCCGGATCGGTCGATCCGGGGTGGCCGGCACCGTCACCAGGGGGAAGCGGTCGTGTCGAGTCACGACCCCGAACAAGGAGCAACCGATGCGCTACATGTTGATCATCCACAACGACCCCGCCCTCCACCCTCAGCCCGGTGGTCCGGAGTGGGACCAGCTGATGGCGGACTACGCCGCCTTCAGCGAGCAGCTGGGCAACTACACCGGCGCCCCGCTGAACGACCCCAGTACCGCCACCACCGTGCGGATCCGGAACGACGAGACTCTGATCGTGGACGGTCCCTTCGAGGAGACCAAGGAGTGGATGTCCGGCTACTACGTCATCGACTGCGACAGTCTCGACCAGGCGATCAAGGCGGCCACCATGGTTCCCTCGGCCAAGTTCGGTTCGGTCGAGGTCCGACCCGTGGCGGAGATGTAGCCCTGGGCAATCATCGACGCAGCACACGCCCCGACGAGGTGGACGAGGTGGTTCAGGCTCTCGAGACCGTCTGGGTCCGGGATCGGAGCCGCATCCTCGCCACCTTGATCGGGGTGCTGCGCGACTTCGACCTGGCCGAGGACGCCCTACAGGACGCGGTGGCTTCGGCCACGGTGACGTGGGCGGCCCACGGCGTGCCGGTGAACCCAGCCGGGTGGCTGGTGACCACGGCGAGACGCAAAGCGATCGACCGGCTGCGATCGACGTCGGCTTCCGAGCGGCGACAGCGCGCCTGGGGCGAGCTGGCGATCGCCTGGGACATCGGGGACGGGATCGAGCCCATCCCCGACGACCGTCTCCGGCTGATCTTCACCTGCTGTCATCCGGCCCTCACTCTCGATGCCCAGGTGGCGCTCACCCTGCGGACGCTCGGCGGCCTCAGCACCGAGGACGTGGCCAAGGCATTCCTCATTTCGGGGCCGGCACTGGCCCAACGGATCGTGCGCGCCAAGCGGAAGATCAGGGAGGCAGGGATCGCCTACCGGGTCCCTTCACCCGACGAACTACCCGATCGCCTCGGTGCGGTCATGGCGGTGATCACCCTCATCTTCAACGCCGGCTACCTGGCGCCCCGCGGCACCGCTCTGGTGAACGTCGACCTGTGCGACGAGGCCATGCGTCTGGTCACCGTGGTGATCGACCTGCTCCCCGACGAGTCCGAACCGGTCAGCCTGGCCGCCATGATGCACTTCCAGGACGCCCGCCGGGCCGCCCGGGTCGATGCCGAGGGCCTGCCGGTGACCATGGAGGAGCAGGACCGCTCCCGGTGGGACCGGGACAAGCTGGCCAGAGGGCTGGAGCTCCTCGGCCGGGCCCGTGGGATGGAGCGGATCGGACCCTACGGGTTGAAGGCGTCGATCAGCGCCGTGCACGCCGCCGCACCGCGACCGGACCTCACCGAGTGGGGGTCCATCGTCCGGCTGTACGACGCCCTGTTGACCTGGGAGCCGACGCCCGTGGTCCGGCTGAACCGGGCGGTCGCCATCGCCATGGCCGACGGGCCGGATGCCGGGCTGGCTCTGGTCGACGATCCGGACCTCGCCGGCGATCTCGTCGACTACCACCTCTTCCACGCCACCCGGGCTGATCTCCTGAGGCGACTCGGCCGTCGGGACGAGGCGATCGCCGCCTACCGTCAGGCCCGACACCTCACCGACAACGCCGCCGAACACCGGTTCATCGACCAGCGCCTGGTCGCCATGGTCGACCCCACCGACCTGACCGACCCCACCGACTGACCGACCGGCACCCGCTGCTGGTCTGGCCGATGAGTTCCCCCATTCTGCGTACGCCGCACGCCGAATCAGCCAGCATCTCGGGCGATGCCGCGGGGTCCACCGACTGACCGACCGGCACCCGCTGCTGGTTTGGCCGATGAGTTCCCCCATTCTGCGTACGCCGTACGCCGAATCAGCCAGCATGTCGGGCGATTCCGCCGGGTCCATCGGGCGGCGACCGGTCCAAACCGGCTCGAACTCAGTGGTTCGCCTTGATGAACTCGACGACCGCCTCGGCGAGCTCGGGCCCTCTGTCCTCCTGGAGGAAATGGCCACCGCCGGAGATGGTGACATGGTGCTGGCCCTTCACACCGGGGATCCTTGCCTGGAGGATCTTCTCCGACCCGGCCGTGATCGGATCGCCGTCGCTGAAGGCGGTGAGGAACGGCTTGTCGAACGTCTCGAGGACCGCCCACGCGTCGCGATTGGCCGGCACCGCAGGATCATCGACCGAGATGGGCACCAGTGTGGGGAATTGCCGGGCCCCCTCGACGTAGGACTGATCGGGGAAGGGGGCGTCGTAGGCGGCGACCACCTCGGGGCTGAGCTCGGTGGTGCAGCCGAAGTTGACGATGGTCCCGGTGGGGAACTCCTCCACCTCTTGGGAGAACTTCAGCCAGCCCAGGAACGCCTCGCTGGGCTCACCACCACCCGTCGGCAGGAAGGTGTTGGCCGCCACTACCCGGGCGAACCGGTTCGGATGCTCGCCCACCAGCCGGAGCCCTATCAGGCCGCCCCAGTCCTGGCAGACCAGTGTCACCTCGGTCAGGTCGAGCTGGTCGAAGACGAGGCTGCGGGTCCACTCCACGTGACGGGCGAAGGTGTACTCGGTGCGTGGAGTGGGCTTGTCCGAGCGACCGAACCCGACCAGGTCGGGTGCGATGGAGCGGAGACCGGCAGCGCTCAGAACGGGGATCATGTGCCGGTAGAGGTAGCACCACGACGGCTCCCCGTGGAGGAGGAGCACGACCGGGCCGTCGGTCGGCCCCTCGTCGAGGTAGTGCATCCGCAGGGTCCCCCCGTCCTGATCGGGGATGTCGGCATAGTGGGGAGCGAAGTCGAAGCCGGGCAGGCCGTTGAAGCGCTGGTCGGGAGTTCGGAGCGTCTGCATCGGAGCGGTCACCTCGAGTCGTTCTGACGGTCCTACCGACCATCGGGCACATCTGACACTACTCCTGCCAATTCATCCTGCCAACGTCCCCACCGCCACCGCCACCGCCACCGCCACCGCCAGCGCCGCCACCGCCAGCGCCGTGGCCAGGCGGCCGGGGACTGTCGCCTACCGGAGCGCGTTTCTTACGAAGTCGTCGGTGCCGTGGCCGACGTCCAGCTTCTCGCCACCGTGCCAGCTCCCTCGAAGGTGGCGGCGGATGGCCGGCTCGCCTTCGGCGGTGCCCCGTGCCGCCGAGTGCCAGAGATCGGCGTGATGGAAGAGGACGTCGCCCCGGCACTGGTAGACGGGGATCTCCCCAGGTACTCGTTCGAAGCCGAGCGGGATGCCGTCGGTCCCGCCCAGGTGGCTGCCCGGCAGGACTCGGAGGAAGCCGTTGGCCGGTGACGTGGGGTCGAAGTGGATGGTGAAGGCCACGCCCGGCCAGATGTCCAGGTGGGGACCGGACTGATGGTCGGTGTGCCAGCCGATCCGCGAGTAGCCCGACCCCGGCTCGGGACGGGCATCCTGGTACACGACGCCGAACACCTCGTAGTCGAGCAGCCAGGCCTGTGGGCCGAGCAGACGGTCGACCACCCGCAGCAACGGTCCGCCGTGGACCAGGGCGTCGGCCCGGGGCGAGACCTGGGTGGCGAAGTAGACGTAGTGGGCGAACGGTCGGCCGTCGATCACGGCGTCCGGCTCGTCGAGCACCACCGCTCCGTGGTGGGCGTCGAGCTGCCCGTTGGCCAGGTCGTCTTGGGCGGCGACCAACTCCGCTTCGGCCGCCGACAGTTCGGACTCGGGCAGTGCGTCACGCAGGGTGGCGTAGCCGTGGGCATCGAAGAACTCCACCAGCTCGTCGAGCGCGTCGATGGTGAAGACGCCGGGCTCTTGCACCGCCCAATTGTAGGCAGTCCCGGCTGGGCGGGAATGCCGCTGACCGATTTGGCGCCGGCAGGTCGTACCATGCAGGGATGAGTGAAGACACAGTCGCCGACCCGTCGGAAGAACCTCTGGTCGGACTGAAGCCCCGTAGTTACCAGGTCACCGAGGGACCGACCCGGGCACCCGCTCGAGCCATGCTCCGTGCCGTCGGGATGACCGATGCCGACTGGGACAAGCCCCAGATCGGGGTGGCCTCGTCCTGGAACGAGGTGACCCCCTGCAACATGCCCCTCGACCGGCTGGCCAAGCAGGCCAAGGAGGGGGTCCGCCGAGCCGGTGGATTCCCGTTGGAGTTCGTGACCATCGCCGTGTCCGACGGCATCTCCATGGGGCACGAGGGCATGCGGGCCTCGTTGGTCAGTCGTGAGATCATCGCCGACTCGGTGGAGACGGTGATGCACGCCGAGCGGTTCGACGGTCTGGTCACGCTGGCCGGCTGCGACAAGTCCCTGCCCGGCATGTTGATGGCCGCGGCCCGGCTCAACCTGCCCAGTGTGTTCCTCTATGGCGGATCGATTCTCCCCGGCCGTGTGCGTGACCGGGCCCTCGACATCACCTCGGTCTTCGAGGCCGTGGGCGCCCACGCCGTCGATGCGCTCACCGATGAGGAGCTCAGTCTCATCGAGCACAACGCGTGTCCCACCGAGGGCTCCTGTGCGGGCATGTTCACCGCCAACACCATGGCCTCGGTGGCCGAGGCGTTGGGCATGTCCCTGCCGGGCAGCGCGTCGGCGCCGGCGGTGGACCGTCGGAGGGACGACGCCGCCTTCGCCTCCGGCCAGGCGGTGGTCGAGCTGTTGCGGGCGGGCATCCGACCCCGGGAGATCATGACCAAGCAGGCCTTCGAGAACGCCATCGCCGTCACCATGGCCGTCGGCGGCTCGACCAACGCGGTGCTCCACCTGCTGGCCATCGCCAACGAGGCCAGGGTCGATCTGGAGCTCGACGACTTCAACAAGGTGGCTGCCCGGGTGCCCCACTTGGCCGACACCAAGCCACACGGGAAGTACCACATGAGCGATCTGGACCGGATCGGCGGCGTGCCGGTGGTCATGCGCGAGTTGTTGGATGCCGGCCTGCTCCACGGCGACTGCATGACCGTGACCGGTAAGACGATGGCGGAGAACCTGGCCGCCCTCGCCCCGCCGGCACCCGACGGTGACGTGGTCCATGTCATGGGCGATCCCATCCACACCCAGGGCGGCATCGCCGTGCTGACCGGATCGCTCGCCCCCAAGGGGTCCGTGGTCAAGGTGGCCGGCCTCGATCAGCTGGCCTTCGACGGAACCGCCCGGGTGTTCGACGGGGAGGACCTGGCCATGGAGGCCATCCTGGCCGGCTCGATCCAGCCCAACACGATCCTGGTCATCCGCTACGAGGGCCCCAGGGGCGGTCCGGGCATGCGGGAGATGCTGGCCGTCACCGGCGCCATGAAGGGCGTCGGCCGAGGTGCGGACTGCGCTCTCGTGACCGACGGACGGTTCTCGGGTGGGACCCACGGCTTCTGCATCGGCCACGTGGCCCCCGAAGCGGTGGACGGTGGTCCGATCGCCCTGGTGGCGGACGGGGACCGCATCGTGGTCGACGTGGTCAACCACACCATCGACCTGGTGGTGCCCGAGGAGGAGCTGGAACGGCGGCGGTCCGGACTCAAGCACCCTGCGCCCCGCTACACCACCGGGGTACTGGCCAAGTACGCGCGCCTGGTCACCGGGGCCGAGCGGGGGGCGATCACCGAGGCCTGAGCCCGCCGTCTCCGTGGTGACGGCAGGTTGCTCTGGCGACCTCGACGCGCTCCCGTGTAGATCAGGCGGTCTGCGCCCGCCCCGATCGGCGGCGCCGGATGGCCTCCGAGACCCCGATGACGATGAGGACGATCACCGGGAGGACGAGGACGACGGGGACTTCGGGAAGCTGGGTGCCCGGGTTGGCCTCGGTGGCTCCTGGCGGGGGGACGACCGACGAAGCGCCTGAGCCGTCGAAGACGGACCCGTCGGCTCCGGCCAGTCGGTAGCTGCCGCCACCGGAGAACGGGGCCATGCCCACCATCGACGTTCCGTGGTGGGCCACACTCGCCGAGCCGTGGAAGCGGGCATTGCCGAAGGAGAACACACCTCCATCGGCGGCGACCAGCCAGTACCCGCCCCCGTCCGGCGTGGCCGCCATGCCCACGATGGGGCTGGACAGGTGCATTGTCGACGCCGATCCGTGGAATCGGGCGTCCCCGCCGGTGACGATCCCACCGTCCGACCCGACCAGCCAGTACCCACCGCCGTCCGGCGTGGCCGCCATGCCCACGACGTGGCCGGAGAGGCGCACGCTCGACGCCGATCCGTGGAATCGGGCGTCCCCGCCGGTGAAGATCCCACCGTCCGACCCGACCAGCCAGTACCCACCCCCGTCCGGCGTGGCCGCCATGCCCACGATGGGCCCAGCCAGACGCTGGTTGGCCGCCGATCCGTGGAAGCGCGCGTCCCCGAACGTGAAGACACCACCGTCCGACCCGACCAGCCAGTACCCACCCCCGTCCGGCGTGGACGTGACGCCCACGATCGGAGCGTTGAGGGAGTGCGGCCCGTTGGCAGCGGTCGCCTCCGAACTCGCTCCCACCAGCTCGACGGCCAGAAAGAGAGCGAAGAGGACGGCACATGCGGCCCGACCGGGCAGGCGACTCTTCGGTCGCCCAGGGGCCTGCACTGCGTCGATCCGTCGCCGGTGCGACCTGGTGTGTTCCGACATAGTCACCTATCGACCGCCGAGTCGTCGAGACTGGGACCCCATCCGGGTCCTCGTCACCGAGGTTCGGATGGGGATTGACGGGCAAAATTATCAGCCGTGCGCGCCCTGATCCAGGGGCGGACGGCGTCGAAGGTGTCCTCATGGCGACATTCGGATGAACGTTTGGAGACATCGTCGGAAAGGGGCCCGTCTGGTCCACTGCTTGTCTTCGGGGTGGTGCGCGTGCCACACTGGTGAGGCAATGAATTCCAACCCGATTTACGCCAACATCCTGGTACTCGTTTCGTAGCGCACACGACGCCTTCTCGCCGTGTGCGCTTTCCGACCTCCCAGATGGGAGGTCGTTTTCATGTCCCGGCATATGTCGCCGGACCGTGACCACCCCCGGCACGACCCCCGACCGAAGAAACCACCGCCGTACCGCAGTGACCAGCAAGACAGAGATGACAAGGGAGCACCCGATGGAACTGACTGGAGCACAAGCACTCATCAAGAGCTTGGAGAAGCAGCAGGTAGAGGTCATGTTCGGCCTCCCCGGTGGGGCCATCCTCCCTGTCTACGACCCGATCCTCGACTCGTCGATCCGCCACATCCTGGTGCGTCACGAGCAGGGCGCCGGCCACATGGCCGAGGGGTACGCCCAGGTCACCGGCCGACCCGGCGTGGCCATGGTCACCAGCGGCCCGGGGGCGACCAACATCGTCACCCCGCTGGCCGACGCCTACATGGACTCGATCCCCTTGGTGGTGGTGACCGGACAGGTGGCGACCACCGCCATCGGCACGGACGCCTTCCAAGAGAGCGACATCACCGGCATCACCATGGGGATCACCAAGCACAACTGGCTGATCACTGACGTCAACGACATTCCCCGGGTGGTGGCCGAGGCGTTCCACGTGGCCACCACCGGCCGGCCCGGGCCCGTCCTGATCGACGTCCCCAAGGACATCGCCAACAGCACCATGGAGTGGTACTGGCCCGAGCCCTCGGAGCTCGATCTCCCCGGCTACCACCCGTTGACCGAGGGCGATCCCGCACTGATCCGCTCCGCCGTCGAATTGTTGCTCGCCGCCGAACGCCCGGTGATCTACGCCGGCGGCGGCATCCTCAAGGCACGGGCGGCCGACTCGCTGCGCGAGCTGGCCGAGCGCACCGGGATCCCGGTGGTGACCACACTGATGGCCCGGGGCTCGTTCCCCGACTCCCACCCGCTGTGCCTGGGCATGCCCGGCATGCACGGCAACTACACGGCGGTGACCGCCATGCAGCGCTCGGACCTGTTGATCGCCCTGGGCAGCCGCTTCGACGACCGGGTCACCGGCCGGGTCGATGCCTTCGCCCCCGACGCCAAGGTCATCCATGTGGACATCGACCCGGCCGAGCACAACAAGGTGCGGCGGGCCGACGTGGCCGTCGCCGGTGACTGCCGGTTGGTCATCGACGAGATGCTGTCCGCCCTCGATGCACTGGGGCTCCCGCACTCGGACGCCACCCGGGGAGGCTCGGGGGGCGCGCCCAGCGATGCGGTGGAAGGTGCCCCCGCCAGGTCCGGCTCGCTCGCTGCCGCCTGCCCGCGTGAGCGGCTGGTCCCCTGGCGGGCCCAGCTGGGCGAGTGGCAGCAGCGCTTCCCACTGGTCTACGACCAGCAGCCCGGATCGGGGGCGCTCAAGCCCCAGTTCGTGCTGGAGGCACTGCGGGACGCCACCCCCGACGACACCATCGTCGCCTCGGGGGTGGGCCAGCACCAGATGTTCGCCTCCCAGTGGTGGCAGTTCGACCACCCCTACACCTGGGTCAACTCGGGAGGCCTGGGCACGATGGGGTTCGCCGTTCCGGCCGCGATCGGGGCCAAGGTGGGCCGGCCGGACAAGACGGTGTGGGCGGTGGACGGCGACGGTTGCTTCCAGATGACAGCGCAGGAGCTGGTCACGGCCAGCTCGGAGCGCATTCCGGTGAAGATCGCCATCCTCAACAACGCCTACCTGGGCATGGTCCGTCAGTGGCAGGAGATGTTCTACGAAGAGCGGTACTCCGAGGTCTACCTCTCACCCGACCTGCCCGACTACGTGGGCTGGGCCGAGTCGATGGGATGCGTTGGCATCCGGGTCGACTCCACCGAGGAGGTGGCCTCGGCCATCGACAAGGCCAATAACATCGACGACCGCCCGGTGGTGATCGATTTCCGGACCGACGCCTTCGAGAAGGTCTACCCGATGGTGGCCGCCGGGGCATCCAACGACGACATCATGGTCGACCCGTCGCTTCTCGGAGGTGATCGCTGATGAGCATGTACGGCACCGACAAGCGACACCACACGCTCACCGTGCTGGTGGAGAACAAGGCGGGCGTGCTGGCCCGGGTGGCCGGGCTGTTCTCGCGGCGTGGCTACAACATCTTCAGCCTGGCCGTGGCTCCGTCCGACGACGAGCGGTTCAGCCGGATCACCATCGTGGTGGACGTGGAGTCCTCCCCGCTGGACCAGATCATGAAGCAGCTGGACAAGCTCATCCCGGTGGTGTCGATCACCGAGTTGGACCCCTCGGTGGCCCGCGAACGGGAGTTGCTTCTCGCCACGCTCGAGGCCGGACCGGAGACCCGCGGGCAGTTGATCCAACTCGTCGGGGTGTTCGAGGGCAAGATCATCGACGTCGGCCGCGACCGCCTCACCGTGGCGCTGGAGGGCGCCCCGCGCAAGCTGGACGACTTCGAAGACCTCATCCGCAGCTACGGCATCGTCGAGATGCAGCGGACCGGACGGGTGGCGTTGCCTATGCTTGACCGGTCCGGTGACCACTCGCCACTCCGACTTGCGGATTCCACGACCGGAACAAACACAGAGAAGGCAGGTTGAACACGATGGCCACGCTGTACTACGAGAAGGATGCCGATCCGAGCCTCATCGGGAACCGCAAGGTGGCGGTGATCGGCTACGGCTCCCAGGGCCACGCTCACGCCCTCAACCTGTCGGAGAGCGGCGTCGACGTGAGGGTCGGGCTGCGTGAAGGTTCAGCGTCGAAGCAGAAGGCACAAGAGGCCGGGTTGCGGGTCCTGTCGGTGGCCGATGCCGCCGCCGAGGCCGACGTGATCATGATCCTGCTGCCCGACACCGAGCAGGCCTCCGTCTACCAGGCGGAGATCGCACCCCACCTCAGCGCCGGGGACGCCCTCTTCTTCGCCCACGGGTTCAACATCCGCTTCGGCCTCATCGAGCCGCCGGCCGACGTCGACGTGGCCATGGTCGCCCCCAAGGGCCCGGGCCACCTGGTCCGCCGCACCTACACCGAAGGCGGTGGGGTTCCCTCGCTGGTGGCGGTGTCCGCCGACCCGTCGGGCAAGGCCCACGACCTCGCCCTGTCCTACGCGCATGCCATCGGGGCCACCCGGGCCGGCGTGCTCGACACCACGTTCGCCGAGGAGACCGAGACCGACCTGTTCGGTGAGCAGGTCGTCCTGTGCGGAGGGATGACCGCTCTGGTTCAGGCCGGCTACGAGACGCTGGTCAACGCCGGCTACCAGCCCGAGTCGGCCTACTTCGAGTGCCTCCACGAGCTCAAGCTGATCGTCGACCTGATGTACGAGCAGGGGATCAGCGGCATGCGCTTCTCCATCTCGGACACCGCAGAATACGGAGACCTCACCCGCGGCCCCCGGGTCATCAACCAGGCGGTGCGCGAGGAGATGGGCCGCATCCTCACCGAAATCCAGGACGGCACCTTTGCCAAGGAGTGGGTGGCGGAGAACGCCAACGGTCGTCCCAACTACAACGCGCTCCGCCAGGCCGGCTTCGACCACCCGATCGAGAAGGTCGGCGCCGAGCTTCGGGCCATGATGCCCTTCGTCACCGCGGGCAAACAGAAGATCCAGGACATCTCCGGGGGCTGAGCCCCACGGGGCTCGGTAGCTCCCCGGATCGGACCTCTGGGTCGCTCAGGTCGGCGTCGGCTTGAGCGACCCTTTGGACTGACTGGGCATCTTCTGATGCTTGGGCACCACGAAGGGCGGGACCTTCGGGTTCAGCTCGATCAGCTGAGCCGACGAGCACTCGCCGCCCACCGGTGCCGCCGTGGTGCTGGCCGAGGTCGCCGGCAGGTGGGGCGCCTTGGTGACCGGCGTGTGGAGGACCGGCAGCGTGGCGGTCAGGTCACCGGTGACAGACCGTCGCCAACTGGAGATGTTGGGGGCGGCGACCCCGAACAGTGCCTCGAGGAAGCGCAACTGGGACGTGTGGTCGAAGACGTCGGAGCAGACGTAGCCCCCGGCGGAGAACGGTGACACCACGATCATCGGGACGCGGACCCCGAGTCCGACCGGGCCGGTGTTGCCGCCGGCGGCACTCGGCAGGGGACTCACGGTCAGGTACTCCCCGGGTGTCCCGGGTGGAGGTGTGGGCGGCGGCACGTGATCGAAGAACCCGTCGTTCTCGTCGTACATGATGAACAGAACGGTGCTGGCCCACACCTTCGGATTGGACAACAAGGTGTCGAGCACTTGCTGGGTGTACCACTCGCCCAGGGCGGGGGGCGCCGGCGGGTGCTCGTCGTACATGTCGGGAGACATGATCCACGACACCTGCGGAAGGGTGTCGTTGGCCACGTCCTTGGCGAAGTCGTCGGGCCCGATCCCGCCGGTCAGGCCACCGACCACGTT
>JADGOG010000079.1 GCA_017883065.1 Acidimicrobiales bacterium | reverse complement strand
CCTGGCCGAGTTCATGAACACCATCACCATGTCGGCCATCACGGTGACCCTCTTCTTCGGTGGCCCCGACGGCCCCGTCCCGCACATCCCCCACCTGTACTGGTTGTGGCCCATCCTCTGGTTCCTGGGCAAGACCATCGCCTTCCTCTTCGTGTTCGTGTGGCTCCGCGCCGCCCTGCCCCGCCTCCGCTACGACCAGCTCATGGACCTCGGGTGGAAGAAGTTGATCCCCCTGTCGCTCGGGTGGCTGCTCATCGTGGCCGGGTTCGTGGTGGACGGCTGGTGGGGCCTCGGGATGGCCGCCGCCGTGGTGCTGGCCGCCGTGGTCATCACCCGGGCGTTCTCCATCGGTGCCGAGCGCGAGGAGACCCGGGCCATCGTTCCCCAGGTCGGCGTCCGACTGTGGAGCCGACCGCCCGAGCCCGCTCGTTCCTCCTCGACCGAGTCGCCCACGTCCCCGCCGACCGAAGGAGGTGACGGCTGATGGCCGTCCCCGAACCGCCGCATCAACGGCAGAACTTCCTGGGCGGGTTCAAGCTGACCCTCGAACACCTCGGGCGACCCCCCGTCACCCGGCAGTACCCCGAGGAGAAACGCCCCAAGCAGCCCCGCCAGCACGGCCGCCACGTCCTCAACCGGTACGAGGACGGCATGGAGAAGTGCATCGGGTGCGAGCTGTGCGCCGGCGTGTGCCCGGCCGACTGCATCTACGTCCGCGGCCTCGACAACCCACCCGACCACCCGGTGTCCCCCGGTGAGCGGTACGGCTACGTCTACGAGATCAACTTCCTGCGGTGCATCCACTGCGACCTGTGCGTGGAGGCCTGCCCCACCGAGGCGATCACCGAGTCGAAGTTGATGGAGTTCTCCTTCACCAACCGCAACGACGCCATCTACGGCAAGGAGGAGCTGCTGGTCGACGACGACGGCAAGCCCAAGCACCTGCCGTGGGAGGACTGGCGGGAAGGTGACGACCTGCACACCTCGGGCTGGATGCGGGCCACCTCGCCGGCCGGGGCGGCCGAGTTCGAGGGCCAGGTCCAGTGGTCGGGCGAGCTCGGCTTCGGCGTGCGGTCGCCCGAGGCCGGCCAGTCCGCCCACCGCGACGACGCCAGCACCGGGTCCAAGCAGTTGCGGGACACGCTCGAGCGCCACCTGCTGTCCGAGGACCTCCCGGCGGCCAAGCGCGGTCCCCGCGGCGCCATCGGCCGCATGCTGGAGAAGGCCGAGCGGTTCGCCCCCGGCGCCGGCAAGAAGCACCGCCAGAAGGCCGACACCGAGTACGCGGCGGCAGTCCGGGCCGGCAACTCGGAGCGGGATGTGGCCGGCACCGCCGCCCCGATCGCCGACGTGCCCGCCGCTCCCGCACCGGACGGCACCCGATGACCGGAGTACTCGGGGCGGTGATCACCGCGGCGACGACCACCGTGACCACCCAGCACTCGTGGGTCGACGTCGGCACCTTCGCGGTGGCGGCCGCCATCGTGCTGGCCGGGGCCATCGGCGTGGTGGCCGCCCGCAACCCGGTCCACTCCGCTCTGATGCTGGTGATGACCCTGTTCGGGATCGCCGTGCTCTTCGTGCTCCAGCGGGCCAGCTTCCTCGCCGCCGTGCAGGTGATCGTCTACGCCGGCGCCATCGTGGTGCTCTTCTTGTTCGTCATCATGTTCCTCGGGGTCGACCGCGAGGAGAACATCGCCGCCGAACCTCTCCGCGGCCAGCGACCGCTGGCCATCGGGCTGGTCGCCCTGGGCACCACCGGCCTCCTCCTGCTGGGCCAGGTCGCCCACTGGACCACCGGCGCCCCCCATGTGGCCGGCACCGACGCGGGCGAGCCCAACGTCAACCTGCTGGGCAAGTCCGTCTACACCACCTACCTCTTCCCGTTCGAGGCCACCGCCGCCCTCCTGATCATCGCCGTGGTCGGCGCGGTGGTCCTGGCCCGGCGTCCTCCGGTGGCGTCCAACCCGGTCGACGAGGTCGACGCCGTCGATGACCCGGCCACCGGCGACACCCCCGAGGGCACGCCCGACGCCACACCCGTCACCGACGTTCCGGCGGTTCCACACCCGTCGGACGCCGACGCCCACGAGGAGGCGCGACCGTGACCATCAACCCGGACTGGTATCTCGGCCTCAGCGTCGTGCTCTTCGCCATCGGTGCCCTCGGCGTGCTCATCCGACGCAACGTGCTGGTGATGTTCATGTGCGTCGAGCTCATGCTCAACGCGGCCAACCTGACCTTCGTCACCTTCGCCCGCACCCTCCACGACATCGGGGGGCAGGTGCTGGTCTTCTTCGTGCTGGTGGTGGCCGCCGCCGAGGTCGTGGTCGGCCTGGGCATCGTGGTCGCCATCTTCCGCCGCCGGGCCAACGCCACCGCCGACGATCTGCACTTGATGAAGGGCTGACCGGACCGTGCTCCAACTGACCTATCTGATCATCCTCCTGCCCCTGCTCGGCGTCGCCGTCCAGCTGGTGTGGGGTCGGCGGCTGGGAGACCCGGTGGCCGGCGGGGTGGCCACCTTCTTCGTCGGGGCCTCGTTCCTGGTGGCCGTGGGGGTCTACCTCGACCTGTTGCGTGTGACCGCCCCGGTGCGCACCTACACCCAGAACCTGTGGACGTGGATCCCCGTCGGGAGCCTGCAGGTCCACGCCAGGCTCTTCGTGGACCCCCTGGCCATGACCATGGTCCTGTTCGTCACCGGCATCAGCACCCTCATCCACCTGTACTCCATCGGGTACATGAAGGGCGACAGGGACTACCCCAAGTTCTTCATGTACCTCAACTTGTTCGTGGCCTCCATGCTCATCCTGGTCCTGGGCAGCAACATGCTGGTCACCTTCGTCGGCTGGGAAGGCGTGGGGACCTGCTCCTACTGGCTGGTCTCGTTCTGGTTCACCAAGGACTCGGCGGCCAGTGCCGGCCAGAAGGCCTTCGTCTACAACCGGATCGGCGACGTCGGATTCCTGCTGGCCATCTTCCTCACCTTCGTCAAGGTCCACTCCCTCGAGTACTCGACCATCTTCGCCAACATCGACAAGATCGGCTCGGCCAACGTCACCGCCATCTGCCTCCTGCTGCTGGTCGGGGTGATGGGCAAGTCGGCCCAGATCCCGCTCTTCCCGTGGCTGGCCGACGCCATGGAGGGCCCCACCCCGGTGTCCGCCCTGATCCACGCGGCCACCATGGTCACCGCCGGCGTCTACCTGTTGTGCCGCGTGAACCCGCTGCTGCACGCCTCGCCCGACGCCGCCCTCACCGTGGCCATCGTCGGAGCGGTGACCGCCTTCGTGGCCGCCACCATCGCCTGCGCCCAGCAGGACATCAAGAAGGTGCTGGCGTACTCCACCGTGTCCCAGCTCGGGTACATGTTCCTGGCCATCGGGTGCGGCGCCTACGAGGCGGCCATCTTCTTGATGGTGGCCCACGCCTTCTTCAAGGGACTCTTGTTCCTCGGTGCGGGCTCGGCCATCCACGGCCTCCACAGCGAGCAGGACCTCAAGCGCATGGGCAACCTGCGCGCCTACATGCCGCTGACCTTCATCACCTTCGGCATCGGCTGGCTGTGCATCGCCGCGGTGCCCCCGCTGTCGGGGTTCTGGGCCAAGGGCGACGTGCTGGAGAACACCTGGGCCGCCCACCCCGCGCTGTGGGTGGTGGGCATCGTCACCGCCGCCCTCACCGCCTACTACATGAGCCGCCTCACCGGCCTGGCCTTCTTCGGCAAGGACCGGTGGAAGAAGGAGACCCCCATCGACGTCGCCACCGACATGGCCGACGCCCATCACGCCGAGGGCCGCATCACCGAGCCCCACGAGTCGCCCCAGATCATGGTCGTCCCGTTGTGGATCCTGGCCTTCTTCGCCGCCCTGGCCGGGGTGCTGGCCCTGTCCAACACCCACTTCTCGCTGGCCCACTGGATCGATCCGGTGTTCGGCTCCAACCTCTACGACGACCACCTGACCAGCGGGGCCAAGTGGGCCCTGGCCGTGACCGACGGGCTGATCGCGGTGACCGGGGTGTTCGTCGGCCTCCGGCTGTGGATCAAGAAGGCGGAGTGGCCGTCGCTGGAGGGCGCCTTCCTGCGCAACTCCTGGTACATCAACGAGCTCTACGACACGGTGCTCGGCCGCCCGGCACAGCGCCTGGCCGCCTTCAGCGCCACGGTGATCGATCCCAAGGTGATCGACGGAGGTGTCAACGGTGTGGCCGCACTGGTGCGCAGGTCGGGCACCCTGGTCCGCAGGACCCAGACCGGGTACCTCCGCAACTACGTGCTGGGCATCGTGCTGGGCATGGTCCTGATCCTGGCCTTCATGCTGACCCGGTTGTGGTGGAGCTGATGTCGACCACCACCCCCTTCCCCTTCCTCACCGTGCTGGTGCTGGTCCCGGCCATCGGCGCCGCCGTGGTCGCCCTGGTCCCGACCAAGGCGGTGGGCCGTTGGTTCCACGAGGTGACCGGTGCCCTGGTGGCCGTGGTCACCCTGGTCATCGCCGCCACCATCGCCTTCAAGTTCAAGACCGGGTTCGGCGGCTACCAGCTGGTGTCGGACCACATCTGGGCCAAGGACCTGGGCATCCACTGGTCGTTGGGCATCGACGGCATCTCCCTCTTCTTGGTGGTGATGACCGCGCTGCTCTTCCCGTTGACCATGCTCGGGGCCCGGGCCCGTCGTGACCCGCGCTCCTTCGTGGCCTGGCTGCTGGTGATGGAGTCGGCGTGCCTCGGGAGCTTCGTCTCGTTGGACCTGGTCTTCTTCTTCCTCTTCTTCGAGCTGACCCTGGTGCCGGCCTACTTCCTGATCGCCGGCTGGGGATTCGCCCGCCGGGGCTATGCCGCGGTCAAGTTCTTCCTCTACACGTTCGCCGGGTCCGCCTTCCTGCTGGTGGGGATCCTGGCCGTGGCCTTCCTCCACCAGTCCCAGACCGGGGTGCTCACCTTCGAGCTCCCCGCCCTGATGCACACCCACCTCTCCGGCACCGAAGGTGTCCTGCTCTTCCTCGCCTTCACCGCCGCCTTCGCGGTGAAGGCCCCGATCTTCCCGTTCCACACCTGGTCGCCCGACGCCTACGCCGAGGCACCGACGGCCGCCGCCGTCCTGTTGGCCGCGGTGATGGCCAAGCTGGGCACCTACGGGATCATCCGCTTCGATCTCAACCTCTTCCCCCAGGCGACCAGGACGCTGGCCCCCTTGCTGTTGACCCTGGCGGTCATCGGCATCCTCTACGGGGCTCTGGTGGCGTGCGCCCAACGGGACCTGAAGCGCCTGCTGGCCTACTCGTCGTTGGCCGGCATCGGGTTCATCGTGCTCGGCACCTTCGCCCTCAACAGCCAGGGCCTGACCGGTGGCGTGCTCCAGATGGTCAACCACGGCCTGATCATCGCCACCTTGTTCATCCTGGTCGGGTGGATCTACCAGCGTCGCCAGACCTGGCAGGTGTCAGGCCTCCGGGGCCTGCAGTCACCCGCACCGATCCTGGCCGGGGTGTTCACCGTGGCCATGCTGGCCTCCATCGGGGTGCCGGGGCTCAACGGCTTCGTCGGTGAGTTCCTGGTGCTCATCGGCACCTTCGACGCCCACCGCTGGTGGGCGGTGGTGGCCATCGCCGGGATCATCATCGCCGCCATCTACCTCCTGTGGGCCTACCAGCAGGTCTTCCACGGCGAACCCACCGCCGAGGACACGGCCAAGACCCGGGACCTCGGATGGAGCGAGCGGATGATCATCGCCCCGCTGATCATCCTGATCGTGGTGCTCGGCGTGTTCCCCAAGCCCGTGCTGGACCGGATCACCCCCTCGGTCAACCAGCTGGTGGTCCACGTGGACCGGGCCACCCACACCCCGATCCCCGCCGGCATCGAACCGTCGGCATCGGCCTCCACCGATGGAGGTGCGCCCTGATGTCGACCCTCTCCCTGCTCACGGCGGTCTCCGCGGCCACACCGACCATCCACACCCCCCACGTCGACTACCTGAGCATCCTGCCTCTGACCATCATGATGGGCGGCGCCCTGCTCTTGATGATCGTGTCCTCCCTGTTCCGCAAGATCCTCGGCGTGGGGGCGGGAACCGCGGTGGCCGTGGTGACCTCGGTCGCCGCCCTGGTCGCCGCGCTCTTCCAGTGGGACCACGTGATCACCCACGGTCCCCAGGTGACCATCGCCGGGGCCATCGCCTTCGACGGGTTCGACGTCTTCGTCCAGATCACCGTGTCCATCGCCATGCTGCTCACCGCCCTGATCGGGGACGGCTACCTCCGGCGTGAGGGCGTCGAGGGCCCCGAATTCCACGTCCTGGCCATGATGTCGGCGTCCGGGGCGATGATGATGGGCGCGGCCAACGACCTCATCGTCATCTTCCTCGGCCTGGAGATCCTCTCGATCGCCCTCTACGTGCTGGCCGCCTTCAACCACAAGCGGGCCGAGTCGGGCGAGGCAGCCCTCAAGTACTTCGTGCTCGGCGCCTTCTCCTCGGCCATCTTCGTCTACGGGATCGCCCTCACCTACGGGGCCACCGGCTCGTCCAACCTGCCCCAGATCGCCGACTACCTGTCCAAGAACGTGATCGCCTCCAACGGCGTCCTGCTCGGTGGCCTGGCTCTGCTGCTGATCGGGTTCGGGTTCAAGATCGCCGCGGTGCCGTTCCACATGTGGTCGCCCGACGTCTACCAGGGGTCGCCCTCGCCGGTCACCGGGTTCATGGCCGCGGTGGCCAAGGCCGGCGCGTTCGCCGCCTTGCTGCGGGTGTTCGTGTCGTCCTTCGGTACGGTGCGGGCCGACTGGCAGCCGATCATCTGGGCCCTGGCCATCCTCAGCCTGGTGGTCGGTGCCGTGCTCGCCCTGGTGCAAAAGGACATCAAGCGGATGATGGCCTACTCGTCGATCAATCACGCCGGGTTCATCCTCCTCGGGGTGGAGACGGCCACCACCCGCGGTGTGTCGGCCTCGCTCTACTACCTGTTCACCTACACGTTCTTGACCATCGGGTCGTTCGCGGTGATCACGGTGATGGCCCGGGACGGCGACACCGGCCACCTGATCTCGGACTACCGGGGGCTGGCCAGGCGCCAGCCCATGCTGGCCGGCTGCTTCGCCGTGCTGTTGCTCGGCCAGGCCGGGGTCCCGTTCACCACCGGCTTCCTGGCCAAGTTCGGCGTGGTCGGGGCGGCCGAGGCCACCCAGGCCTACGTGCTGGCCGCGGTGGCCATGGTGTCGGCGGCCATCGCCGCCTTCTTCTACCTGCGGGTGGCGGTGACCATGTACTCGCCGGTGGGACTGGTGGCCGACCCGGTCGACGCCCACCAGGGCGCCGGACCCGACAGCACTGCGTTCGGCGGCACTGCAGTCGGAGGCACTGCTGTCGGGGGGGACGCCTCCGGGGCCTCCACGGTCAGTGCCGACGGACTGGCCAGTCTGCGGGTCCTGACCGACGACCCGCCCACGGACTCGGTGACCGAGCGGGGCATCGTGCCGGTTCCGGCCCTGACCTGGGTGGCCCTGGCCGCCACCGTGTCCTTCACCGTGGTCTTCGGCCTGATCCCCGGGCCCATCCTCGACTTCGCCCACCAGGCCACCCTGCTCTTCACCTGATCGGCACCGGCCAGGCCTCCCGCACCGAGCGGTCGCGCCCACGTCGACGGTCCCCGTTGCGGACGGGGACAGCGGGGTACTGTCGGCACATCGGGAGGCAACCATCCACCGAACACAAGGAGCGTGTGATGGCCAGTAACGCAGGGCTGCCGAGTCAGGGCACACCGGGTGGATCCTCCGCCAAGAAGCGGGAGACCAAGGAGATCGTCCGCATCGCGGTGGCGGCGGTGGCCCTGATCCTGTTGGTCGCCTTCGTGCTGGACAACAGTCAGACCGTCAAGGTCGGATTCGTATTCTTCTCCACCAGGATCAGCCTGATCTGGGTGCTGCTGATCGCCGCGGTGCTGGGAGCGCTGGTCGACCGTCTGATCATGCTCCTGGCCCAGCGCCGCAAGAAGGCCGCCACCAAGCCGTAGTGGTCGGATCGGGGGACGCCGCCGGACCCGGCGGCCTCCAGGGCCGCACCGAGGTGAAATGATGGGCCGATGAGGCAAGCCACCCCCGCGGAACGGGCAGCGTTCGGACGTCAGGCCCGGGCCAAGGTGCCCCGGGCGCGGCACGGTGAGTGGGAGCCGCCGACCCGTCGCACCGATCCGTTGGAGATCCTCGCCCTGCAGGCCACCACCCGGATCCCCGACCTGGTCCCCATCCGCTACGGCAGGATGGCCGCGTCCGCCTTCGCCTTCTTCCGGGGCGCGGCGGCGGTGATGGCCTCCGACCTGGCCCATGACGAACCCAGCGGCCTCGACGTCCAGCTGTGCGGGGACGCCCACCTGATGAACTTCGGCAGCTTCGCGGCGCCGAGCCGTGACCTCATCTTCGACGTCAACGACTTCGACGAGACCATCCCCGGGCCGTTCGAGTGGGACATCAAGCGCCTGTCCGCCAGTCTCGAGATCGCCGCCCGCAGCCGCTCGTTCGACCCGGCCACCCGTTCGGCCGTCGTCGAGCGCGGCTCGTGCTCCTACCGGATGGCGCTGGCCGACTTCGCCGCCAAGCGCGACCTCGAGATCTGGTACTCCCGGTTGGACCTGGCCGCCATCATGAAGCGGTGGGGCCCCGAGGCCGGCCCGAAGATCATCCAGACCTTCCAGAAGCGGATCGACAAGGCCCAGTCCAAGGACCATCTCGCCGCCCTGGCCAAGCTGACCGTCGAGGTGGACGGGAAGCTGCGGTTCAAGGACAACCCGCCCCTGATCGTCCCGGCCGAGGACCTCTTCACCGACGTCTACTCGAAGCAGACCACCAGCAATCTGGCCGACGCGCTGGCCCAGTACCGCCAGACCCTGTCCGGGGACCGCCGCCGGCTGCTGGAGAAGTACGAGTTCATCGACCTGGCCCGCAAGGTGGTCGGAGTGGGGAGCGTGGGCACCCGGTGCTGGGTGGCCCTGTTCCTGGGCCGGGACAACGGCGACCCGCTGTTCCTCCAGGTCAAAGAGGCGGAAGCCGCGGTGGGGGAGCCGTTCGTGGGTCCGAGCGAGTACTCCCATCACGGCGAGCGGGTCGTCCAGGGCCAGCGGCTCATGCAGGGGGCCAGCGACATCTTCCTCGGGTGGGACCAGTTCCGCGGCGACGACGGCACGGTCCGCGACTTCTACCTCCGCCAGCTCTGGGACGGGAAGGGTTCGGCCGCCGTCGATCGGATGTCGCCGGAGGTGCTCGGGATCTACGCCGAAATGTGCGGCTGGACCCTGGCCCGGGCCCACGCCCGCTCGGGCGACGCCATCGCCATGGCCGCCTATCTGGGCAAGGGCGACCGGTTCGACCGGGCCATGAGCCAGTTCGCCTCCTCCTACGCCGATCAGAACGAGCGAGACTTCGACGCCCTGACCAAGGCCATCGCCGAGGGTCGGGTGCAGGCCGAGCCGGGACTCTGACCGCCGGTCAGGAGGGTGCGGCGCCCCCGCCGGACCGGGGCGGGTTCCACTCGACGTCGATGGTCCGGCTGCGGAAGAGCCGGGGGCGTCCGACGGTGGCCGGCCGGTCGGTGGTCCACTCGGCGGACTCCGCCATGGTGATCCCGGCCAGGCCGCGGAGAGCCAGGTCGTACCCGGAGCGGATCCAGGCGAACTCCCTCCAGCACGACTCCCGTTCGGCGTCGGGCACGGTCACCAGGGGATGGAGGCGGTCCAGGGCCGCCAGATACTCCGCCCGGCTGACGGCGATGTCCGGCGCCGGTCCCGGCCCTGCCGCCCGGGCGATCAGGGCCACCAGCAGGTCGGGAGGCGGAACCGGCAGTCCGGCGGACAGCCCGATCCTCACCACGGTGGGCATGCCGTAGGCCAGGGCCATCATCGGCCCCTTGATCTCGTCGGCGGCATGGTCCTCGGTACTGAACGTCGAGGTGGACAGCAGGATCGCCGCTCCGTCGAGCAGCGAGCCGACCGAGGCCACCCACGACTGGTCGGGCGACGACTCCGGGAAGTAGCACAGGGCGGGGAAGGCGGTGTGGGTCTGGTCGAGGTCGAGCATCCAATTGGACGCCGTCCTCCACAACTCGGGATTGTCGAGCGAACCCAGCCGGTACAGGTTGTTGAGCAGGGCGATCGGTGACGGTGGCGTGCCGGCGAACGGCCGCAGCACGCTGATCCCCTTCTCCCGCTCGTGGTGGGCGGCGTAGATGGTCGGGAGGTAGCTGATCAAGAGGGCGACCAGACCCAGGCCGATGGTGGCCTCCACGAAGGTGAGCCAGATGCGGGCGGTGCCGTCCGGTTCGGCGAAGCCCAGGGTGAACAGCGAGGAGCCGCTGACCTCGAACGCCCGTTGCGCGGTGTCGTGGCTGATCCCCCAGAAGATGGACGAGAAGCCGATGGTCACCAGCAGCATCCACACCAGGGGCATGCTGACCAGGGCCACCGGCCCGTAGAGGGCCCGGAGGTTGTCCCGGCGCTTGTCGTTCCGCCATTGGTGGACCAGGATCCGGTCGGCCACGGCGAAGACGAACCGGGCGATCCGGGTGAACCCCTCGCGGGGGAGGACGACGGTCTCCAGGGCCGAGATCAGCACGGCCATGGCCAGGGTCGTCCCCACCACGACGGCGATGACGTGCCCGGCGATCATGCCGTCGCTCACCGGGACGTCGTCCCGTGGCTCGGTGCGCCGGGGCGGCGGGGGGAGGCGGGGACGCTGGTCACGACACGATCAGGTAGACGCTGTCGCCGATCAACCACAGGCCGATGATCAGGGAGAGGGCGATGATGGCCTCGTCCCGGTGGGTGGCGAGCCACTCCTTCAGCCCGTCCAGCCTCTGCCCGGCCGCCTCGGGCGAGAGGATGCTGAACAGCTCCATGGTCAGGATGCTCGCCGTGCACACCAGGCAGAACACCACCAACAGGGCGTAGGACTCGATCGAGGAGATGTGCAGCTGGGTGACCGCCGCCGCCCCGGCACCCACCAGCACCCAGGGCTGGAGCAGGATGCCCAGGCTGAACGCCACCCAGACCGACAGGTGGTCGAGCTTGGCCATCCAGGTCGGCGGCTTCCTCGGCTTTCCCGTCCGGGTCCGCTGGCGGTAGGCGAGACCGATGAGGATCACGCCGAAGAGGATCTTGGCCGCCAGCACCCCGGTGGAGGGGGCGGTGGACGGCCTGGGGGGCTTGCCCCCGGTGACCAGTACCGTGCCGGCGATCACCACCACCAAGGAGAGCAGCCACCCGAGGATGAAGGCGGCGCCGTTGACCTTCCCCCGCTCCGAACTGAGGATGAGGATGAAACCGGTGATGGGAAGTGGCTCGAGGGTGACGGCCAGGCCGATGAGGATCAGATCGAAGACGGCCACGTGGCCCCGATCCGACCGCGTCGCCGGGCTGCACGGTCATTGCCGGTCACCGGCGGTCATCCACGGTCCGGTCGCCGCGCCGGCACCACTGGCGTGGTCGGTCCTGCGGCCGCCGGGACCGGAGTGGCTGCGCCGCGCTTCTTGCCGAGGTCGGCGGGGGTGTCGGGGAGCCACGCACAGGTCACGTAGGCCACCACCACCGCCACGATGACCAGTGGGGCGACGCTCAGGCCGTCGCTGGACATGAGGAGCGTGGCCAACAGCGTCGCCGTCATGGGCAGCTTGAGCATGACCGTGGCCATGGCGCCGATGCCGATGGCCACCGCCGGGACGAGCGAGAGCCCGGGGAGGTGGGATGCGGCCACGCCGATGGCGGCGCCGATGAACATGGACGGGAACACCGGCCCACCCCGGAAGCCGGAGAGCGAGAGCCCGTAGGCCACCGACTTGCAGGCCACCAGGAGCACCAGCGCACCCACCGTCCAGGCCGAGGGGTGGAGGACGAGTCCGGGCAGGGCCGACTGCCCGGAGAAGAGCACCTCGGAGAACCCCTTCCCGCTCCCCTCGGCGAAGAGGATGGCCATGGCGCCCACGCCGAGGCCGATCACCGGCATGAGCAGAACCATCCGGCGCTCCACCACCGACTGCAGGGCGAGGCCCAGCAGTCGGATGGCCGTGCCCAGGACCGAGGCGCCCAGGCCGAGGACCACGGCCCAGAGGATCATCATGCCGGTCGGATGGCTGAACGGGGGCAGGCCGGGGATGGCCAGGGAGAAGCTGCCGAACCCGGTCAACGAGTCGAGGCCGACGAAGACCAGGGTCCCGATGCCGGCGGCCAGCAGTCCGGGGACCAGCACCAGGCCGAGGATGGGGCCGCCCAGGCCGGACGCCTCCATCAGGAGGAACGCGCCCAGGATGGGGGACCCGAGCAGGGCGCTGATGGCGGCGAAGCTGCCGGCCGAGGCGATGACCACCGCCGCGGTGGGCGGAGCGTCTTTGGCGGCCAGGTGCACCGCCAGAGCGCCCAGCCCGCCGCCGATGGCGATCAGCGGTGCCTCCGGACCGAGCACCACGCCGAGGCTGAGCGTGGCCAGCGAGGCCAGGATCACCCCGGGAAGCTCGGCGGTCGTGGGCGCACCACCGGCCTTGAACCCCTCGGCCGGCTTGTGGCCCGACGTGCCGGGCAGGTAGGTGATGGTGGCGCCGACCAGGCCGCCGGCGATGGCCAGTACCGGGAGCGGCCACCACACGGGCGTCCCTGCGAAGCCGAGCTCCTTGGGCAGGGAGGTGAAGGTCCAGTTCTGGAGGACGGCCACCAGTTTCAAGAAGAAGTAGGCGATGGCCGAGATGGGGATCCCGATCAGCGCGGCCAGCACCAGGATCTGGACATAGCTGCGGGAGCGCAGCATGGCCATCGGGTCGGCCGCGGCGGCAGCGGCAGCGGCGGCCGGATCGGGCGAGCCGGCCGGTGGGGTCGGCGGGGAGGTGGTCACGCGTCCGCCTCGTTCATCGTCCGGTCCTGCCCACTGCCCTGGCCCCTCGTCCCGACGACGGCGACCTCCTGAGCGACGGCGACCACGACCAAGCTGGTGGAGCCCACGAAGTGCACGGATCTCCTTCCGTCGCTCGGCATCCGTGCCGAGGAGATTAGGCCGTATCCGTGCCCGGTGGGTGATTGGCCGAGAGCCGATGGAACCCTGCCGACGGGACGGTCACTGGGACCGTTCCCCCGAACTGCGCTCCGGTGGCAGCCCGGGCCCGAATCCCTGTAAACAGCTGTTGCAGGCCACTATGGTGCATGGTCGTCCCCAACCAAGGAGCAACACTGATCATGCTTGCCTACAACTATCCCGTGCTCAGCATCTTCTGGACGATGTTGGAGTTCTTCCTCTTCTTCTTGTGGATCTGGCTTCTCATCGTCATCTTCAGTGACATCTTCCGCAGCCACGACATGGGCGGTCTGGCCAAGGCGGTCTGGGTCCTGTTCGTAATCATCCTTCCGTACATCGGCGTACTGATCTACCTGATCGCACGCGGCGGCAGCATGCACGAGCGGGCCGAGAAGCAGGCCGAGCAGTCCCAGAGGGCGTTCGACGACTACGTGAAGAAGACGGCCGGAGCCTCGGGCAGCAGCGTGGACGATCTGGCCAAGCTGGCCGACCTCAAGTCGAAGGGTGTCATCACCGACGCCGAGTTCGATGCCCAGAAGGCCAAGCTGCTCAGCTGAGCCATCCGCTCCGGCCGACGGCGGCGCCGGACAGCACCACGTGACGGCCGGAGGCCGCCCCCACCGGCAATGGTCCGGGGGGCGGCCTCCGCCGCGCCTGGGGAAGTGACACCGTTCTGCCTGGTCGCAACACCTGTTGTCGTCGGATGGCCACCGTCCCAGCGGGGGACGGGTGCCCCCGTTAGTGTGGCCTCGTGACAGCCGACGATGCGGATGAGTCTGCGGCGCCCGAGCCGGAAGGCGGACCGTCGGAGGACCTCGAGGTCCTCCACCAGACGGTGGAGGAACTGCGC
>JADGOG010000078.1 GCA_017883065.1 Acidimicrobiales bacterium | reverse complement strand
CCACCGACTACGTCAGCCTGGGCCACCCGAGTCTGCCCAACTACCTCGAGGCCACCTCGGGCACGCCGTACAACTCGAGTCCGTGGACCAGCGACTGCCAGGCGTCGTCGAGCAGCTGCCGCACGGCCAGCGACAACATCTTCAACCAGGTCGGCCCGACCGGATGGAAGGGGTACGCCCAGTCGATGCCCACCGCCTGCGCTCAGGGGAGCAGCGGGCCCTACCTTCCCCGGCACAACCCTGCCGTCTACTACACCGACCTCGGAGCGAGCTGTGCGGCCAACGATCTGAACATCGGGACGCCCACCGGTGGCGCCCTCCACAGCGACATCGTCAACGGCACGTTGCCTGTCTTCGGCACCGTCACCCCGGACGTCAACAACGACCAGCACAACGGCTCCGAGGCCCAGGCGGATGCCTATCTGGCTTCATGGATCCCCCAGATCGTGGCCGGTCCCGACTACCAGTCGGGCCGGTTGACCATCGTGGTCGTCTACGACGAGGGGGCCGGGTCGGGGACCAACACCCAGTCCACCGTGGCCGCCATCGTGATGAGCCCGTTCGTCTCCCCGGGCACCACCTCGGCCACCCCCTTCACCCACTACTCATTGTTGGCGGCGGCCGAGGGCATCGCCGGGGTTCCCCGGCTCGGCAATGCGGCCTCGGCCAACGACCTGCGGACCGCCTTCGGGTTCTGAGCACCCGGCCGCTCTGGCGAGCGAGGAGTACCGCTCGTCACCCGGGCAGCGTCAGATGCCGGGGAACACCTGGCGCAACTCGTCGAGTACCCCGCCCTTGACGGATGGCGGAGTGTGGTCGGGATCGAGCCGGCCGTAGACCAGGCGGATGAACGCCTCGGTCGGGAGCTCCAGGTCCGGCTCGTCCACCGGTGCACACAGGGCCATCTCCACTGCGTCCACGCCCAGGGCCATCGTGATGCCCCGGTCAGGACCGCTGGTGGTGACGTGGACGGTGCGCTCGCGGCCGACGGGCCGCCCGGCGAAGCCCACGATCAGCCCCAGCCTGTCGATGATCACCCCGGCCGCGTCGGGCGGGAGCACGGCGGTCGGGTCGACGGTCACCTCGACGTCCCAGGTGTGGACCACGTGCTCGTTGAGCCGCAACCCGACGAATCCGGCCAGGTCGACGGAGAGCGGGCCCATCTCGTAGCGGAACGCCGACCGCTGCGCGTCGTCGAGGTCGTCGATCCTGTCGACCAGGGCCCGGTCGGCCGTCAGTGCGTCGGCGGCCTTGGCGTCGGGATCCTTGGCGTTCCACTCGTCCCACACCGACTGGTTGAACTCCGGATCGGTGTCCCGACCGTGCACGATGTCCTCGAGGGTCCGCACCATGATCGCCGCACCGGCGCCGAGATGGGACAGGGTGTCGGCGATCGTCCACTCGGTCGGATAGGCCGACTGGCGAACCTGATCCGGACTCAGCCCGTTCACCACGGTGCGCAGGTGGACCACGGACCCGCGCAGGGCGGCCTGCTCGTTGTCCATAGGGGTCACCTCCTTGCCATGACACGACGCTCGCGTCCCTCGGCCGGTCCACCCTAGGGAGGGGCGTCGGGCTCCCGGTCGCCCGGTGCTGGCCAGTTGACGCCGGGGGCGCGGACTGCGACGATGCCCACCTGACCGGTCGGCCGTGGTGCCGGCTCTGAAGGGGGAAGCAATGGCTGTTCGGTACGCGGCGAAGACGCCGGATCAGATCCGGAGTCGCGAAGTCGAAAAGACGTCGGTGGGGGCCTGGTCGACGGTGCTGGTGGTCACCTTCGAGACCGACCCCGCGGTGCTGGCCTCGGTGCTTCCCCGCCCCCTCGAGCCCTCCTCGACGCCGCTGGTGAAGGTGACCTTCGCCACCGTGGACATTCCCGGCCTGTCCACCTTCGGGGCCGGCAGCGTGTCGGTCCACTGCCGGCACGAGGACACGCTCGGCTACTACTGCCTGGTCATGCCCATGAGCACCGAGCAGTCGGTGATCGGGGGCCGCGAGACGTTCGGCGAGCCCAAGAAGATCGGCCAGGTGGCCGTCGACCTGGACGGCGACTCGGTGCACGGAACCATGACCCGCATGGGTGTCACTTTCGCCGAGTTCACCGGCCGCACCACCGAGACGCTCGACGTGCCCGGGCCGGACGTCAGGACCGACTTCTACTTCAAGGCGCTGCCGGCCCCGGACGGCAAGGGACTCGACACCGATCCGAGCCTGGTCTACTGCACCCGCGAGGAGACGGTCCGGTGGGTCAAGGCGTGCGAGGGCGACCTCGTGCTGCGCGACTCGAAGTTCGACCCGGTGGCCGACCTGCCGGTGCTCTCGCAGGTGGAGGCGACGGTGGGCGAGCGCAACGCCGTCCAGCGGGGCCGGATCCACTCGACGGTGCCGGCCGAGTGGTTGGTGCCGTTCATCCACCAGCGCTACGACGACCTTTCACCGACCGGCGAGGACTAGCCCGGGCGCTGGGCCATACCGGTCGGCGACGACCGGCACCGAGTTCACGACACACGATGGGGGATCTGATGGAGTTCGAGGGGAAGACAGCCGTGGTCACCGGCGGGGCCGGCGGCATCGGCCGGGGTCTCGCCCATGCCCTGCTCACCCGGGGCGCTCATGTGGTGATCGCCGACGTGGAGGAGACCGCCGTGGCCTCCGCCATCGGAGAACTGTCCCAGCTCGGCTCCGTCCGGGGCATGGTCACCGACGTGGCCGACGAGGACTCGGTGGTGGCACTGGCCGACAGCGTCTACGAGGTCGAGGGGGCGTGCGATCTCCTCTTCGCCAATGCCGGGGTGACCTCGGGCGGTGGCGGTCTGCCCTGGGAACAGGAGGTCAACGACTGGCGGTGGTGCTTCTCGGTGAACGTGATCGGCCTGGCGGCCACCGTGCTGACCTTCCTGCCCCGGATGCTGGCCGCAGGCACGCCCGGCGAGGTGATCACCACCTCGTCCGGCGACGGCGGGGTGGCGCCGGTTCCCTACGCCAGCGTCTATGCCGCCTCCAAGGCGGCGGTCAGCTGTTTCACCGAGTCGGTGGCCCACCAGCTGCGGACGGCCCAGGCGCCGGTCAACGCCCACGTCTTCTATCCGGGCGGGGGGCTGCTCGACACCGGCCTGTGGACTGCGGCCCGCAACCGGCCTGCCGCGCTCGAGCGGGTACGCCCCCGGCCCCCGGCCCCGGGCACCACCTTCGCCGAGTTCAAGGCCCAGCTGGAGGCGGCCGGACTCCCGGCCGATGTCGTCGATCTGAACTGGCTGGGGATGAGGGTGCTCGAGGACCTCGACGAGGGCCGCTACATCCTCGGCCCCGACGCCGACCGGTTCGGGGGCCTGCTGCACGCCCGGGCCGACGCCATCGCCGAGGGGAAGCTCCCCCCGACGCTGCTGCACTGAAGGAGCCGTCACCATGGAACGCCGTTACACCGTGATCACCGCCGACTCCCACTGCGGGGCCGACGTCGTCGACTACCGGCCCTATCTCGCCTCCCGGTTCCACGACGAGTTCGACGCCTGGGCGGCCACCTACGAGGTGCCGTTCGCCGACCTCCTGGCCCCCATCCGCTACCGGAACTGGGACTCGGACCGGCGCCTGGCCGAGCACGAGGCCGACGGGATCGTGGCCGAGGTCCTCTTCCCCAACACCGTCCCCCCGTTCTTCGAGGAGGGCAACCTGGTGGCGCTGCCCCCCGGCGAAGCCGACTACGAGCGGCGCTGGGCCGGCGTTCAGGCCCACAACCGCTGGGTGGCCGACTTCTGTGCCGCCGCCCCCGGGCGTCGGGCGGGGGTCGTCCAGGTGTTCGTCAACCACCTCGGCGACGCCCTCGACGAGATCCGGTGGGCGGCCGAGCACGTCGACGTCTTCGGGGGCATCCTGCTGCCGTCGATCCCACCGGGCTCCGAGCTCCCCCCTCTGTACGACCCGGTCTACGACCCGCTGTGGAGGCTGTGCGAAGAGCTCGGCGCAGTGATCAACATCCACTCCGGCTCGGGTCTGCCCGACTACGGCGACCTGGAGATCGCCCGGGCCATCATGCTGGTCGAGCTTCCGTGGTTCAGCCACCGTCCGCTGTGGCACCTCATCTTCGGTGGGGTCTTCGAGCGCTTCCCCGCCCTGAAGGTCGCCCTCACCGAGCAGGGGGTGGCCTGGCTGCCCCGGGGGCTGGAGACGCTCGACTGGTTCTACGGGCGGATGGCCGGGGGCGGGGCAGCCGAGGCGGTCTTCTTCGGGGCCGCGGCCCAGGGGATGTCGATGAAGCCGTCGGAGTACTTCGAGCGGAACATCTGGGTCGGTGCCTCGTTCCTCCGGTCGTCCGAGTCGGCCCTGCGTCCGGAGTTCGGGGCCGACCGGATCATGTGGGGTGACGACTACCCCCACTCGGAGGGGACCTGGCCCTTCAGCCGCGAGGCGCTCCGGGTGGCCTTCGCCGGCGAGGACCCCGACGTGGTCCAGCGCTGTGTGGGCACCAACGCCGCCTCGCTCTACGGGTTCGATCTCGAGGCCCTGGCCCCGCTGGCCGCGAGATTCGGTCCCCTGGCCGAGGAGATCAATGTCCCCATCGAGGCCTCGGAGTACCCGCCGTCGTCGACCTCGAATGCCTTCGACACCACCCAGGTGCTGCGGGCCTGGTAGCCCTGCGGGGCCGGCCGGTCAGCGGGTGGGTGTGATCCCGTACTCGGCCAGCCACCACTTGGCCTTGGACGCCGCGTCGGGATCGGCGGCCAGGTTCGGGTCCTGGCCCAGGTCGGCCGGGGTCGGTCCGATCCGGTCGGCCACCGGCTGCAGGGCGGCCAGGTCGAAGCCGTACACGCGGGCGGCCGTTCCCCCCAGGAGCTGACGGGTCTCCTCCACCGGGACGTTGCAGAAGTCGGTCTTGAGCTTGACCGACGTGTGCGGCCACGAGCCTTCGGGGTGTGGGTAGTCCGTCCCCCACATCACCGCGTCGAGGCCCAGGACGTGGCGCCGGCGGATCTCCTCTTGGGACATGGTCGACGCCCCGACGAACAGGTTGGTCCCGAAGTACTCGGACGGCAGCTTCGAGATCTTCCCCTCGAGGAGTGCGGCCATCTTCTTGGTGGTGTGGCCGCCGCCCATGTACTGGTCCCACTTCCACTTGGAGTCGGCGATCCAGTAGCCGGCCGCCTCGGTGACCACGAAGGTGAGGTCCGGATGCCGCTCGAAGGCACCGGAGAACAAGAGGTGCCACGACGGACGGGCCGCCCACCAGACCACCTCGGCCAGGTAGATGCCCAGGTGCCCGTTGTACTCCTCCTGGGGTGCCTCGCCGGAGTGGGTGTGGACGGGCAGGTGGGCCGCGGCGCACGCCGCCCAGAAGTCCTCGTACACCTCGCTGCTGTAGGGCGCGCGGTGACGCCACATGGTGGGGATCATCACCCCGCGGATCCCCGGTTGGTCCGCCGCCCACTCGGCCTCGGCCACCGCCCGGACCGGATCGTGGCACAGCGGGATGAGGGCGATGCCGGCCCTGCGCTCCGGGCTGGTCGAGCACAGCTCGGCCAGGAAGCGGTTGTGGGCACGGGCCCCGGCGAAGGCCAGGTCCGGGTCGTCGATCTCGCCTGCGGACAGCCCGGCTCCGAACGGGGGCGAGCCCATTCCGGTGATGGCGTCGGCGTCGGCGAACAACACGTCGGCCGACACGCCGTCCTGGTCGAGCTCCCGATCACGGACGGCCGGGTCGTACGCCCCGCGGAGGCCTTCCTCGTTGGAGGTCTCCCATCCCATGATGTACTCGAAGTTGGCCTCGAGCTTCTGTGACCGTTCGGCGTCCTTCAGGGCCACCCACTCGTCGAAGGCGGGGTGGTACCGCTGGTCGAGGTAGGGCCGGTAGTCGGCCAGCGGCAGACCGCAGTGGCCGTCGGCGGAGATGATGACGTAGTGCTCGGACACGGCTCCCCCTGACTGTGACGGTACGGTTGTCCCGCGCCACGCGCGCGCCGCACTCCCGTGACGAGCTTTTCACATCGGCCGGGGCCGTGACGCCCGATCGCGGCCAACCGGCACGCCCGGGGGCAGGATGGGTACAGTGCACCCGGTGCCAGAGCACCCGGCGGAGGAACCAGGCCAATGACCGAACACGGAAGCGACATCGACCGTACCGAGGAGTGGGATGCCCTCAGGGAGCGTCACCTCCGTCCGCTCGGCGAGCGACCGGCCTCGTCGGCCCGGGGACTCCACCACTTCGCGCTCCTCTGCAGCGACGTGGAGCGGACCATCGCCTTCTACCAGGACCTCCTCGAGTTCCCCCTGGCCGAGCTGTTCGAGAACCGGGACTACCGCGGGTCGACCCACTTCTTCTTCGACGTGGGCCACGGCAACTACCTGGCCTTCTTCGACTTCCCCGGCCTCGACCTCGGTGGGTACGGCGAGCTCCTCGGCGGTCTCCACCACATCGCCATCTCGGTCAGCGAGGACCAGTGGAGCCGGCTGGTGGCCAAGCTGCGGGCGGCGGGCATCGAACCGATGATCGTCAACGGCGATTCGGCCTACTTCGCCGGACCCGACGGCGAGCGCCTCGAGCTCCTCTCCTACCCGCTGAACGACATGTACGGGACCATCGTCGGCTGACCGACCGGGCCGGACCCGCCGGTCCTGAGGGTGGTCGGACCGTGCTCAGCCGGCGGCGGCCACCGTCACCGTCCTCGTCCCGTGGTCCTGGGCCAGCTGGGAGGCCGAGTAGGGGAGGGGTACCCACTTCTTCTGTGAGTAGAGCTTGGTCATGTTGTCGTACCAGGGGGAGGTCGGGTCGGTGGCCTGTGAGTAGGTGAGGATGCCCTGGGACACCGGTCCACCGGGGGTGAGCTCGGTGGTCAGCACCAACGAGGACCCGTCGTAGACCCCACCGTAGGGAGCGGCATTGAGCGGTCCACCCGTGCCGTCGGCCGCATAGATGGCGTTGAAGCAGCCGGTGTCGCACCCGGGGATGGGGATCCTCGTCCCGTTGCGGGTCACATGTTGAACCTGGCCGTAGGTGGCGTTCAGCGCGATGTGGTGACTCTGCAGGTTGAGCACCGCATCGGCCAGTGCCTTCAAGATGGCCGGATTGGCGGTGTTGAGCTGCGACGGCGTGGTCAGCGGCTGGGCTGCGTTGAAGGTGTCGGACCAGAAGTTGCCCGATGGGGCGTAGGCCGCCCACTCGGAGAAGAGCCACCCCCCACTGGCACCCAGGTTGCCGGTCTTGTCGTAGCCGGCCAGCGCGGTGCACGCCGCCGTCAGATCGACCGTGGTGCCGTTGGATGCCTTGGCCGAGGGGGAGGCGTGGCACGCACCCACCAGTGCAGTGAGGGTCAGCTGTGCCTGCAGCGACTGGTTGCTCTCCCACATCGACTGCAGTGATCCCAAGGTGAACTTGGGTGCCCCGAACCCGTCGGTGCCGGCCACCCGCTGGGCGATCATCTGGTTGCCCAGCCGGGTCCGCAGCCCCTGCTCGGTGTCGACGGTTCCGATGATCGGCGAGTAGGCGGGGAATGGAGCGCTGGGATTGGCCAACCAGTAGGAGTCGTTGGAGTTCTCCACGTAGTCGGTCCTGATGGTGTGGGGCAGGTTGGAGGCGTTGAAGATCCCGGGCACCGGGGTGCCCGGGTCGGTCCCCCAGGCGCACGCGCTCCGCGACCCGTCGAGGGTGACCACGCCGCTGGCGCTGTACACGATCTGGGCCAGCCCCTTGGGTGTACAGGTAGTGATCAGGGACAGGGGCACGTTCGGCGTGTTGCCCACGTCGCCGTAGTAGGCGTGGCCGGTGTCGTCCGAGGCGATGGTGTTGAAGGTGGGGATGGCCAGGAACGAGGACTCGACGTCGAGCAGGCTCTGCACCGAGGTGGACTGCCCCATCCTCAGGTACTGGTTGGCCGCCCGGAAGCTGTCGTTCCCCATCGAATCGTCCACCGCGTAGGCGGCGGCGGTCGTCCAGTGGAAGCCGGCCCGGGCCACATCGGCCACCGTGCCCCACCGGGTCGTGTAGAAGGTGTGCCTGGCCGTTCCCGTACCGGTGTCGACCGCCACGGTGCGCGTGCCCATCTTCACCGGCTGGCCGTCGACGTAGTAGCTGGTCGGGTCCCCGGGCACCAGCGAGAGTTGGTAGAAGGTGAAGCGGAAGCTGGTGGACACGGTGTGGGTCCAGGCCACGTGCTGGTTGAACCCGATGCCGATCAGGGGGAATCCCTCGAGCGTGCCGCCCTCCACGTTGTACTGGCCGGGCACGGTGAGCTGTGCCATCCAGAACCGCTCGGTGCCGCGCCACGGGAAGTGCGGGTTGGCCAGCACCATTCCGTCACCGGCCGCGGTGTCCTGTGACCCGACGCCGATCCCGTTGGATCCGAGGGTGTCGTTCCCGTTGGACCCGAGGTCGGCCACCAACGCCGCCGGGTCGGGCGCACCGACCGAGGCCGACGCCGTGGTCGAGGTGCTCGCCGGGGTGGTCGTGGCCGGTGTCGTGGTGGCCGGGGGCGGCTTGGTATTGGCCTCCATGGTGAGGAACTGGGCACTGGACGCCTCGGTGACCACCTGGTAGCCCCGCAGGAACATGTCGGACAGGGTGATCGGCCGGACCCACGCCTTGCCGGCACACGTGGGGTCCTTGAGCTTTCCCGACTTCAGATAGGCGTTGTAGCCCGACACGAAGCCGTTGTAGACGGACAGCACCTGGGGGAGCGGACCGAGTGGGGGCGGCTGGTGGAGCCCCTGGTCCACCAGTCCGCTCGACTTCACCGACTGCCAGAAGAAGTCGGAGTCGAGGTTGGTGTCGGAGGCACCCGCCGAGTAGTTGAGGCTCAGCGCCTTGGGCCCGAAGTACTTCGACCGCTGGCCGTTGACGGTGACGAAGTCCTGGGCCAGCGTGCAGAAGTTGTCCTGGGAGAAGGCGAGCGCCTCCCCGTACCCGAGGGCCCGGAAGTTGTTGGCGGTGATGTGGGGGATGCCCGCACTGTCCCGGGTGATGGTCACCTTGTCGGCTGGGGTGATGGCGGCCGGGGTCGTCGAGGAGGAAGACGAGGACGAGGAGCTGGAGCACCCGGCCAGGCCCACCGCGAGCACCGCCGCGATCATGAGTCCTGAACTGAACCGAGTTGTCCTCATAGGCCGACAGTAGCCCGGGGCCTCCGGCGACGACGGGTGGCTGCCCCCGACCGCCTCCGGTCAGACTCCCGGGGGCTTCACGTAGGCGTAGTCGCACCGGAAGCCATGGGTGCTGCCGGAGATCGGCGGGTCGTCCAGCCGCTGGAACTGACCGTTGACCACGTGGCCGAGCAGGTAGCAGTTGCCCACCACCTTGGCCACCGGGTTGGCCGGCGTCACGATGTGGTCGCCGTCGAAGCTGGTGATCTTGTTGAGCGCCTGGAGCAACGAGCCGCGGCTCGGAGTGGTGCCGGCGTTCTTCAGGCCCTGGGCGAAGAGCTCCGCCGACAGCCATCCGTACAGGGTGAACAGGTCGGCCTTGAACCCCGGCGAGGCGACGTCGACCCAGTGGAGGAAGGTGGCCACCGCCGGCACGTCGGCCGCGTCCTGGCCCAGGTAGAGGCTCTGGTTCTGGTCGAGGTACGCACCGTTGACCGCGCCGGCTCCGCCCGAGGAGGCCACCAGCGCATTCGAGTAGGCGGCCGCACCGAGCACCACGATCGGATGGAAGTTCTGCTGGACCAGGTCCTTCAGTACCGAGGAGGCGTAGTTCTGGGGCATCTGGTCGATGAAGAGCATCTTGACGCCGGCGTTCTTCATGGCCACCACGTTGGCGGTGAAGTCCGACTGGGTCACCGCGTAGGTCGGGCTGTAGACGATCTTGTAGCCGAGCTTCTCCATCACGTACTTCTCGCCGTTCCACCCCGGCTGAGCCGATGGCAGGTCACCGAGCAGGGTGCCCACCCCGTTGATGTCCTGGGGGAACTTCTTCTTGAGGTACTGGAGCGGGCCCTCTTCCCAACCGCCCGCCGCCGGCTGTGCGTTGTAGACGTTGGGCAGCTTGCTGGTGGCCGGGTCGAGGGTCACGGCCACGTCGGGCACCCCCGGGTTCTGGGCCAGCAACGTCCCACCGAAGCTGTCCTCCAGCGAGAAGTTCCCCACCATGGCGAAGTCGTTGTTGATGGCACTCTGGGTGGCCTGCTTGTTGCCGGCCCCGGAGAACGTGTCGTCGGCCACGGTGACCTGGATCTTCCGGCCGTTCACGCCACCGGTGGAGTTCACGTAGTCGGCGTAGGCCTGGGTGCCCACGCCGGCACCCTTGAACAGGCCGGCGGTCAGGGTTGAGACGTTGGCCACCTTGACCGAATCGGCCGTGATGCCGGTGTGGTCGGTCATGGCGCTGGCCGGAATGGCCGAGGAGCCCCCGCTGCCGCCGGTGGTCGTGGTGGTCGATGCCGTGTTGGTGGAGCTGCAGGCCACGGTGGTCACCGCCACGAGCAGGACCACCCCCACAGCCAACGAGCGCGGCCGGAGTGATGATGAACGCACGAATCCCCCTTTGTGCCCATGGGCAATGCTCATGGTCGGCTCTGGGCTCGTGCCGGCCACCCGCTGACCCTAGGCCACCGAACGGCCACAAGTCTCGGCTTTGGGCAGGGGGCCGACTCGCCGACCAGGAGACACCGCCGTGGACTGGAAGCTGGAACTGATCGTCGTCCCCGCGGCCGACGTGGGGCGGGCTCATCCCCTTCGAGAACGGGGTCGAGGCCCCGGGACTGGATCCCGGTCGAGGCGACCTCGGCACCTTCTTCACCGTCAGCGACCCCGACGGGAACGGCCGGTTTGCCCGGGAGGTCAGGGAACCGACCGCAGGCGACTGACGACCGACTCGGCCCGTCGCCGGTAGCTGCCTCCGAACAGCACGGTGTGCACCAGCAACGGGCAGAGCCGGAAGAGGTCCACCCGACGTTCCCACCCGTCGTCGAGCGGGCGGACCTCGAGGTAGGCGCGCAGCGTGCGTGCCGGCACGTCCCCGAACAGCCCGAGCATGGCCAGGTCCTCTTCGGGATGGCCCCCGTGCACCGACGGGTCGATCAGCCAGGGCCGCCCGTCGGCTCCCCACAGCACGTTGCCCCACCACAGGTCGCCGTGGACCAGCGCCGGCGGTCCTGGAGGGATCAGCTCGTCGAGCCGGGCGGTCACCTGGGCCACCTCCTCGTCCATGCCGCACCTGGCGGCCAGCTGGTCGAACCGCGACCGGTAGAAGGCGCTGGCGTCGGGGCCGACCGCCGGGGAGACCCGACAGCCGCCGATCCACGACGAGCCGCCGCCCCACTCCGGCCACGGTGCTGCATGCAGGTTGGCCAGCATCCGGCCCAACATCTCTTCGTGAGCGGGGGTCCGGTGGGTCTGCTCCACCCACGTGGTGACCAGGAGGTCGGCATCGGCCCCCACCACGGCCGGCACCGGGGGAGCGCCGCCCACCCGGGCCAGCCGACGAAGCCCTTCGGCCTCGTCGGCGATGCCCGGCCCGACCTTCATCACCAGCGGCTGTCCGGCGACCTCCACCTGCCACAGGTCGGGGCCGAGGGATCGTCGCTCCCCGACGGGGAGGTCGTGGCCGATGACCTCGGCCAGGTGGGCCCGCCAGGCCCCTGCGCGCTCGGTCAGGACGCCCCGGTCAGGACGGGTGGTAGGCGGGAAGGCCGAACCGCTCGCGGATGGCCGCCTGGACCTCGTCCACCGGTTTGGTGGCATCGACGGTGCCGACGAACTCCTTGCGATCGAAGATCTCGATCAGCGGCTTGGTCTCCTCGTGGTAGTGGGCCAGTCGGACGGCCAGGGCCTCGGGGTTGTCGTCGTCGCGGGCGACCAGCGTGGAACCGCACACGTCACAGGTGTCCGGCTTCCGCGGTCGGTGGGCGATGAGGTTGTAGTCGAGTCCGCACCCCGAGCACAGACGTCGGGCCAGCACCCGGCGCATGACCTCCTCATCGGGGAGGTGGAGGTCGATCACACCGTCGATGTCGTAGCTCTCGAGGAAGAACTCGGCCTGACGGGCGTTGCGGGGGAAGCCGTCGATGATGAAGCCGTAGTTCCAGTCGTGGTCGGACAGCCGGTCCTTGACCACCGACTCGACCAGGTCGTCGTCGACCAGCCGACCACTGGCGATGATCCGCTTCACCTGGGCGCCGAGTTTGGTGTGGTGTTGGACGTTCCAGCGGAAGATGTCCCCCACGCTGAAGTGCTCGAGCGTGAGGTCCTCGGCGAGCAGCTTGGCCTGCGTGCCCTTCCCGCTCCCCTGGATCCCCATGATGATGAACTTCCGCACGGTCGCTCAGTGCCTGCCGCGTCGCCGCGGACGGTCGGGGCTCATCGGACCGCGTAACGCTGAGGGACCCAGGTCTGGCTGTCGATGGGGGGACGCTCGTAGTTCCGCTTCTGCCGATCGGGGAGGCGGATCTCCTCGTGGGGGACGTCCTGATACGGGATCTGGGTCAGGAGGTGGCTGATCAGATTGAGTCGCGCCGCCCTCTTGTCGTCGGCGTCGACCACGAACCAGGGGGCCTCTTTGATGTCGGTGTAGGAGAACATCTCGTCCTTGGCCTCGGCGAAGTCGACCCACCGGGCCCGGGCCTCGAGATCCAACGGGCTCAACTTCCACCGCTTGCCCGGGTTGTTGATCCGCTCGGTGAACCGGCGTTCTTGCTCCTCGTCGCTCAGCGAGAGCCAGTACTTGACCAGGATGATCCCCGAGCGCACCAGGGCCCGCTCGATCTGCGGGCAGGTCCGGAAGAAGTCGGCCTGCTCCTCATCGGTGCAGAAGCCCATCACCTTCTCCACCCCGCCCCGGTTGTACCAGCTGCGGTCGAACAGGACGATCTCCCCGGCGGCGGGCAGGTGGCGAACGTAACGCTGGAAGTACCACTGGGTCCGTTCCCGGTCGGAGGGCTTCCCGAGGGCGACCACCTTGCAGTACCGGGCGTTGAGCCGCTCGAGGATCCGCTTGATGGTTCCTCCCTTTCCGGCGGTGTCGCGGCCCTCGAAGACGATCACGATCCGGAGGCCCTCGTGGACGACCCACTCCTGCATGCGGACCAGCTCGGTCTGGAGCTTGGCCAGCTCCTTCTCGTAGTCCAGCTTGGACAGCACCTTGGTGCCGGACCCGTCCGACGACCCGGGTCCGCCATCGGTGCCGCCCGCCGGACCCTTGTCCTCCGTCTTCAGCTCACTCTTTGTCACTACGCCGCGATCGTAGCGGGAGGACCCTCTCCCGGGTTTGCCGGAGTGTGAAGTTGCCGCCCGCCCCCGCCTACTGGAGGCCGTGGACTGCCCGGTCACCTAGCGATCCCGCAGGGACGCCGAGTACCGTGCGTGCATGAGGCTCAGCCCCCACGAACAGGACAAGCTGCTCCTGTCGATGGCGGCGCTGGTGGCCCGCGACCGGCGTGCCCGCGGAGTCAAGCTCAACTACCCCGAAGCGGTGGCCCTGCTGAGCTCCTTCCCCCTGGAAGGGGCGAGGGACGGCCGGTCGGTGAGCGACCTGATGGCGGCGGGACGCCGGGTGCTCGACCGCTCCGACGTGATGGAGGGCATCCCCGAGATGCTCGAGGAGATCCAGGTCGAGGCCACCTTCCCCGACGGGACCAAGTTGGTCACCATCCATTGGCCCATCCCGTGAACGCCGGCCGATGAGTCCCGTCTCCGACCGGGTGACCGGGGCACCCGGCGAGATCATCGTGGGCGGAGCCCTGCCCCCCGGCAACGGTGCCGTCGGGCTGGAGCTCAACGTCGGCCTGGCGGTGACCACCGTGGTGGTGGCCAACCGGGGCGACCGGCCCATCCAGGTCGGCTCCCATTTCCACTTTGCCGAGACCAACCCCGCCCTCGACTTCGACCGCCGGGCCGCCTGGGGCCGCCGACTCGACGTCCCGGCCGGCACCTCGGTGCGCTTCGAGGCGGGGATCGAACGGTCGGTCGACCTGGTGGCGTTCACCGGCAACCGACGGGTGCCCGGTCTGCGCGGTCTGGCCGGCGGGGACCTCGATCCGGCTCCCTCCGCCGCCCATCCGTCGATCGGGCCACCCCGTGAGGATCGCCCGCGACCAGTACGCCCGCCTCTACGGCCCGACCGTCGGGGACCTGGTCCGCCTGGCCGCTCAACCGACAGGACCTGGCCATGGTGTCGGCCGACCGGGGGGGTCCGGATCCGGCGGTGCTGGGAGGCGCCCGGGTGGTCGCCTCGTGTCTGGTGGTCCACCCGGAGTGGTCGACCGACATACCGGCGGACGGCGGAGCCGGCGTCGGTGCAGAGCCGGCGTCGGAGCCGCTGTCGGAGTCGTTGCAGGTGGCGGAGGGCCCGACCCGGGCCGGCGTGTTGCACCTGGCCGG
>JADGOG010000077.1 GCA_017883065.1 Acidimicrobiales bacterium | reverse complement strand
GGACGGCACCCCGCACCGGTGCTCCACCTCCCCGGGGTCAATCGGGCGTGATCAGGGGGGCCCGTTCCAGTGCCGCCCGCAGGATGTCGGTGGCCTGGGGCCGGAGTTCGGACAGAGGTCGGTTCCGGTGGACCCGGATTCCGAGGTCGACTTGGGCCACGGACGACACGCCGAATCGGCTGGCCACGTCGATGAGGAGGGCCATCTCGACCGCGTACCCGTCGGCCAGGCCGCACTTCTCGAGCACCTCGCGGGGTGCGGCCGTCTCGCCGGCCAGCGGTTGCTCGATCGAGACCAAGCCCGGAAAGAGCACGTCGATGACCGGCTTGGCCATCAGCTCGGTCACCCGCCCACCACCGTCGGGGGCCCCGTGCAGCGGGCGTTGGTAGAAGCCCTTCACCAGGCAGATGGCATCGTCGAGCAGCAGTGGTCCGAGCAGACCGGTGACGAAGTGGGGCCCGAAGTTGGTCACGTCGGCATCGACGAAGGCGATCAGGTCCCCTTCGGCCGCCTTCAGCGCCGACTGCATCGCCTGTCCCTTGCCACCGCCTTGGGTGTCGGCGATCAGGACCCGGGCGCCGGCCTGGGCGGCCAGATCCGCCGTCTGGTCAACCGAGCCGTCGTCCACGACCAGCACCTCGTCGACCAGCGGGATGCCACCTGCGGTCCCGGTCAGGGAGGTCACGATGGCGTTCACGATCGGACCGACGGTTGCGGCCTCGTTGCGGGCCGGGATGCACACCGAGATCCGTCGGAGCCCCTTCGACGCAGCCAGGAGGCCGGGGTCGAAATCGCCGTGGCCGTGCCGGACCGAGCCCTCACCGGGCGCCCGCGGGATCGACATCCTGCCATCATCGCTCACGCGGACCGTGGACGTGAAAGCGGGCCGGACCGGAAGCAACCGGAGCGCCACCCACCCTGGCCACGGCCGGACCGCATTGACGGGGGGCCTCGACGTCGTCCACAATGGATGGATCATCCAGAGCAGCTGAGGGACCGGGCCCTGTGACGCTGCGGCAACCAGAACGTGATGCCGTTCCTTTCCAAGGGGCGAGATCCGAACCAGGTGCCAATGCCCGAGCGATGAGGAGACCAACGTGGACTTCGTTTCTGGGCTGCGCTGTCGGGAATGTGGCCGCGGGTACCCGGCAGAGGCGCTGCATGTGTGCGACTACTGCTTCGGGCCGCTCGAGGTGACCTACGACTACGAGCAGGTGGCGGCCACCATGACCAAGGAGAGGATCGCCGCTGGGCCGAGGTCGATCTGGCGGTATGCGGATCTTCTGCCGGTGGCCGACGCCGCTCCGGTGGACCTCGGCGCGGGATTCACCCCCCTGGTCCGGGCCGATCGCCTGGCGGCCGAACTCGGACTAGGCGAGTTGTGGATCAAGGACGACACGGCCAACCCGACCGGATCGTTCAAGGACCGGGTCGTCTCGGTGGCGCTGACCAAGGCCCGTCAACTCGGGTTCAAGATCGCCGCCTGTGCTTCCACCGGCAACCTGGCCAACTCGGTGGCGGCCCATGCCGCCCGGGCGGGCATGGAGTCGGTGGTCCTGATCCCGCACGACCTGGAGACGGCCAAGGTGACCATGACCTCGGTCTACGGGGGCAGGGTCATCTCCGTCGAGGGCAGCTACGACGATGTCAACCGGCTGTGTGCCGAACTGACCAGCGAGCAGCCCTCGTGGGCGTTCGTCAACGTCAACGTGCGCACCTACTACGCCGAGGGCTCGAAGACACTGGCATTCGAGGTGGCCGAGCAGCTGGGATGGAAGGCCCCCGACCACGTGGTCGTGCCGATCGGCTCGGGCAGTCAGCTCACCAAGGTGGCCAAGGGGTTCGACGAACTATGGAAGGTGGGGCTGCTCGATGAGGAGCCCTCAGTGCGGATCTCCGGGGCCCAGGCCGAGGGCTGCTCGCCGGTGGCCACCGCGTTCGCCGAGGGGACCGACGCCATCCGCCCGGTCAAGCCGCACACCATCGCCAAGTCGCTGGCCATCGGCAACCCGGCCGACGGTTGGTACGCCCTCGATGCCATCCGCTCGTCGGGTGGGTCCTGTGCCTCGGTGACCGACGACGAGGTCATCGAGGGCATCCTCCTCTTGGCCCGCACCGAGGGGATCTTCGCCGAGACCGCCGGGGGAGTGACCATCGCCACGCTGGCCAAGCTGGCCGCCCAGGGCGTGATCCGTGCCGACGAGCGGGTGGTCGCACTGGTGACCGGCCATGGCCTCAAGACCGTGGAGGCCCTGTCGGGCGCCGTGCATCCGACCGCTACCATCGCTCCTACCCTCGAGGCATTCGCCGAGGCCATGAGGGACGACAGTGAACTGACCGGTGCGCCGGTCCAGAGGAGCGAATCATGAGTGTCAGTGTTCGGATCCCGACCCAGCTACGCACCCTTACCGGCGGCGCCGGCTCGGTCAGTGTGGAAGGAACGACCGTCGGCGAGGTGCTGAAGGCGCTCGACGCGGCACACGCCGGTTTTGCCGACCGGATCTTCGACGACGCCGGTGGTCTGCGCCGGTTCGTCAACGTGTTCCTGGCCGACGAGGACGTCCGCTTCCTCGAAGGTCTGGCTACACCGGTGACCGATGGCCAGACGGTGTCCATCGTTCCCGCCGTCGCCGGAGGCTGAGCAACGGCTGACCGGGGTCTGACCGAGGGCCGAGCCGGCGGTCAGACCGTGCAGGTGGTCAGGCCGTTCAGGTGGACAGGCCGTTCAGGTGGACAGGCCGTGCAGGATGAAGGCGCACACCTCGGCTGCCACCATGGCCGGCGGTTCGGGGAGTGGCTCACCGGCCCGCACCGACATGGCCCCGTAGATCTGCTGGCCGATCAGTGACGTGGCCTTGTCCGGGTCGACATCCCGGAAGCTGCCCTGGGCCACCCCGTCGGCGTAGAGGTCGGCGATCAGGCGGGCGATGTTGAGGCTGATCAGGGCCAGCTCGGTCCCGACCGCCTCACCTCCCTGGCTCACCGATCCCTGGGCCATGAGGGCCAGTCGGAAGAAGGCAGGATCGGCATCGATGCGCTGGAGCATGCCCTTGATGAGCCGCTCCAGCCGGTGAGCCGGTTCGGCATCCTGCTCCCACGATTCGGCGATGTCGTCGAGCAGTTGGTTGTGCATGCCCTTCAGGCAGGCGCGGAGCAGCTCGTCACGGTTGGCGAAGTAGACGTAGACGGTCGATCGAGCCACGCCCGCTTCGGCAGCGATCTCGTCCATGGACACCTCGGTGGTGCCCCGTTCGCCGAAGAGGCGGCGAGCCACGTCGATGACCTGGTCCCGCCGGAAGTCCCGGATGACCTCTTTGAGGTCGTCGGTGCTCTTGCGTGGTGGCATCTAGGAAGAGATGCGGGCGGCAGGGGGGAACGACACTGGGATGTGCTTGACCCCACTGATGAAGGCGGACTGGAGGCGTTGGACCTCACCGTCGAGGGCGATGTCGGGTATCCGGTCGAGCAGGTGCTCGAACATGACCCGGATCTCCATGCGGGCCAGGTTGGCTCCGAGGCAGAAGTGGGGACCGCCGGCGCCGAAGGCCAGGTGGGGATTGGGGTTGCGGGTGATGTCGAAGGACTGGGGATTCTCGAACACCGACTCGTCCCGGTTGGCCGAGATGTGGAAGAACACCACCTTGGTGTCCTCCTCGATGTGCTGGCCCCCGAGCTCGAAGGCGCTGGTGGTCTGGCGCCGGAAGTTCATCACCGGGCTGACGAAGCGCAGCATCTCTTCGGTGGCCGAGGGCAGCAGCGAGCGGTCGTTGCGGAGCAGCTCCCACTGGTCTGGGTGGTCGAAGAACGCAGCCATCCCGCCCGAGATGAGATTCCGGGTGGTCTCGTTGCCGGCCACGGTCAGCAGGAGGAAGAACAGCTCCAGCTCCATCGAGTTGAGCTTCTCGCCGTCTACTTCGACCTGGGTGAGCACGCTCATCAGGTCCTCGTGGGGGTCGATCCGCTTGGTGTTGAACAGCTCAGAGGCGTAGGCGTAGAGCTCCATGGCCGCCTGCTGGGAGGCCTCCTCGCCGGTCTGGTACTCAGGGTCGTCGCTGCCGATCATCCGGTTCGACCAGTCGAACATGCGGTGCCGGTCCTCGTCGGGAACTCCCAGGAGGTCGGCGATCACCATCAAGGGGAGCTCGGCGGCGATGTCGGTGACGAAGTCGGCGCTCCCCTTCTCGATGACCGAGTCGATGATCTGGTCGGCGGCGGCGTTGATGCCTTCGTGGAGCTGGTTGACCATGCGCGGGGTGAAGCCCTTGTTGACCAGGCGCCGGTAGCGGGTGTGCAGCGGTGGGTCCATGTTCAACATGAGCATCTGCTGCTGGGCCAGGTCGTCCTCGGGCAGGTCCCACAGGAAGGTCGCCTTCTTGGAGGAGGAGAAGTGCTCGTAGTCGCGGTTGACCGTCGTGCAGTCGGCGTGCGAGGTGACCGCCCAGAACCCGGGCCCGGCCTCTTCCTCCTGCCACCACACCGGGGCGTTCTTCCGGAGGAAGGCGAACCACTCGTGGGGGACCCGGTCGGCGAAGGGACGGGAGTCCAGCAGGTTGATGTCGTCGAAGCCGACGCCATCGAAATCGATCTCGTGCTGCGCCATGTCGGATGCTCTTTCCGTGAGTTCGGACAGGGTGTCCGATGCGGGGGATCGTACGTCCGGCGCCGGGGAGTGTCAACGGGGTGGGGCCTCGAACCGGAGGTTCGGCCTCCGGGGAACGAGGTGGTCGCCACTCCGTCCTGTTCGGGCCCGGGTGGGAACCTTGCGCTCGTGGTGGCGCCGAGGAGGTCGTCGATCGGCCCTCGGTCGGCCCCGCCCCGGACCGCTCAGTTGGTCCAGTCGACCTCGCCGTCGATGATCACCCGGGGCTCCTCGGTCAGGACGAACTCGAGGTGGTCGGTGTCGAGGAACTTGGGGAGATCGGCGAACATCTCCGGCGAGTCGACCTCGTTCATGTGGGCGAAGTACTCGTCCATGGAGGCGAACCACTGGACGGTCACCCCGTCATAGCCGGAGCGGTCATCGTCGTCGCGGTAGTCGGTGAGGGGACGTGGGTTCTGCTCGTAGCGGATGACATGGGTGCCCGTCTTGCCGTTGGCGATGAGGGGCCCGTGGTTGTCCCGCCAGTAGGCGTGGAACTCCGCTGGGGTCATCCCCTCCTTGCGCTTCAACAGACAGGTCAGCTTGATCATCGACATGGTCCTCCCCTGGTGGCCGATCCGGCTCGACGGCCTGGACGGTCGGGCCCGATGGTGCGGGTCACCCGGCCAAGAATCTCCACCCATCGGGCACCACTTGGCAAACCACGCGCCCGCACCGGTCGCATGCCGCCCTCCCCGGGGCCGTGCCGGCGGGGGTCACCCTCGGAGCTGGGCGCAGAACAGGTCGGTGATGTAGGGCATGCCGATGGGCTCGGGGAGCTGGTCGGCGAACTCGGCCACCTGGCCCAGCAGGACCTGGCGGTCGGCCTCGGGCAGCACCTGCACGTAGCTCCGAGACGCCACCTGCTCCACGAAGGTGCGGCGGTCCAGCTCCTGGACGAAGGGGACCTTGGTCCGCTCCACCGGCCCGAACCGACCGCTGGCGTCGATCACCTTCCCGAAGTCGCGGCCCACCGGGTAGGGGGCGAAGGTGTCCCACTTGGAGATCCGAACCATTTCGGCGACCATCGGGTCGGACTCGTCCCGCTCGTTCCAGATGAGCCCCAACCACCCCCCGAGAGAGAGGACACGGGCCACCTCGGCCAGCGCCACCTCCGGGTCGAACCAGTGGAAGGCCTGGGCGACCACCACCGCGTCCATGGTGGCCGAGCCGATGGGCACCTGCTCAGCCGTTCCCCCGACCACCGGGACGCCGGGCACGGTGCGGGTGAACACCCCCCGCATGGACGGGGACGGTTCCACGGCGACACAGCTGGCACCGAGGTCGTGGAGCTGTCGGGTCAGCTTGCCCGTCCCGGCGGCGAGGTCGAGGACGCGGCTGCCCGAGGCAATGCCGGCCGCCGCGGCCAGGTGGGCGACAGCAGAGTCGGGATAGCCCGGCCGGGCCCGCTCGTAGGTGTCCGATCCGGTCTCGAATCCGCCCCGCCCGAGCTCGTTCCTCCGGTACGACGGGTCGTGCTCGGCGCGCTCCACGAGGCAAACCTACCGGTCAACCGGTGTGGGCACGGCCGGTCGGACGGTGCCGGGATGTGCGTGTCGGGACGAGTCCCGGAGGGACGGGACCGGCAACACCGATAGCGGGGATCGGGCCCCGGATCGCCCGAAGGGGAGGCCATCAGTTAGCGTCGCGTGGTGACCCAAGCCGGCCCAGGCCAGAACGACCCGCTGCCGTCGCCGTCTCCCCGACGGCCAGCATCGGCCGGCGGTGTGCACGCCGTCGGGACGTGGCGGCACCGCTGGATCGGTTCGGCCATCCACGCCGGGTGGGGTTGGATCACCCGCCACGGCGCCACCGGCCCCGGCGACGCGCTTGCCTCGCGGTTCGGGGCGTTCGGTCAGGGGAGCTGCCTGGCTTTCCCCACCGGGGCGATCTTCGGCGAGCGGTGGATCCGCATCGGGGACGACACCCTGGTAGGGCCGTATGTGAGCATCTCGGCGGGGATGGTACCCGGGCAGCAGATGGTGACCGATCCGGTGGTCCGCATCGGCAGTCGCTGCATGATCGGACGGGGCAGCCACATCGTCGGCCACTTCCACGTGGACATCGGGGACGACGTCCACACCGGCCCGTACATCTACATCACCGACCAGAACCACGGTTACGAGAATCCCAATGAGGTGGTGCACACCCAGTGGCCGAGCGACGTCCCGGTCCGCATCGGGGCGGGTAGCTGGATCGGGACCGGCGTGGTCATCCTGCCGGGCACCGAGCTGGGCCGGAACGTGGTGGTGGGGGCAGGAGCGGTGGTGCGCGGCACCTTCCCCGATCACTCGGTCATCGCCGGCGTGCCAGCCCGGGTGGTCCGCCGCTACGTGCCGGGTTCGGGCTGGGTGAGTGGGGATCCCGACGCCGCGTCGGGTGCGGGGGGCCCTGCTGGAGGGGACGGCGCCAGCGGATCGTCGTCTTCGGGAAGGCGGAACCCGGCCGAGCCGGCTGTCGAGTCCGTTCCGGAGAGCCCCAGCCCGTAGCGGCGTACGACCTCGGTGGCCTCCTGGCGGCCCTGGGCGATCAGGGCTTCGGTGGTGGAGAAGTCGTCGAAGTCGCGGGTCCCGCCTTCGGCCCCGCTGCAGATGATGACCTCGACCCCCGGGGGGAGCTGTGCCATGTCCCGGGCGAACCGGGCGTGGATGGAGATGAACAGCGCATTGAGCATGGCCTCGACCGGGCGTCTCGGTGTGGCCGGCGTCAGCATCGGTGGTGAACAGAGCAGGACCACGATTCTGGTGGCGCCGGCGTCGACGGCCCGGCGGAGGGGCACGTTGTTGACCACTCCGCCGTCGATGAACCGGTCCCCGTCGATCGCCATCGGAGGGAAGAGGGCCGGTATCGCCGCCGAGGCCAGGACCGCTTCAACGGCCGAACCGTAGGTGAACCACCGCTCACGACCGTCGGTGAGCGAGGTGGCCACCACCTCGACGGGGATCACCGCGTCCTCGAGATGCTCGAATTCGATGCCCTGCTCGATGACGGTGCGCAGACCGGTGTTGGCGTAGACCGAGTCCCGCTGCTGGAGGTAGAGCCACGGGCCGTGCAGCCGTCCCTGGGGATAGACCGAGTCGCGGGTGAGCCCCTTCCAGATCTCGGTCATACGCTCCACCCCGCTCCGGGTGGGATCACCGGCGAAGGCCACGCCGTTGAGGGCGCCCACCGAAGACCCGTAGACCAGGTCGGGAACGAATCCGTACTCGGTCAGCACCTGGAGCATTCCGATCTGGACCGCACCCCGCACGCCGCCCCCGGCCAGGACCAGGGCGGTGATCGGTCCCGGCTCCTCCTCGGGCTCCTCCCCGCCGTGGTCCAGGCCGGCCAACCACCGGGCCCGGGAGGCCGAGGCCCGCTGCAGGGTGAACCGGATCACCAGTACCGACAGGACCAGGGTGACCACGACGAAGATGGTGAAGACGACGGCGAACACGGTGTCGGAGGCGACGGTCGTCATCGCTGGAGAGGCTACCGGTGCCGCCCGTGCGGGGGAGCCCGCCCCCTGCTCCCCTCCGGATGCGTGTGACACCCCCCGTGCACACTGTCGGCATGGTCGTGATGGACGTGGATCGCATGCCGGGGGCACCGGCAGCCGGGTGGGACGAGGGCTCCTTCGTTCCTCCGTCGGGCATCGCCGACGTCCACCCGGCCCACGTGCGACTCCCCCCCGAGGTGATCAGGCGCTGGCAGCCGCTGGCCGGCAACGAACTCCTCGAGCGGCTCCGGGTCACCGGCCGCCGCCGCCCGCCCGTCGACCTTGAGCTGGTGTCGCGGCTGCGGGTCGACCTCGAGGGTGGGCTGGCCGAGGACCGGATCGACGGTGACCTGCCCGCGCCGGTGGTGGTGACCAAGGATCGGCTCACCGCGATACTGGCCTGTGAAGCCCACCAGCTGGTCACCGGGTTCGGCGAGCGAGCACCGACGATCGCCATGGCCTGCGGTGCATTGATCGACGTCCTCTTCCGACAGCTGGTCACCGTGGGCGGCATCGACGATCCGATGGCCGACGGCGTGGCCGCCCTGTCGGTCGACGGCCATCACCAGCCCCTGGTCTCGTGGCTCGAGCGGCTGTCCGCCGCCGACCGGGCCGAGCTGCGGGCCGAGGTGACCCGACAGGCCGAGGGGCTCCAGCGTCGTTGGCCGGCACTGGAGCCGGGGTGGCTGCCCCGGACGCAGGAGCCGATGCGGGTCCCCCTGCTGGGCGGGGCGATGGAACTGTCAGCGCGGGTCGACCTGGCCATCGGCCGGCCGGCGGTGGACGAGGGGTCGGTGGCCATCGTCGAGGTCAAGTCCGGCGCCCGTCGGGTCGAACACCGAGCCGACCTCCACTACTACGCGCTGGTCGAGACATTGCGGAGCGCGGCTCCTCCCTTCGTGGTGGCCACGTACTACACGCGGACCGGTGAGCTGGACGTGGAGCCGGTCACCTGGCCCCTCCTGTTCGCCGCCGCCCATCGGACGGCGGCCGGGGCCGGGTTGCTGCGCGACCAGGAGCGCGGTGCCGATCAAGTTCGCCGCTCGAGCGCCCTGTGCGCACGATGTGCCGCACTGCCCGGCGTGCAGGTTGGCCCGACCCCTGCCGCCGCCGGCGCCATTGCCTCGGGTGCGTCTGCCTCGGGTGCGTCTGCCGCTTCCCCCACCGACGCTGACAGGACCGCAGCATGAGTGGTCCGGGTCCGCTCGCCGCCGCCCTCGAGCGGACCCGGGCACTCATCGCACCTCCGTCGGGTGCCGACCTTCACCCGGAAAGAACGGACGCACGCTCACGGCTGACCGCCGCACTCTCCCCCTTGGTGGAGCGACTCCCCGCCGGCGACCAGGTGGTGGTCACCGTGCCGACGCTGCGCCAGGCGCTGGTCGACCCCGACCGGTTGGCCCGACCCGAGGAGCCCTTCCGCTGGAAGTCGGCGTTCGCCCGCCGATCCCTGGGTCTGGCGGTCGTCGAGGCGTGTGCGTCCGGCCGCTTCCGTGCACCGGCCCGGGCGGTCGGGCCGATCGCCGACGAGGCTGTCGCCGAGTGGGAACGCACCGGTTGGCGGACCTTCCACTGGGAGCCGTGGCTGGCCGGCCTGACCTCCGGCGCCCGGGCCATGGTGCTGGCCGATGCCGTGGGATGGGCGACGGGGGTGTGGTCGTTGTTGGACTGGCGATCCCTGGCGTCGGACGCCCAGGTCGGGGGGGCCTACGACCAGTGGGTCTCCCCTGCACCGCGGACCATCCGGCTGAAGGCCCGGTCCGAGGTCCGGGTGCCCATCCCCGGGTCGGATCCTGACACTGCCCACGAACCGACGTCGGGGCCGCGCACCGCGCTCGTCTCCGTGAGCGGAGGCTGCCCCACCCCAGGGTGGGCGGACGAACTGGCCTATCTGGCCCTGGTGGCCGGGCTCCGTTCCACTTCCCGCCCGGTTCCGGCGCGGGTGATGGGCCTGTGGCCCGACGCGGGGATCCACCGGTGCGTGGAGATCGATGCTGTGGCGCTGGACCGGGTCACCGATCGCGTGGTCGCCACGGTGGCTGCAGTGGTCGAGGCCCGTCTGGCGGCTGTTCCCGCCGATTGACCGCCCGGGCCGACCGAGTCGTCGGTGCAGTCACGACCCCTGATCCGATCGCCTGACCCGGCTGCCCCCATGGGGCTTAGAAGAGGGCCTTGGCCGCCTTCGAGTCGGGCTTGCCCGCCGCGGTGAGGGGGATCTCCTCCACCAACAGGAGCTGACGGGGGATCTTGTAGCCGGCGATGTGGGTGCGACAGTGATCCTGGATCGCCTCGAGCGTGGGCGGCGCCGACGGCACCTTGGGGTGGACCACCACGGCCACCCGTTCCCCGAACCGTTCGTCGGGGACGCCCACCACGATGGCGTCGTAGACGTCAGGATGGGACTTGACCGCGGCTTCGACCTCCTCGGGGAAGACCTTCTCGCCGCCGGAGTTGATCGAGGCCGACCCCCGTCCGTGGAGGGTGATCGTCCCGTCCGGCTCGATCGTGGCCAGGTCTCCGGGCACCGACCAACGGACGCCGTCGGCGTCCGTTGGGAAGGTAGCCGTCGTCTTGACCGGGTCCTTGTAGTACCCGATGGGGATCCGACCGGTGCGGGCCAGCCGACCGATCCTGCCGTCCCCGGGGGCCAGTGGTTTGAGTTCGTCGTCCAGCACGGTGGTGTCCGCCCGCATCTCGAACCGCGGTCCGCTCGCGCCCTGGGCCACCGAGCCCTGTGCGCCGCTCTCGCTCGAACCGAAGCTGTCCATCACCAAGATCGAGGGTAGTTCGCGCTTCAGCTCCTCCTTGACCGTCGAGGACAGCATGGCTCCACCCGAGCCGATCACCACCAGGGTCGACGTGTCATAGGTCCCCGGCTCGGCATCAGCCAAGGCGTCGGCCAGGGGGCGGGCCATGGCGTCGCCGACAAGTCCGACCGACACCACGCCCTCATCGCTGATCAGGCGCAGCAGCGAGTGGGGATCGAAGCGGTGGTCGACGTAGATCACCGCCGTGCCGCCCATCATGAAGGCGTTCCACATCACCCACTGGGCGTTGCCGTGCATCAGGGGGGCCACCACCAGCATCACCACCCGGCCCGTGTCGTCCGGATTGATCCTGCCGGCCAGCTCCTCGGCGTCCTGGATCGGCTCGGACCCCCATCCGCCCCCTCCCATGGCGGCGAAGAAGATGTCCTCCTGGCGCCAGAGCACCCCCTTCGGCATGCCGGTGGTGCCTCCGGTGTAGAGCACGTAGATGTCCTCTGGCGACCGTGGCCCGAAGTCGCGGGCCGGTGACGCCGTGGCCAGTGCCTCCTCGTAGGGGACCGCGCCGGCCAGGGACGGGGCCGGATCGGACGCATCCCCGATGACCAGGAGGTGGATCGCACCGTGCCCCGGCCCGGCTCCGGTCGGCCCGGCTCCGGTCGGCCCGGTGTCGAGCGACTCGGCCACCAGCGGTGCCAGCGACGACTCATAGACCAGGGCCTCGAGATCGGCGTTCTCGATGACGTACCGGAGCTCGGGTGCCACGTACCGGAAGTTGAGGTTCACCGGGACCACCCGGGCCTTGAAGCAGCCGATCATCGCCTCCGCCCACTCGGTTCGATTGAAGGCAAGGATTCCCACGTGGGCGCCGGTGGCGATCCCGGCGTCTTCCAGATGGTGGGCGAACCGGTTGGATCGCTCGTCGAGTTGGCCATAGGTGAGGCGGTCCGGACCGGCCACCAGGGCGAGCCGGTCCGGGACGGTGTCCACCACCACCTCGAACAGATCGGCCAGGTTGAACTGCCTGGTTGCCGTGTCATCCCTCACTGGATTCCCTCACTCTCGATCCCCCCATGCGCACCTGCTCGACCGTCCGGTGCGTAGCTCGCCACCCGGCCGGATTGCCGGATCATCCGACCCGTAGCATGCTGCAGGCGAACGGACACTCTGTAGCACGAACCGCTGCACATGCGGGAGTCGAGTGCGCCGACAACCGAACAGGGGAGGATGACATCCGTGGGTAGTGGATCGAGCAACGAGGGCGGCATCGCCGGACTGTCGGCACTGGTCACCGGAGGGGGCAGCGGCATCGGACTCGGCACTGCAACCCGCCTGGTGCGGGACGGAGCGCACGTCACCATCTGCGGTCGGACCGAGGACAAGCTGGCCAACGCGGTGACCGTCCTCGAGGATGCAGCACGCGCCTCGGCTGCGGACGGCGGAGTGGCGGGGACCGCGGCCTACGTGGTGGCCGACGTCACCGTCGAGGAGCAGGTGGCCACCGCGGTGGCGGCCGCGTCCGAGAGAGACCGGCTGGACATCCTGTTCGCCAACGCCGGCGGGGCTTCGCACATGGGTCCGATCCTCGGAGCGGATGCCGACGGGGTGCGGGCCACGGTGGACCTCAACCTCATCGGGACCTTCCTCTGCATCAAGCACGCTGCGCCGTTGATGGCTGCGGGCGTGGGCACCGGAGTCGACGGGGGCGACGCCCCCGGGGGCTCGATCATCGGGATGTCCTCGGGTGCCGGTCACTTCCCGCACCGCTACCTGTGGGCGTACGGGGCGGCCAAGGCCGGCATCGACATGCTGTGCAAGTACGCGGCCGAGGAGTTGGGGCACTCGGGCATCCGGGTCAACACCGTGCAGCCCGGGATCGTGGACGACGAGCTGATGGCTCCGATCACTGCCGGGGGACCGCTGCTCGACGACTACCTCGCCGAGATGCCGATCAGCCGGTTGGGGACTGTCGCCGACATCGCCTCGGCGGTCCGCTTCCTGGCCGGGCCGGAGTCGGGTTGGATCACCGGGGAGAGCCTGGCCGTCGACGGCGGGCACCATCTCCGGCGAGGGGCCAACTACGGGCTGCTCTTTGGCGAGTAGTGGCGCGGAGGGCCCACGCTGTCCGTGGGGCGACCGCCACCGGCCGTCACGGGTGCGCCGGGTGCGTCGAATTCCTCGGGCGCAAACGGAGAGGGTCGGGTAGCGTTTCGGAGCCGAGCGCCAAGAGGTAGGAGCGCCACGGGGACTCCGTACGGACGGTCGTGCGGTCAGGGATGCACACGATGCTCATCGTCTGGAGTTCTGCCGGGCGGCCCATCGTGGCGAACGGGGGGAGTGACGATGCACGGTGGATGGCGGTCGCGCAGCGACCTGGAGGCGATGTCGGTGCTGCCTGGTCCGGTTCCTCGACAGCCCGATGCCGCCCCGCGGTTCGTGCGCGTGCTGGCCGTGAGCACGGTCCTGGCCGCAGGCGTCTTCGGGGTAGGCGTGCTCGGAACCGCCCCGTCCGGGGCGGCGACCCGATCGGGCCCGCCCGCAGCCTCGGCCGGGTCGGTCGCTCCCGGCGTGTCGGGTGACCTGACCGACCCGACGGGCGGGAACCACCCCTACCGCCACGGGGCCGTCCCCCGGATCATCCGCTCGTCCGTCCGTGGCGCCCGGGTGGCGGGACCCTCCCTCCACGGGCCGGCGTCGACGTCGAACCCCACCAGTTCGCAGGCAGGATCAGCGGCACCAGCCTCGGGCAGTCTGCTCCGGTACGGAGGCGGTCTGACCAGTGGCGGCCTGGTGTCGGCCGGGGTCACCACCGGGCAGCCCCAGGTCTACCTGGTCTTCCTCGGCAACCAGTGGGGCGCCGAGTCGGTCGCGGGGAGCGGGGTCGCCTCGTTCGCCCACGATCCCGATCACGAGGCCGCGGCGCTCCAGACCCTGTACGGCGGGCTGGGCACCCACGGCGAGCTGTGGAGCGGCATCGTCACCCAGTACTGCGACGGAGCAGTGGTGGGCGCCACGTCGTGCTCGTCGTCGACCGGGGCTGTCCCCTATCCGGCCGGCCGGGTCCTGGCCGGCGTCTGGTACGACAGCTCGGCAGGGGCCACCAGCGCTGCCGCCACCGGGGCGACCGGCCACCAGTTGGCCGCCGAGGCGGAGGCCGCCGCCGTCCACTTCGGGAACTCGACCCAGACCGCCAACCGTGATGCCCAGTACGTGATCGCCTCACCCACCGGGAGCGACGCCGATGGATGGAGCAGCCCGGTCAACGGCTACTGCGCCTATCACGACGACACCCACGACTCCACCATCGACGGGGGAGGCCCGGTGCCCGGACCGATCCTGGCCTTCACCAACCTCCCCTACGTCCCCGATGCCGGGGGCGGGTGCGGTGCCGGCACGGTGAACAGTCCCGGCGTGCTCGACGGGGCCACCGAGGCGGCGAGCCACGAGTACGCCGAGACCCTGACCGACCAGTTCCCGGAGGCGACCCCGCCCGGTGGATGGTCGACCA
>JADGOG010000076.1 GCA_017883065.1 Acidimicrobiales bacterium | reverse complement strand
CCGAGTAGGCCGGTCACCAACGCACACACCATCGCCAAACGAGTTCCCACCGTGCCCCTGCCTGTGCTCCTACTGCCTTGGTGGCAAGGTATCGGTGGCCGGAAGGGCCTGGCAATGGCATCCTTTCGCCACATCCGGTATGCCGTCCTTTTCGCGCCAGGAACGCTCGTAGCATCACTCTGCGTGTGAATCTTGCCGGACCTGCATGCTGAGTGCGCACCGAGCGGGACACCCATGCTGACGTGCGGAGCCATCACCTCCTCAGGCGGAGGCCCTCCTGGATGAATGTGGTGGCTGTCTCCACCGGGCCGTCGACGCGTCGAATCCGATGGCGAAGTGCTCCGGCCGCAGCTGGACGCTCCAGGAATTCAGGAGAAGGTGAGCCGAACGTGGCCGGGCAACCACGCAGTGGAGTCCTTCACTCCAGTTCTTGCTCTGCCGCCGACCTGTCCTCTACCTTGCGGGACAGGCCAGGCGGTCTGCTATCGCAGAGATAGAGGGGGCCTCTATGGGCACGATGACACGCCGGTCCGACCGGCGCCAGGGAGTATTCGGTCTGAGAGTGACGATCGCCACGGTCGCCACCTTCGTAGGACTCGGCCTTCCGTCCGTGGCCGCGGCGGCGGACACCCCGCTCGGTGCCACTCCCTACAGCGGCTTCGACCCGAGCCTCACCCGCGCCCCCTACGTCACCGACCTCACCCAGACGTCGGCCTACGTCACCTGGGCGACGACCTCGAGTTCGCCGGGATCGATGAAGGTGGCACCGATGATCAACGGAACCTGCCCGGCGTCGGTGCCCGTATGGTCGTCATCGGCGATCGCCGCGCCGGACTCACTGCCCGGACCGGTCAATCAGGTGTCCCCGGGACCGCCGGACACCATGACCGGTCGGCAGTTCACCGTGAACGGCACCTCGGAGTTCCAGTCATCGGTGAACCTGACCGGCCTCACGCCCGGCACGTCGTACTGCTACTCCGTCTTCTCGGGGAACGCCCCCGGGTCGAACGATCTGCTACCCGTGTCCTCGCCCGACCAGCAGTTCTCCACCCTCGATCCTGTGGACGCGGCATCGACCACGCCGATCACCTTCGACGTGCTGGCCGACACGGGCGAGAACTACGCGTACACCTCGAGCAGTGCGGGCGGTGATGTCTCCTATCCCGGTCAGGTGAATCCCAATCAGGCCTCCCTGTTCCGTCAGATCGGACTGTCGGGGGCCGACTTCCTGCTCAACGCCGGGGATACCGCGTACAGCGGCGGGAACCAGTCCAACTACGGCGACCTCGAGCAGACCGGCACCCAGCCGGAGGTCAGCAACGTGTTCGGCCCCTCCTACTTCCCCCAGACCGGCGGCATCCCCTCGTTCGCCGCCGACGGCAATCACGGACAGAACGTGACCACGCTCCGGGTGTGGCCGACGCCGGCGACCACCACCGCCTCAGGTGGGACGTACGCCATGAACGCCTACACCAACCAGGTCGACGGCATCGGCGGGAACTACCCCGACAACTGGTACGCCTTCTCCACCGGGAACGTCCGGGTCTACGTCCTCGATGCCGCATGGGCTGACGGGACGAGTGCCGGGATCGGATCCGCCACTGGGTCGCTCTGCACGGCGAACCCGTCCTACTGTCGGGGCTACCAGGCCGATTACGACGAGCACTGGCGCACCTCGTCACCTGAGTACCAGTGGTTGAAAGAAGATCTTGCCGCCCATTCCGGAGGCGTCAAGTTCGCCGTGTTCCACTACCCGCTTCGATCGGACAACGCCACCCAGCCGTCCGATCCGTACCTGCAGAACAGCTCGGCCAATCCCAACGCCTCGACCAGCCTGGAGGCCCTTCTCACCTCCAACGGGGTGGTCATGGCCTTCAACGGGCATGCTCACACCTACCAGCGCATCGTTCCCAAGCAGCAGGGTCAGCTCGTCAGCTACGTCGTCGGTGGCGGGGGAGGGGTGTTGGAGCCGGTGCAGTCGGGGGCCACCTGCGCAGCCGCCCAGAAGTCAGCGTCGGTCTACGCCATCGGCTGGTCTCCTTCCCACTCCGATCCAAACGCGGGAACGGGATCGGCCTGCGGAGCACCACAGGTCCCCACATCTGCTGCCGACGTCTTCAGCTTCCTGCAGGTCACCGTCTCGGGGAGTTCGGTCACCGTCACCCCGACCAACGCCGCAGGCGGCACCTTCGACCAGCAGACCTACACGGTAAATCCGTCGACCACCATCACCACCCCACCTCCGGGCCCGGTGCCACCCAACAGCCAGTCTTCGCCGGCCGGGACCACCACCAGCTGTGCGAACCACCTGCCGTCCGGGGCGGTGGTCGGGGCCGCGGCCCTTACCGGCGGGTCCGGCTACTACGAGGTCGACGCACAGGGGGATGTGGCCGCCTTCGGTGGGGCCGTCTGCTTCGGCGCCCTCACCGGGATCCGACTCAACAAGCCCATCGTGGGCATGGCCGCCGACCCGGCCACCGGCGGCTACTGGCTGGTCGCCTCCGACGGCGGCATCTTCACCTTCCACGCCCCGTTCTACGGCTCCACCGGGGCCGAACGACTCAACAAGCCCATCGTGGGAATGGCCGCGGTGGCGGACGGAAGCGGGTACCGCCTCGTCGCCTCCGACGGCGGCATCTTCACCTTCCACGCCCCGTTCTTCGGCTCCACCGGCGCAGAGGCACTGAACCGACCGGTCATCGCCGGCATGAACGACAATTCGGGGAACGGCTACTGGCTGGTCGCCTCCGACGGCGGCATCTTCACCTTCCACGCCCCGTTCTACGGCTCAGCGGCCGGCTAACCCATCCCCTTCCCGCCGACCGGGAGACGCGACGGATCCGACCGACATGGACCGGGACCGAGGAGGCGTCTCCGCCGCCCGGCGAGGCCTGGACACGACGGGCGCCGTGCACCTCTCATCAAGGGCTGGTCCGGACCGACCGGTCCTGCACCGCCCATGGGCACTCACTCGCTGTTGGCCGCCACCGCCGCCCTGGAGGCCAGGAAGCCGGATGACCGGACCTCTGGACAGGCGAGCGGGGGATTCGTTAGAGTGAGTTGTATCATCGAACTGACTTGGAGGACGGTCCATGGGCTCACAGATCGTGTCGGTTGGCGGAGCAACGGTCGAGCGCACCCCTCGGCAGGTGGCGGCAGTCGTTGGCATCCTCTCTCTCGCCGTCTTCATGTCGAGCCTGGATCTCTTCATCGTCAATCTGGCCTTCCCCTCTATCGGGAAGGAGTACTCGGGCACCTCGCTGGGAGCGCTCTCGTGGGTGCTCAACGGCTACACCATTGTGTTCGCCGCCGTACTGATCCCCGCGGGTCGTTGGGCTGACCGGATCGGACGCCGGACGATCTTCGTCGCCGGCCTGGTCACCTTCTCGGCGGGCTCGCTGCTGTGCGGGCTGGCCCCCGGGATCGAGACGTTGATCGCCGCCCGTGTGGTCCAGGCGGCGGGGGCCGGAATGATGGTCCCGGCATCCCTCTCGCTGCTGCTGGCGTCGGTCCCTTCCTCGGCCCGTGCCCAGGCCATCGGGACCTGGTCCGCGCTCGGTGCGCTGGGCGCCGCCCTCGGGCCGGTCATCGGAGGGAGCCTCGTCCAGCTCAATTGGCGGTGGGTGTTCTGGATCAATCTGCCGGTGGGGCTGGTGGCAGTGGTGTTTGCTTCCCGGGTCGTCCCTGATAGCAGAGACGAACGGGTGCAGGGCCGCCCCGACCTGATCGGAGCGGCGCTGCTGGCCGGAGCGGTCGGACTGCTCGCACTGGCTCTGGTCGAGGTCCCCAACTGGGGATGGAGCTCGCTCCGGTTCACCGGCGTGTTCCTCGTGTCGGCGGCGTGCGGCCTCGGTGTGGTGGCCCGGTCCCGCAGCCATGCCGCCCCGGTGATCGAGATGGGTCTGCTTCGGTCCCGGACGTTCACCGGGGCGTTCGCCGCATCGATCCTCTACTACGCAGGCTTCGGTGCCTTCGTCCTCAATTCGGTCGAGTTCCTCACCGGCGTCTGGCACTACTCGGCGGTTCGGGCCGGCCTGGCCATCGGCCCGGGCCCGCTCATGGTCCTCCCCGTCGCCCGCTGGGTGGCACCCCGACTGGCGGTGCGCCTCGGTGGGGCCGGTCGGGTGGCGGTCATCGGGTGCGCGCTCAACGCCGGTGCGCAGCTGCTGTGGCTCGCCCAGATCCAGCCCAACTCGGCCTACCTGACCCATCTCCTGCCCGCCCAGCTGATCGGCGGGGCCGGGGTCGGCCTGACCATCCCGTCGCTGCTGGGAGTGGGCAGCGCCTCACTGCCGCCCGCCCGCTTCGGTACCGGTAGCGGCATCTTGAACATGGCCCGTCAGGTGGGAACCGTGCTCGGCGTCGCCGGACTGATCGCCATACTCGCCCACATCGATCCGAGCGACCCCCTGGCCGCCTACCGTCACGGGCTGCTCCTGATCGTCTCGTTCTTCGTCAGTGCCGGAGTGGTCTCCGCCCTCCTGTTGATTTGGCGACCGTCGGCAGCGGCCGGTCCATCTCCCGTGCCCCTGGCGGTGGCCACTCCGGCCAGCTAGGAGCTGGGGCCCGACGTCGCTGCCGTGGGCCGGGGCGCCAGGTACTCGTCGACCGCGGTGGCGATGCCCTGGGCGATCACCCGCTGTCCCTGGGCACTTGCCGCAATCGATGCTTCGAACGGGTCGGTGATGTACAGCGGCTCGATGACCGCCCCGGGCATGGTGCTCGGTGTGGCGAAGTAGCCCCCCTGTGCGGGGCCGAGCAGCAAGAGGTGGTGGTAGGCGGCCGCCTGTGCGGCGATGCCTCCGGTGGACGGATCGCCGCTGAGTGACCCGAGCTGGCTGTCGGTGTCCACCCCGTCGCCCGGGATGGCCCACCCCTGGGCGTTCATGCGGACGAGGACATCGTGCTGGACGAGACGGGCGAGCCGGAGGTTGGCGGCCGCGAACGACCGGTCCGCGTCGTAGGCGGTGATGCTCCCGGCGTTCCGAGCGGAGGCACCGGCGTCGTAGTAGATGCCGACCAGCACGTCCGCCACCGCCTCGTCGGCACACAGGTCCCGGGCGACCACGTCGTCGTGAGCACCTCGAAGGGAGAGGGTGCCGCCGCCCAGGTCGGCCGGACTCAGCTTCACCACCGTCGCGGGCCGGGTTCGGGACACGATCACCCGGTACCCCGCGGCTCGCAGCAGGGACATGGCTTCGAGCTCCACCGGGAGCGTCTCGTCGGCCTCGTGGATGGTCGCTCCCGATCGGGTGGTGCCCACCGCCCCCGGGTCGATCCCTCCGTGGCCGGCGTCGAGGAAGACCGTCTTCCCGAGGTCATCGGCGGTGGGTGCGTAGGCGACGCACGATCCGGGGGCGAACCTCCCGGCGTCCAAAGGGCGGCCGCCGTCGGGGAGGGCGGCGGGGGAACGGGCGCCACCGAAGCCCCCGTCCACCAACAGCCCCGCCGCGATCAGCACGATGACCATCACCAGGGCGATGCCCCTCCGTCGTCGGACCCTGGACCGGGCACGCCGCTTTGCGGCCGATGGTGTCGCCATGGTGAACGTCCGGCCCCGATGGTACCGAGGGGCGACCGACACCAGGTGCCACCGTGGCCGGGCGGCAGCGTCGCCGGAGCGGTGCCCCAGCCGCCCGGGCTCCGATTACGCTAGAGGGTGGTCTGGCAGACGCTGTCGGATCTGGGGGACGCCGACGGACCGATACTGCGCCAGCAGATCGGAGCCGAGCGAGCGTGACCGACGGCACGGCGAGACGACAGAGGGAAGTGGCCATGCGACGCAAGATGCTGAACGGCAAGATCCATCGGGCTCGGGTCACCGATGCGAATCTCAACTACGTCGGTTCGATCTCCATCGACCCGGTGCTCCTGAAGTCCGCCGACATCATCCCCAACGAGCAGGTGTCAGTGGTCAATCTGATGAACGGTGCCCGATTCGAGACCTATGCCATCGAGGGGGACCAGGGGGAGATCTGCCTCAACGGTGCTGCGGCCCGACTGGCACAGGTCGACGACCTGGTGATCATCCTCACCTACGTCGATGTCGAGGACGATGAGTTGGCCGGGCACGAGCCGTCGGTCGTCGTCGTCGACGCGGAGAACCGGCCGATCGACAACGACTGACGCGGGGCCGGCGACCGCAACCCCGGTCGCACCGGCCGGTCAGGCCGGTTCGACGGGCAGACCGACGTCGAGGCGATGCTTCATCAGCACGTTGGCGAATGCAGAGTCGAACTCGTCCATGTCGCCACATGTCTTCATCGCCGCGATGTGGCCCACGACCCGATCCGCAACTCGCTCCGGGCCCACGGCGCCGTTCACAAAGGCCGGCACATGCGGGCTCCGGATAAGCGGTCGCGGTTGCGTGTGACTGCTCCAGCCCTCCAGCCGGACCGTCTGGCTCCAGAACTCGGCAGGGGAGAGCAGCTCCCACCGGTCCACCCGGTCGGCGATGCCGACCTGCAGCTCGAGTTGCACCGCCCGCCGGGCACCGATGATCCGGTGACGGCCATCGCCACGTCCTCCTCCCAGAAGGCGCGCCACCCGTTGCTCAGCACGTGGCTCAGGGCGGTAGTCCGGCCGATGTCCAGCGGCCAGTGGAACACCGAGACGGGGACCGGCTCGGGATGATGAACCTCAACTTGAAGTTGAGGTATGGCCCGGGGTGAGGTCCGGCTGGCCCAGGCCCATCGGGCTCGATCCGCGCGTCGGGCGATCTCGCTCCGTCCGGTCGGAACGAGGGGCCGGGCCCTCGCCCGCCCTCCTGCGGCCCGAGGCGGTCCGGCCGACGCGCCGCCCCACTCGTCTCGCCGCCGGAACTGCCTGCTGCGTGCCCCGATCATCTGGTGGCCAGATCTGGTGCTTACCGAAAACACCTCTGCTTGGTATACTCCCTACGGTTCGCAGACGTCTGATCCGGTTCGAGAGCACCGGAAGGCAACACCAAGATGTAGGGCAGGACATGTAGGTGTGTCACAGGAACATCCCTGTGGCGGATAGGTACGTCGACGATTGGGCGGTTCGTGAAGAACTGGGCAACGGGTGTGAAGCAGTGGTGGATGTGGGCGTTGGGCGACGCTCCATTGCCCGACAATCGGTCACGAGCAATGCTCGCGGCCACGGTGGTCGCGGTCGGGCTTCTCGTGGTCGGACTCTCCGTGGGCTTCCGTGAACCGAGTCCGACCGTCGGCGCTGTGGCCAAGTTCGCCACCACGCCCTCTCCGCAACCCAACGTGAACACGGGCAACGCGGCCGCTACGCCGCTTGCCACCGGAACCTTCGTGGCTCCCGACGCCCCTGCGGGGACGGTGCCACCCGTTCCGACCACGACGACCTCCCCTTCGGGCACCACCGCCACCACCAGTGCGGCATCGACCCACCCCTCGGCCTCCTCCACCAGGACGGCCCGGACGAACAAGTCGAACGGCACCGGCACGAGCAGGCCCACCACCGTGGCAGTCCCCACGACGGTTCCGATCGCCCTGGCGCCCAAGGCGGGCTCGGGTTGGGCCACGGTCTCGTGGCAACCGGCGACCAGCACCGCGGTCACCGGGTACAACATCTATGTGGGCACTTCGCCGGGTGCCGAGTACCTGATCCCGGCCAACGGGGCCACCCCGGTCTCAGGCAGGTCGTACAAGGTGACCAACCTCGTGTCGGGCACCACCTACTTCTTCACGGTGAGATCGGTCACCGGCTTTGGACTCACCGCCGCCTCCAACGAGGTCTCGGCCACCCCGGTGACCGACTTCAGGCCGGTCGGGGCCCTGGCCGGACCGGCGGTCGGGATGGCCTCGGATCCACAGGGGAGCGGGTACTGGCTCGTCAACTCAGGCGGGCAGGTCTCCGCCCACGGAGGCGTGCCCAGCTACGGGTCGGTCACCACCCGTCTGGTGGCGCCGGTCATCGGCATCGTGGCCACACGGGACGGGAACGGCTACTGGCTGGTGGCCAGCGACGGCGGCGTCTTCGCATTCGGTGATGCCCGCTTCTTCGGCTCGATGGGTGGCAAGCCGATCAACGCCCCGATCGTGGGGCTGGCCGCCACCAACGACGGCAAGGGGTACTGGGAGGTGGCCGCCGACGGCGGCATCTTCACCTTCGGCGATGCGCCGTTCCTCGGTTCGAAGGGCGGCGACAAGATCTACCGGCCGATGGTGGGCATGGCACTCGACCCGGCCACGGGCGGCTACTGGCTGGTAGGCAGCGACGGCGGCGTCTTCAGCTTCGACGCACCGTTCCTCGGATCGAATGGTGGGAAGGTCCTCAGCAGCCCGGTGGTCGGGATCACGGGTGCGGCTGATGGAAGTGGATACTGGTTGGTTTCCGGAGACGGTGGGGTGTTCACCTTCGGCCACACTGCATTCCATGGCGCTGCTGCAGGAAGTGCTCTGAACGCCCCTGTCTCGGGCATGGCCCTCGACCAGGTCACCGGGGGGTACTGGCTTGTCTTCCAGGACGGCGGCATCTTCGCCTACGGTGCTCCGTTCTACGGGGCCGGCTGACTCCGTCCTCCTCCCTGGTTCGGCGTGCTGTCGGTGCGGTGGTCGGGACCATGCCTACGCGCACATCCTCCTGACCTCCTGGAGTCACGCTCGGGTCGGAACCCGGTCGTTACGATGGCGGTTGGAGGAACTCCATTGAGCAATCAAGGCGACATCCCGGGCGACCGATTCCAGGGTCAGAGCCCCGGGGACGGGCAGTTCCCCTTCCAGACCGCGGAGCAGCGGCTGTCCCAGATGATCCGGGACTTCGACGACCCGGCCCAGGAGTGGCGTCGACTCTTCTCGGAGCTGTTCGGGACCTTCCTGCTGGTTCTGGTGGCCGCCGGCGGCGGGATGATGGGTCGGGCGTTCCCCGGGTCGATCAGCCGCTCCGCTGCGGTGGTGGCGCCGGGCCTGATGGTGATGGCAGTCATCCTCTTCATGGGGAAGGTCTCCGGGGCGCACCTCAATCCGGCGGTGAGCCTCGCCTTCGCCCTGCGGGGCGACTTCCCCTGGCGGCGGGTCCCCGGCTACTTCGCGACCCAGCTCATCGGCGCCTCGCTGGCCGCGCTCTTCCTCCAGGCGGTCGTCCATGTGTCGGCGATGTACGGCTCGAACTACCCGGCGGCGGGCAGTTCGGCGCTCGACGCCTTCTTGATGGAGGCGGTACTCACCCTGGGCCTGGTCAGCGTGATCCTGGGCACAGCATCGGGTGCGCAGCAGGTCGGGCTGTTCGGCGCCATCGGGGTCGGAGCCTATGTGGCGCTGGCCGGGCTGTGGGCCAGCCCTCTCTCCGGAGCCTCGATGAATCCGGCCCGCACCTTCGGTCCCGACCTGCTCTCGGTGGACTTCACCAACTACTGGGTCTACGTGGCCGGTCCGCTGGCCGGTGCGCTGCTGGCGGTGGGCGTCGCCTTCATCCTGAGGGGGTCGGGCGGAGGCCGCAGCGGATCGATGGCGGCCCAGGGGGCACTCTTCCCCGAGGTGCTCCGCCGCCACCAGGCCTGACCGGGAGGGTCATCCTCCGACGACCCGGCTGAGTGCCCGTGCGTGCCAGGTGGCCCGTCCGGCCCTCTCCTCGGCCCGGTCGGCGCTCCCGGCCAACCGGAGGCCGGCGTTGATCCCCAGGAACCGCAACGGTTCGGGCTCCCACTTCTTCGACCGGTGGCCCACCCACGGCAGCGAGGTGAGCTCGGTGTCCCGCTCGAGGATGAGGTCGCGCAGCGTGCGGCCGGCCAGGTTGGTGGTCGACACCCCGTCACCCACGTAGCCCCCGGCCCACGCCAGCCCGGTGGGCCGGTCGAGCCCGACCGAGGTGAACCAGTCGCGGGGGATGCCCAACGGCCCACCCCACCGGTGGGTGACCCGGGCGTCGGCCAGTGCAGGGAAGAGCTCGACCAGCGTCGTCCGCAGTGCCTCGTGGACATCCGGGTCGCGTTCGAACTCGGGCCGGATGGCCGAGCCGAAGTGGTACGGGGCTCCACGACCGCCGAAGGCCATACGGCCGTCCTCGGTCCGCTGCCCGTAGATGACCAGGTGTCGATGGTCGGCGAACGTCTCCCGACCGGCCAGGCCGGCCTCGGCCCAGAAGGCGTCGGGCAGCGGCTCGGTGGCGATCATCAGCGAGTACACCGGGACCAGGGTCCGCTCCTCGCCCTCGAGGGTGCGGGTGTACCCCTCGGTGGCCCGGACCACGGTGGACGCCCGGACCGTCCCGTGCACCGTCTCGACCGCGCCGGCCCCGATCTGCCGGGCCTCGGTCTGCTCGTAGATGGTCACCCCCCGCCGTTCCACCGCCTCGGCCAGGCCGCGGACCAGTCGGGCCGGGTCGACCGCGGCGCAGTGGGGGGTGTAGGTCCCGCCCAGCACGTCGGTGGCGCCGGCCATGGCCGTCGCCTCGGCCGCCGACAGGAACCGAAGGTCCTCCTCGCCGATCCCCGCAGCCCGTGCCGCCTCGATCTCACCGCGAGTGCGCTCGAGCTGCACGCCGGTCCTGGCCAGGACCACGGTGCCACCGTGGGCGAACCCGCACTCGATGTTCTCGGCCCCGACCACCGCGCCAACCTCCGACACGGTGTCGACCATGGCCCGCCGCATGGCCGAGCCCGCTCCGGGGCCGACCACCTTGTCCAGGCGGCTCTCCGACACCGCGAAGAGGGCCGAGCACCATCCGCCGTTGCGTCCGGAGGCGCCGAAGCCGACCACGTCGCGCTCGAGGACGGCGATGCGTAGGCTCGGGTCGGCCGCGGCCAGGTAGTAGGCGGTCCACAGCCCGGTGAAGCCGCCACCCACGATGGCCACGTCCACCTCGGTATGACCGGGGAGTGGTGAACGCACGGTGATGGGATCGGGAATTCCGTCCCACCAGAGTGAGAGTCGTCGGTACTTCTCGCCCGAAGGCGTGCTCAGAGTTGCTTCCATGCTTCGGTGAGCACGGAGCGCAGGATGGTGGTCATCACCTCGAACTCCTCGGGACCACAGGTGAGCGGGGGTGCGAGCTGCACCACCGGGTCACCCCGGTCGTCGGCCCGACAGATGAGGCCGGCCTCGTAGAGGGCACCGGACAGGAAGCCCCGAAGGAGGCGCTCGGACTCGTCGTCGTCGAAGGTCTCCCGGGTGTCCTTGTCCTTGACCAGCTCGATGCCGTAGAAGTAGCCGGCTCCACGGACGTCACCGACGATGGGGAGATCGCTCAGCGTGTCGAGTGCCGCCTTGAACGCGCCCTCGTTCTCCCGCACGTTCTCGAGGAGGCCCTCCTTCTCGAAGACGTCGATGTTGGCCAATGCCACCGCCGCACTCACCGGGTGTCCACCGAAGGTCACGCCATGGAGGAAGCTCTCGCCCTGGAGGAACGGCTCGACCAGGCGGTCGCTCACCGCCATCGCCCCCAGGGGTGAGTACCCACTGGTGAGACCCTTGGCCATGGTCACGATGTCCGGCTGGTAGTCGTAGCGCTCGGCGCCGAAGTAGTGGCCGAGTCGCCCGAAGGCGCAGATCACCTCGTCGGACACGAGCAGCACGCCATGCCGATCGCAGATCTCCCGTACTCGCTGGAAGTAGCCAGGAGGCGGCGGGAAGCAACCGCCCGCGTTCTGGACCGGCTCGAGGAACACAGCGGCGACCGTCTCGGGACCCTCCATCAGGATGGCCTGTTCGATGGAGTCGGCGGCCCACCGGCCGAACGCCTCCAGGTCGTCGGCGAAGTAGGGGGCCCGGTAGAAGTTGGTATTGGGCACCTTGACCGCTCCGGCAACCAACGGCTCGAAGGGCGTCTTGATGTCGGTCACACCGGTGATGGACAGCGCTCCCATGGTGGCGCCGTGGTAGGCGATGTTCCGGCTGATCACCTTCTTGCGCTCGGGCTGTCCGGTAACGGCGAAGAACTGCCGGGCCAACTTCCAGGCCGACTCCACCGCCTCGGAACCACCGGTGGTGAAGAAGATCCGGTTGCAGTCTCCGGGGGTCAGCTCTGCCAGGCGGTCGGCGAGCTCGATGGCCATCGGGTGGGCGTAGCTCCAGATGGGGAAGTAGGCGAGCTGGCCGGCCTGGCGGGCCGCCGCTTCGGCCAGCTCGGTGCGGCCGTGGCCCACCTGGCTGGTGAACAACCCGGAGAGCCCGTCGAGGTAGCGCTTCCCGTACTGGTCGTAGACCCACACCCCTTCTCCACGGACGATGATCGGGACCTGGTTGGTCTCGGACATGCGGGTGAAGTGCATCCAGAGGTGGCGGTGGGCATTCTCCTGCATCGCGAAGTTGGAAATGTCGGTCATCTGGTCCCCCATGCGTAGGTCTGCTTGGTCAACTTCAGGTACATGAACGTCTCGGTGTCCCGAACGCCGGGGATCTTGCGGATCACCCCGTTGAGGAGCTCGAGGAGCGAGTCCTCGTCCTCGGTGACCAGCTCGACCAGGATGTCGAACGATCCGGTGCACAGGACCACGTAGTCGATGTCGTCCACCGCGGCCAGCCTCTCGGCGACCACCCGCGTGTCGCCGTCGGCCCGGATCCCCACCATGGCCTGGCTGCGGAACCCGACCTGGAGCGGGTCGGTGACCGCCACGATCTGCATGATCCCGGCATCGCGCATCTTCTGGACCCGCTGACGGACGGCGGCCTCCGACAGCCCGACCGCCTCGGCGATGGAGCCGTACGTCCTCCGTCCGTCCTGTTGGAGTTCCTCGACGATGGCCTTGTTCGCATCGTCGAGAAGGCCGTTGTTGGCGGGGGCTGCCGCCGCTGCTCCCACGGTCAGTCGCCCGATCCGACGGCCGCCCGGTCACCGGTTCGATCGGCGACGGATCGGCTGGACCGCGTGGTCCTCCCCGTGGTTCGGGTCGTGTCCCGTGAGGTCAGCATGCTCCTTCAGTTATAGCAGTTCGAGCGGAATGGAAAGGGAAATTCGATGGGATTCGAAGCTGACCGGGGCTTCCATTGAGAAAAAACTTGTCTGGATGGGAATATTCGGCAACGATGACGTGGCAGACAGTCGGGGAGGTTGGCTCGGCCGTAGCCGGTCGAAGCCCCGAACGGGCAGTCGGACACCCAGGGAGGGGACAGTGAGCAACCAGAGATCCGGTGGCAGCGGCGAGGATCGGGGCCTCCTGTCGAACTTCGTCGGGGGGAACCACGTCGAGACCGCTGACGGAACGACGTCCACGCTGGTTGACCCGAGCACCGGCGAGGGCTATCTCGATGCGCCCGTGTCCGGGGCCAAGGACATCGACCTGGCCATGGAGAGCGCGGCCGGAGCCTTCCCCGAGTGGAGCGACGCCACGCCGTCCGAGCGCAGCCTGGCCCTGTTCCGCATCGCCGATGCCCTCGAGGCACGCGCTGAGGACCTGGTGCGCGTGGAATCCCAGAACACCGGCAAGCCGATCGCGGTGACCATGGCGGAGGAGATCCCACCACTGGTCGACCAGATCCGCTTCTTCGCAGGTGCCGCCCGCCATCTCGAGGGCAAGTCGGCCGGCGAGTACATGAAGGACCACACCTCGTTCATCCGTCGCGAGCCGATCGGGGTCTGCGCGGCGGTGACCCCGTGGAACTACCCGTTGATGATGGCGGTGTGGAAGTGGGCGCCCGCCATCGCCGCCGGCAACACCATGGTGCTCAAGCCGTCGGACACCACACCGGCCTCATCGCTGCTGATGGCCGAGATCATGGCCGAGCACCTGCCGGCCGGCGTGTTCAACGTGGTCTGCGGCGACCGCGAGACCGGCCGGCTGCTGGTGGACCATCCGACGCCGTCCATGGTCTCGATCACCGGGAGCGTGCGGGCCGGAATGCAGGTTGCCGCCGCCGCGGCCACCGACCTCAAACGGGTCCACCTCGAGCTCGGCGGCAAGGCCCCGTGCGTGGTGTTCGACGATGCGGACATCGCCGCCGCCGCCGAGGGCATCGCCATCGCCGGCTACTTCAACGCGGGGCAGGACTGCACGGCGGCCACCCGGGTATTGGCCGGCCCGCGTGTCTACGACGAGTTCGTGTCCGCCCTGAGCGAGCAGGCGCAGGCCCAGACGGTCGGCGGCCTCGACGTCGAGGACGCCGACTTCGGCCCGCTCAACAGTGCATCCCAGCTGGACCGGCTCACCGGCTTCCTCGATCGGCTGCCTCGCCATGCCGAGGTGGTCACCGGGGGGAGCCCCGTGGGCGCCCGCGGGTTCTGCTTCGCACCGACCGTGATCGCCGGCCTCGAGCAGAGTGACGAGGTGATCCAACAGGAGATGTTCGGGCCCGCCATCACCGTCCAGCGATTCTCCGACGAGGAGCAGGCCTTGGCCTGGGCCAACGGGGTGCAGTACGGGCTGGCCTCGAGTGTGTGGACCAAGGACCACGGTCGGGCCATGCGGATGGCCAAGGGGCTCGACTTCGGCGCGGTGTGGATCAACACCCACATCCCGATCGTGGCCGAGATGCCCCACGGCGGATTCAAGCACTCCGGCTACGGCAAGGA
>JADGOG010000075.1 GCA_017883065.1 Acidimicrobiales bacterium | reverse complement strand
GATCTGTCCGTACTGCGGGGTGACCGCCCTGCCCGGCGACGACGGCCATGTGCTCGACCCGCGCTTCGTGTGCGAGAACCCGGACTGCGAGGCCTACGGCGACCAGGTCGGCTGAGCACCGGCCCCGCATCGGCCCCGGCGTCGAGCGCCGGGATGGTGCGCTCAGGCCAGAAGTCCGGCCACGTCGGCGCGCTCGGCCTCGAGTTCCTCGGTGGTGATGCGGATGCGATCCGTGGCGAACTCGTCATGGGACAGGCCCTCGACCACGGTCCAGCCGCCGGAGCCGTTGGTGCGCACCGGAAACCCGAACTGCAGGCCTTCGGGCACGCCGTACTCGCCGTTGGACACCACGGCCAGGGAGGTGAAGTCGTCCCCCGGGGTGGCGGTGCGGATGCTGACCACCGAGTCGATGGCCGCATTGGCCGCCGACGCCGCCGAGGACAGGCCCCGGGCGTCGATGACGGCCGCTCCCCGCTTCTGCACGGTGGTGAGGAAGTCCCCCTGCAGCCAGGTGGTGTCGTCGATGACCTCGGCGGCCGGCTTCCCGTCGATGAGGGCGTTGGTGTAGTCGGGGAACTGGGTGGCTGAATGGTTGCCCCAGATGGCCAGGTTGGACACCGAACTCACCGGCACTCCGGCCTTCCGGGCCAGCTGGAACTTGGCGCGGTTCTCGTCGAGCCGGGTCATGGCGAACCAGCGGTCGCCCGGTACCTCGGGAGCGTTGGACCGGGCGATCAGACAGTTGGTGTTGCACGGGTTGCCCACCACCAGGACGCGCACGTCCGAAGCGGCGTTGGCCGCGATGGCCCGACCCTGGGGGCCGAAGATCCCGCCGTTGATGGTCAACAGATCGCCCCGCTCCATGCCCGCCTTACGGGGGATGGAGCCGACCAGCAGGGCCCAGGACGTGCCGTCGAAGGCGGTGTCCAGATCGGTGGTGGTGACGATGTCGCTGACCAGCGGAAAGGCGCAGTCGTCGATCTCCATGACCACGCCCTCGAGGGCCTTCATGCCCGGCTCGATCTCGAGGAGGCGGAGCACGACCGGCTGGTCGGGGCCGAGCAGCTGGCCCGAGGCGATCCGGAAGAGGAGGGCGTAACCGATCTGGCCGGCTGCCCCGGTGACGGTGACGTGAATGGGTGGGTTGGCTGCCATGGGGGTGAGGCTAATCGGCCCGGTCAGGGTGCGGCCAGCCCCAGTGCTGCGTAGATCTCGCGGGTGGCACTCGACCGGTTGAGTGTGTAGAAGTGCAGGCCCGGAACGCCGGCGGCCAGCAGTTGCTCGCACAGCTCGGTGGCGATGGCCACACCCTCGTCCCGGACCGCCTCTTTGCCACCTCGCCGATCGGCCTCCTCCAGCCGAGCGACCATCCAGGTCGGTACCGGGCCGCCCATGGCGGCCATGCGGGGGATGGAGGTCAGGCTGGTGACCGGCATGATCCCGGGGAGCACCGGCTTGTCCACCCCGCGGGCGGCCAGGTCGGCCACCAGCCCGGTGTACTCGGCGGCCTCGAAGAAGAACTGGGTGATGGCGAAGTCGGCCAGCGCCAGCTTGGCGGCCAGGTGGTCCCGGTCGGTGGCCAGGTCCGGTGACAGCGGGTGGCCCCCGGGCTGGGCCGCCACCCCCACAGAGAACCCGCCGATGGCGCTGGCCAGTTCCACCAGCTCATAGGCGTGGGACAGCTCCCCCGGTCCCTCACCGTCGGCGGGCGGGTCGCCGCCCAGGGCCATCAGGTTCTCGACACCGGCCATCCGGTAGGCGACCAGGATCTCGGCCAGTTCGAGGCGGGTGTGGGCCACACAGATCAGGTGGGCCATGGGTACCAGGGTGGTGGTGCGCAGCATGCCGGTGACCAGGTCGAAGGTGCGCTTGCGGGATTCGGCGCCGCCCCGGTAGGTCACCGAGACGAACGAGGGGCCGAGCGGTTCGAGATCGCGCAGCGTGGCGACCAACGTCGCCTGTTCGGCGTCGGTCTTGGGGGGGAAGAACTCGAACGAATAGGTCCGCCCCTTGGCCAGCAGATCGGCGATCCGGGTCATGACCGGGCAATCCTACCGCCGCTGTCGACCGATTCCGGTGGTGGCCCACCCTCGGACGGGGTCACCCACCGGTTCCTGAGCTGATCCGCGTGGACAGCCGGGCCAACGCGGTGTTCAATTCGCCAGCCCGGGCCCGTCGGGCCTCGTCGGCCTGGGCCAGCTGGACACCCGAGGGGGCGACCGTCCCGTGCCTCAACAGGCGGTCGGCCTCGTTGGCGAAGGCCAGTCCCCTCAGGCTGGCCGCGGCGGACAGGGCCAGAGCGCCGGCCTGCTCGTCGGGGGCAGCCGGCACGGTCCGCTCGAGGGCGACGGCCGCCTTCTCCACCTGGACTTCGACCGCACCCCGCACCTGGGAGTCGTCGGACACCGCGTTTCCCGACAGCAGGGAGTCGCGAGCCAGTTGTGCGTCGCTCATGGCCGGGACCACCGTCCGACGCCAGCCGGTCTCGGCAGCCCGCCGCTTGCGCGTGCCGAGAAGCAGGATCACCGCCACGATGGCGATGATCAGCACCACCACCAGCACGATGAGCCCCCACGGGGTCTTCGACGACGTCTTGGCGGTCGGCGTGGTCGTCGTCGTGGTCGGCGACGTGGTCGTGGTGGTGCGAGCCGCCCCGGTCGTGGACGTGGTGGCCGGCGCCGTGGTGGTCGAGGTGCTGGTGGGTGGAGTGGTGGTCGTCGGTGGTGTGGTGGTCGAGGTGCTGGTGGGTGACGTGGTGGTCTCCGCCACCTGCACAGCCATCGGGGTCGACGGGGCAGCCGCGACAGGTCCGGCCACCGACAGGGCGGCGACGCATGCGGTGAATGCTCCGGCGAAGGCTCGGGCGGGCCGGGTCACGACGCGCGCTCGGCGGCCCGGACCGCGTTGCGCAGGAGCATGGCCCGGGTCATCGGTCCCACCCCGCCGATCCTGGGTGTGATCCACCCGGCCACCTCGGCCACAGACTCGTCCACGTCGGAGAGCAGCTTTTTGCCCTCCCACGAGGTGCCGGCTCCGACCACGGCGGCACCGGGCTTGATCATGTCCGCGGTGACCAGGCCGGCCCGACCGGCGGCGGCCACCACCACGTCGCCCTGTCGGACCAGCTCGGCCATGTCCTTGACCCCGGTGTGGACGACGGTCACCGCCGCGTTGCACCCGGTGCGCTTCATGGCCATCAGGAGGGCCAGGGGGCGGCCGATGGTCAGGCCCCTGCCGATGATCACCACGTGCTTGCCCTCGACCGGGACGTCGTTGGCGTAGAGCAGCTCGACGATGCCCGCCGGCGTGCACGGGAGGGGTCCGGGCGCCCCCATGACCAGGCGGCCGAGGTTGACCGGATGGAGGCCGTCGACGTCCTTGTCCGGGTCGACCGAGATCAGGACCCGCTCCTCGTCGAGACCGGGCGGCAGGGGCAGTTGGACCAGATAGGCGTTGATGGCCGGGTCGGCGTTGAAGCGGGCCGCCGCCGCCTCCAGCTCACGTTGGGAGACGTCGGACGGCAGGTGCTCGTGGGCCGAGACGATACCCACCTCGGCACAGTCGGCGTGCTTCATGGCCACGTACCGGGCACTCGGGCCGTCGTCCCCCACCAGGATGGTGCCGAGTCCGACGGTGATCCCCTCGCCGGCCAGCCGGGCCACCCGGTCGGTCACCTCGGCCCGGATCTTGCCGGCCAGGAGCTCGCCGTCGAGCAAGGTCGCCGTCATCGCCACTCTCCCCGTCTCGGCCCGGTGCCGGGCCACATCACTGCATTCTCGCTCACCGGCGCGGGCGACGACGGGATCAGTGCCGGAAGTGGCGTTCGCCACCGGCCATGACCACGGCGATGCCGGCCTCGTCGGCGGCGGCGGTCACCTCGTCGTCGCGGATCGAGCCGCCGGGCTGCACGACGGCGGCCACCCCGGCATCGGCCAACACCAACAGGCCGTCGGGGAAGGGGAAGAACGCGTCGCTGGCCGCCGCCGCCCCGGTGGTCCGCTCCCCGGCCTTGGCCACGGCGATCTCGGCCGCCACCACCCGGGACTGCTGGCCGGCGCCGACCCCGACCGCCTGGCCCCGGTTGACCACGGCGATGGCATTGGAGGTGGTACGGGCGCAGACCTTCCAGGCCAAGGCCAGGTCCCGCCACTGGTCCTCGGTGGGTCGGACCTTGGTGACCACCTCCCACTCCGAGGGCGGGATCAGGAACCGGTCGGCGTCCTGGACCAGCATGCTGGAGCCGAGGCCCCGGAACTGGCGGACCAACGGCTCGGGCTCCGGGGCCGACAGGAGCCGGGTGGCCTTTCGCTTGGAGGCCAGCTGGGCCAGTGCCTCGTCGTCGTAGGACGGGGCGATGATCACGTCGGCCTGGGGCCCACCGGCGATGGCCTCGGCCACGGCCGGCGTCACCCGCCCACCGATGGCCACGATCCCTCCGAACGCCGACTGGGGGTCGCACTCGAGGGCGCGTACGTACGCGGTGACCAGGTCACCGTCGATGGCCGCCCCGCACGGGTTGGCGTGCTTGATGATGGCCACGGCCACGTCGTCGGAGTCGGCCGGTGGCAGTTCGTGGACCAGCCGCCAGGCCGCGTCGGCGTCGAAGATGTTGAGGTAGGAGAGGGCCTTGCCCCCGTGCTGGACCACCTCGTCCCACCACGAGTGCTGGCCGAGGATCCGGTAGCGGGCACCGTGCTGGTGCGGGTTCTCCCCGTAGCGCAGGGCACCGGTCCGCTCGAGGGCCAGGTGCAGGGTGGGCGGGAGAACGGCGGCATCACTGTCGGGATCGCCGGCCGCGTCGACCTCGTCGAACCAGCCGACGATGGCGGCGTCGTAGCCGGCGGTGTGGGCGAAGGCGTCGCGGGCCAGGCGGCGGCGGGTGGCCGCCGACAGCGAGCCGTCGGCCTGCAGCTCGGCGAGCACGGTGCCGTAGTCGTCGGGGGAGACCACGATCCCCACATGGGCATGGTTCTTCGCCGCCGCTCGAACCATGGTCGGACCGCCCACGTCGATGAGCTCGATCGAGGGGTCCGAGGTGAACGGGTAGAGGTTGCACACCACCAGGTCGATGAGCCCGATCCCCTGACGCTCCACGTCGGCCAGGTGCTCCGGCTTGGACCGGTCGGCCAGGATCCCGCCGTGGATGGTGGGGTGGAGAGTCTTGACCCGACCCCCCAGCATCTCGGGGGCGCCGGTGAGGTCGGCCACCTCGGTGTGATCGATCCCCGCCTCGGCCAGCGCGGCCGACGTGCCCCCGCTGGAGATGAGCTCCCAGCCCAGGCCGGTCAGCCCCCGGGCCAGATCGACCACTCCGGTCTTGTCGTAGACGGACAGCAGTGCCTTCATGGTGCAACCTCCGTGGGTGATCCTGGCCCATCCCCCGCCGTCGCCGCCAGCCCGGCCACGAAGGTCGAGATGGTGTCGGGATAGAGCGTCCGTTCGACGGCCTTGATGCGTTCGTGCAGGGTCTCCTCAGTGTCGTCGGGGATCACCGGCACCACCGCCTGGGCCAGTACCGGGCCCGCATCCATCTCCAGCGTGGCGACGTGGACGGTGGTCCCCGTCTCGGTGACGCCGGCGGCCAGTGCGTCGCGCACCGCGTGCCATCCGGGGAACGCCGGCAGCAGGGCGGGGTGGGTGTTGAGGATGCGTCCGGGGTAGGCGTCGTGCACGGCCTGCCCCAGGACGGTGCCGAAGCCGGCCATCACCACGACGTCGACCAGGCGGGACCGGAGGGCCGCGGTCACCGCCTCGGTGTAGCGGTCGCGGGTGAACCCGGGCCCGAATCCCCCGAAGTCGGATCGGTCCACCAGATCAGCGGGGATTCCGGCACCGTTGGCCACCTCGAGAGCCCGACAGGCCCGGTCGGCGATCACCACGGCCACCGGCAGGCCGGCCCCGATGACCGCCTCGAGGATGGTGCCGCTCCCCGAGGCGAGTACTCCGATCCGCACGCCCGACGGACCGTCGCTGGAAGAGGAGTCCGGGCCCACGGCCGCACGCTACCAGCGCCACCCGACGGCACTCGCAGCCTTCAGGAGGACGGATCGCGGCGTCGACCGGAGCGACGTGGCCCGACCGGCCTGCCTCCGGTCGGTGCCAACGTCGCTCGGTCCCCCTGCCCAGGGGATGCCCCTCGTACGAGTTGTATCGGCACGGCTCCGGCCTTTCCGAAGTGGAATCTCGAGATTCGGCGACGCCTACGATTCGAGCGACGAGAGCAGCGACCGGTCGAACCCGTGCATCGACGCCAGCAAGGCGTCACAGAATCCCCACCGGGGTGAGTCGAGGGCGGCCGGCTCGGGCACCACCACCACCCGCATGCGGGCCGCCTTGGCCGCGATGGCCCCGTTGAACGAGTCCTCGATGGCGAGACAGCCGGTCGGGTCGATGCCCAGCTTGGCCGCCGTCGACAGATAGGCCCCGGGGTGGGGCTTTCCCAGGGGCTCCCACTCGGCCGAGTGCCAGAGGGTCACCTGCCCGGTGATCCCCAGGCGCCGGAGGGCGGCATCGATGACCACCGCGTAGGAGCCCGAGCACACCGCCACCGGCAACGCCAGGTCACCGCAGAGGGCGACCGCCTCGAGAGCGCCGGGCATCGGCTCGCCCGAGGCGGTGATCAGCTCGGCCACCCGGGCGGTCACCGCCCGCTCCACGTCGGTCGGGGCCAAGCCCTCCCACGGGGAGCGGACCCACCAGTGCCGGACCGCGTCGTCGATGCGCAGACCCATGGTCTGGCGCACGTCCTGCTCGGTCAGGTGGAGACCCACGGAGCCGAAGATCTCGATCTCCGCCTGGCGCCAGAACGGCTCCGAGTCGATGAGCAGTCCGTCGAGGTCGAAGATGACCGCCTCGACCGTGCGACCGCCGAGGGCGTCAGCCGACGGCAGACCGGGGTTCAGCCGAGCTTCCGGACGACGTCGACCATGGCCTCGCCGGCCTCGGTCGGGTTGAGCGCCACGGTGACCCCGGCACCGGCGAGCGCGTCCATCTTCGCCTGGGCGGTGCCCTTCGAGCCCGAGATGATCGCTCCGGCGTGGCCCATCTTGCGCCCGGGAGGAGCGGTCACCCCGGCCACGTACGAGACGACAGGCTTGGTCACCGAGGAGGCGATGAACTCGGCCGCCTCCTCCTCCGCCGATCCACCGATCTCGCCGATCATCATGATGGCCTTGGTGTCCTGGTCGGCCTCGAAGGCGGACAGGCAGTCGATGAAGCTGGTGCCCGGGACCGGGTCGCCGCCGATGCCCACGCAGGTGGTCTGGCCCACACCCTGCTGGGAGAGCTCGTGGAGGGCCTGGTAGGTCAAGGTGCCCGACCGGCTGACGATGCCCACCGGGCCACCGGGCATGGCGATGTCACCCGAGGTGATGCCGATGTTGCACTTCCCGGGCGAGATGATCCCGGGGCAGTTGGGGCCGAGCAGCCGGGTGCCCGGATACTCCCGCACCAGGCGGTTGTAGGCCAGGGCCTCGTCGATGGCCGGGATGCCCTCGGTGATGCACACCACGAAGGGCACGCCGGCGGCAGCGGCCTCGACGATGGCGGCGGCGGCGAACTTGGGCGGCACTGAAATGAACGAGGCGTTGGCACCGGTGGCCTCGACCGCCTCGGCCACGGTGGCGAAGACGGGGATGCCTTCGATCTCCTCACCGCCGCGGTTCGGGTTGGTGCCGGCCACCACGTGGGTGCCGTAGGCCCGGTTCCGGAGCCCGTGGTAGAGGCCCTGACTGGTCGGGCTGATGCCCTGGACCACGACCTTGGTGTTCTCGTCGACGAAGATGCTCACGACTTGCCTCCTGCGAGTGCGACCGCACGGCGTGCGGCATCGAGCATGGTCGGCTCGGCGACCAGGCGATCGGACAGATGATCGGCCAGGATCTCTCGACCGGCCACTGCGTTGGTCCCGTCGAGGCGGAGCACGATGGGCGAGCTGATCTCCACCCGCTCGAGAGCCTCGAGCACCCCCTTGGCCACTTCGTCGACCCGGGTGATCCCACCGAAGATGTTGACGAGGATCGACCGCACGGCCGGATCCGAGTTGATCACCTCGAGGGCGGCGGCCATCACGTCGGCATTGGCGCCACCTCCGATGTCGAGGAAGTTGGCGGCGGAGCCTCCGCACTGGTTGACCACGTCGAGCGTGCTCATGGCCAGTCCGGCCCCGTTGGCGATGATTCCCACCGAGCCGTCCAGCCCGATGTAGTTCAGGCCGCGCTCCTTGGCCCTGGTCTCACGCTCGTCCTCGACATCGCTGCCCTCGAACTCCTCCCATTCGGGGTGGCGGAACGCGGCATTGTCGTCGAGGGTGACCTTGGCGTCGAGGGCATGGACCCTGCCGCCCGGCGTGAGGATCAACGGGTTGATCTCGGCCAGGTCGCAGTCGCCCTCGGTGTAACAGGTGTACAGCTTGACCAACAGCTCGGCGGCCTGGTCACGGGCGACCTCGTCGAGGTTGGCCCGCTCGACCCACCCGCGTGCCGCTTCGAGGGTCAGACCGTCGACCGGGTCGACGTGGATGATGGCGATGGCGTCGGGGTTGGTGACCGCCACCTCCTCGATCTCCACGCCGCCTTCGGCCGACAGCATGCCCAGGTGCTTCTTCGCGCTGCGGTCCAGTGTGAAGCTGGCGTAGTACTCCTTGGCGATGTCCGAGGCGTGCTCGACCCATAGGCGCTTGACCACGTGGCCCTTGATGTCGAGCCCGAGGATGTTGCCGGCGTGCAGCCGGACCTCGTCCACGGTGTCGGCCAGCTTGACGCCGCCGGCCTTGCCGCGTCCACCTACCTTCACCTGCGCCTTCACCACCACCGGATACCCGGATGCCTCTGCTTGTGCGACGGCTTCCTCCACGGTGTCGGCCACCCCTCCCTTGGAGATGGGAATGCCGAAGCGGGCGAAGTACTGCTTACCCTGGTACTCGAATAGATCCACCGGATCCGTTCCTCTCTGTTGGTCCTGTCGTTCTCTGTCGAAGTCGTCGTGCTCTGTCGGTGCTGTCTCTGCTGCCTCTCGCAGTCTCCAGCTGTCGCTCGCTGCGAAGACGGTGGGGATGCAGCGGTCACGGAGACGTCGGGCCCTCCTGGGGGACCCTTCGGACGGTCAGGCGCTCTCTGCGCCCTCCCGTTCGTCGAGGGCGGTGCCCAACCACTCCCCGATCATCGGGAGGGGGGCGCCCGGGGTGAACACCTCGGCCACGCCCATCTCCTTCAGCACCGGGATGTCCTCGGCCGGAATGATCCCGCCCACCAGCACGAGCACGTCGCCCCGACCCTGCTTCTGCAGCCCCTCGACGACCCGGGGAACCAGGGTCAGGTGGGCGCCGGAGAGCAGGGAGAGTCCTACCGCGTCGGCGTCCTCCTGGACGACGGTCTGGACCACCTGCTCGGCCGTCTGGTGCAGGCCGGTGTAGATGACCTCGAACCCCGCATCGCGCAACGCCCGGGCGATGACCTTCGCCCCGCGGTCGTGACCGTCCAGCCCCGGTTTGGCCACTACCACTCGATATGGGCGCTTCACGGACGCAGATACTAAGCGCTGGGGGGCCGACCGGGACAAAAGAGGTCGGCTCCCCTCCGGGGGCCGTGCCCGGTCGCACCCCGCACCCCGCCCCGGAGGCCCTACCCTGGAGGGGGTCCGTGCTACCGTCCTGGGGACGCTCACGGCACCATCCCTCCCTGATGAGGACGCCTTGAGCAATCCGGCCGAAGCCGTAGACAGACCTGACCGACCAACGATGCCGACGCCGTCGCCCACACCGTCGCTGACCAGCGGACTGGTCCGACTCTCCCGCCCCCGCCAGTGGATCAAGAACTTCCTTGTCTTCGTGGCGCCGGCGGCGGCCGGGGTGCTGCTCCACTGGACGGTCCTGTGGCACAGCGTGGCCGCCTTCGGCATCTTCTGCGTGGGCGCCTCGGGCACCTACTTCCTCAACGACGCCATCGACGCCACGGCGGACCGCCACCACCCGACCAAGCGTTTCCGCCCGGTGGCCTCGGGCGCCGTCCCGGTGCGCCTCGCCGTGACGGTCGGTTTCGGGCTGATGGCGGCGGCGGCGCTGCTCGGGTGGTGGCTGGCCGGGTGGCACCTGGCGGTGGTGATGGTCGTCTACGCGGTGGTCAACGTGGGCTACTCGCTCGGGCTCAAGAACGAACCGATCCTCGACCTGGCCGCGGTGAGCGCCGGCTTCGTCCTCCGTGCCGTCGCCGGAGGTGTCGCCACCGGGGTGGCCCTGTCCAACTGGTTCCTGATCGTGACGTCGTTCGGGTCCCTGCTCATCGTCACCGGGAAGCGGTCGGGCGAGAAGAAGCTGCTGGCCGAGCACGACGCCGATCACGGCGCCATCCGCCAGACCCTCGGGCTGTACACGCCCTCCTTCCTCCGGTCGGTCCGCACCCTGTCGGCGGCCGTCACCGTGACCGCCTACTGCCTGTGGGCCTTCGAGCGGGCCAACCAGATCCACCCGGGCCACGACCCGGTCTGGTTCCAACTGACCATCATCCCCGTCACCATCGCCCTTCTCCACGTGACGCGCGTGCTCGATTCGGGAGCCGGGGCTGCTCCCGAGGAGCTGGCCCTGAAGGACCACCGCCTGCAGATCTACGGCCTGTCCTGGGCGGCCCTGTTCGCGATCGGCATCTACAGCTGATGGCCGGCTCACTCGGGCGTCGGGGCCTGCTCACCGGGTGGGGACGCACCGCGCCCTCGTCCGCCGAGGTGATCCATGCCGTCCATCCCGACATCGTGGACCAGGCCATGCGCCGGGCCGCAGGGCCGGTGTCCCCGGCGAGGCGCGGCCTGATCGCCCGGGGACTCGGACGGAGCTACGGCGACGCGGCGCAGAACGCCGGCGGCGCCGTCCTCGATGCCACCTGGCTCGACGGCGTCCACCGGGCCGACCTCGACACCGGGCTGGTCACCGTGGGTGCGGGCGTCAGTCTGCAGACCCTGATGGAACGGTTCGTGCCGCTGGGCTGGTTCGTCCCGGTCACCCCCGGCACGCGCCTGGTGACCGTGGGGGGCGCCATCGCCGCCGACATCCACGGGAAGAACCACCACGTGGACGGGAGCTTCTGCTCCCACGTCCCCTCGTTCACCCTGGTCACGCCGGGGGGCGCCATGATCGTCACCCCCGACTCGGACCCGGAGCTCTTTTGGGCCACGGCCGGGGGCATGGGCCTGACCGGGGTGATCACCGAAGCCACCATCCAGATGATCCCGGTCGAGACCAGCTACATGCTGGTGGACACCGAACGGGCCGTCGACCTCGACGACGTGATGGACAAGATGCTCACCGGCGACGATGCCTACCGGTACTCGGTGGCCTGGATCGACTGTCAGTCGACCGGGAGCCGCCTGGGACGCTCCGTGCTCACCCGGGGCGACCATGCCCGCCTCGAGAACCTTCCCGACCGGCTGGCCCGCGATCCCGACCGGGCCCGAGCCTTCGTTCCCCGCACCTTGGCCCGGGTGCCGCTCACCCCGCCCAGCGGTCTGCTCAACCCGCTGACCGTGGCTGCGTTCAACGAGTTCTGGTTCCGCAAGGCCCCCCGCCACCAGGTGGCCAAGCCCCACCACATGACCGGGTTCTTCCATCCCCTCGACGGGGTGGCGGCCTGGAACCGGCTGTACGGGCGGAAGGGTTTCCTCCAGTACCAGTTCGTGGTCCCCGATGCCGCCGGCGAGACGGTCCGTCGGGTCATCGAGCGTCTGACCGAGGTGAAGCTGGCCTCGTTCCTGGCCGTGCTCAAGCGCTTCGGGCCCGGCGACCCCGGCCCACTCTCCTTCCCCATGCCCGGATGGACGCTCGCCCTCGACCTGCCCGTCGGCTACGACACCCTGGACCGGCTCCTCGACGATCTCGACCAGGCGGTGCTCGAGGCTGGCGGACGGGTGTACCTGGCCAAGGACTCGCGGGTCTCCCCTGCGACCTTCCGGGCCATGTACCCGCGGATCGACGAGTGGATGGCCGTGCGGCACCGGGTCGACCCCGACGGGGTGCTCCGCTCCGACCTGGGGCGGCGCCTCGGGCTGTGCACCGACGCCCCTGGCGCGGCAGCGGCCCCGGCCGCGGGTGGACAAAGGGCGCGGGCTCCCCGCAAGGCCCGGGCTCCCCGAAAGGCCGCCGCCAAGACCGCTTCGCCCACCGCCGCCAAGACCACCCCACCGGTGCACCCACCAGAACGGACAGGATCATGATCGACGCCATAGGACGGCCCCAATCGCTCCTCGTACTCGGGGGATCCTCCGAGATCGCCCAGGCCATCGTGGCCAAACTGGTCCCCGCCCGGTGCAAGACGGTGGTGCTGGCCGGCCGGGAGGGCCTCCGCCTGACCGAGGCGGTCGCCCGGGTCAAGGCCGCCGGGGCCGATGTGGCCGAATCGGTCGCCTTCGACGTCACCGACACCGACCACCATCAGGCCTTCGCCGACCAGGTCTTCGACAGGTTCGGCGACATCGACGTGGTGCTGGTGGCCGCCGGTGTCCTCGGCGACCAGGCCGTCGACGAGGCCGACCCCAAGGCCGCGGCCATGGTCTTCACCACCAACTTCACCGGCGTGGCCTCGGCCATGCTGGCGGTGGCCGGGCGGCTCCGGCATCAAGGGCACGGCCGGTTGGTGGTGCTCTCGTCGGTCGCCGGCGAACGGGCCCGCAAGGCGAACTTCATCTACGGCTCGTCCAAGTCGGGGCTCGACGCGTTCTCCCAGGGGCTCGCGGACTCGCTCGAGGGAACCGGCGTCGGGGTGACCATCGTGCGCCCCGGCTTCGTGGTCGGCCGGATGACCGAGGGGATGAGCCCCGCACCGTTCTCGACGACCCCCGAGGCGGTGGCCGACGCGGTGGTGGCCGGCATCGCATCGGGTGCCGCCGTGGTCTATGTGCCGCCGGTGCTCCGGTGGGTCTTCGCCGTGATGCGGCATCTCCCCAGGGCGGTCTGGCGCAAGATGCCGGGCTGAGGTTCGGGCCCTCCCTGTCGGCGGCCCTACTTCTTGGCGGCCTTGGTGGTTCCGGCGGTCGTGGTGGTGGCCGGCGGCGTCGCCGTGGGACGCACCGACATGGCGATGAAGTCACGGGAAAGGGCTGAGAAGTACCGGCTCGGGTAAGTGGCCTCGTCGCTGGTGAGGTTGGTGCCGTTGGTGTACGACGCCGGTGCTCCCGACGGTGGGGTGAAGCTGGTGAAGTTGACCCACGACGTGTTGATATCCATCTCCATGGCCCGGACCGCACCGGCCCGGGCCAACACGTTGGCCAGGTCGACGATGGACAGTCCCGACCCTCCGACGAAGACCAGGGCCCCGTCTGCGGTGATTCCCAGGCCTGACCGCCAGACTTGGACCCGACCGCCGAGGGTGGCGCCCCATTGATGGTTGTCGTTGGCATTGAGCCCGGGGACCGGATTGCCGTTGTCCACGATGAGGTCGAGGTTCTGGCGGACGGCCACGGTCGACGCCGACATCGACACCTCGGTGCCCCAGGCGCCGATGTCGGCGTTCCCGCTGCTGTCGATGACCAGGGAGGCCCGACCGGGCACCAGCGGGTACCCCGCCGACGTCACCCCGTTCATGTAGAAGCCTCCCCCGGCGTCCTGCATGCGGAACCCGGAGTTGAATGCCGCAGCCAGCGAGTTGAGCGCGGCTCCGCCGATGGGCGCCGTGTTGGCGAAGGCCTGGCCGGTGCCGGGGATGGTGGTACCGGCATACAGCGTGGTGCTGAGCAGTTTGGTGTCCATCCAGGCCACGCCGGTGACCAGGCTGGTGTTGACCGCATTGGGACGGAGGTACGCGGCGTACATCGTAGGAACCCCCTCGACGGAGCGGCCGATCGGGTGCCACTGGCCCTCACCGGGGGTGGGCGAGGCCACGAAGGGGGTGATGGCCGCCGGCGCCGCCAGATGGACGGGACCCGCCGGTGCGGTGGAAGTGGTGCTGCGCAGCGGGGCGGGGATGGCCCCCTTGGCCGGCTTCCCACCCTTGGGCGGCGCGTGCAGCGTGTACCAGGTGTTCTCCGCCCAGGTCACCAGGCCGCCGCCGCCGTGTCCTCGGACCCACTCGGTCAGCCGAACCCCCACCGTGGTGCCATTGGCCGGGTTCATGGCCGCGGAGCCGGCCGACACCCACACCGGGGTGAGCAACAAGACGACCACCAGGGCAATCATGGATTTCGGATGACGGCCGGGCCAGGTGCGGCGGCGCCGGAGCCGTTCCTTGCGGACAGCCTTCCGTTCCCGTCGGGTCATCTTGGGCAGGGCGTGGGCCGGCCCGGACCTCCGGACGGGGTCGTCGCCGATGTGGCCGCGCTCGGTGGGCGTGGTGGCGATCAGGGGAAGGGCGGCGCTGGTCCTGGGTGGCGCATCGGTGTGTCCATCGACCTCGACCGGTCCGGGCCCCGGGAGCGCGTCCGTCCGCTCGCTCGCGACCGCGCCGTCCTGATCGAAGATGATGTCGCCCTCCAAGACCGTTCTCGAGCCTCTTCTC
>JADGOG010000074.1 GCA_017883065.1 Acidimicrobiales bacterium | reverse complement strand
GCCGCACCGAGATGACAGGCCCGAACACTAGGCCGTCTCAGAGAACGCAGACGTGACGAAACCCCGGCGCTGGCTTGGCGGAAGCGGCGCCGGGGTTTCGTAGCGGGTTGCGGAGACCGCGACCGCTTCGCTCTCTGGGTCTGGCGGAAGACCATGTGAGGCTCGGCCGTAACCGTAAAGCCATTCCGATCTCGTGTCAACACCTGTTGAACGATATCGCTTAGCTTGATGAAGGTCGGAAGCCCATGCCATGCCTCCTATCGCCGGGTCGGTGGATATGGGCAGTGCCACCGATTCGACACTCAAGCGTCTTCGTTCAAGCGGGCTTGCATGAGATGTTTACGGGTGATGCGCCCAATGATGATGCCCACAGGCGCTGCTGTCGCCGTGATGAGGAACGTGGCAATGGGCGGCCGATCCCAGAGGTAGATGCAGGCGCCCAGTGCCACGCAGTACCCGACAAAGGTCAGGATGGCGATTCCAAGAATCACCCGCCGTGAGCAAGAAAGAGCGCCACTGCCGCTGGCCGCCATCTTCTGATCGTAGTCGAGTGGCCTTGCGGGGTTCAGGGGTCCTCCAGCCCGGATGCACTGCCCCAAAACGCCGGTTGGATGGGGCAGCACGGGCACCAGCGGAGTACTCCAGTGTCAAGACGCAGATGCCGGGATGCAGTGCGCGCGGGCGCGCTAACCGAGAGCGTGACGGCCTCCTACTGGCTCCGGAGCGTGTGGAGAATGCGACCTACGACTGTCTCGGTGCCAGGACCGCTCACGTGTTCGCTGCCGGTGCCCATCCCCACTGCCCGGATTCCCAGGGATGGGATCGAATACACGACCAGTCCGGCGAGATTGCTGCTCGTACATGGCCCGACATAGGCCAGGAGCGCATTCACCCTGATGGGTGGACACGCTGGGGATTGGTACGACGTGCCAGCAGGTAGTGATGAGACGGTCACTGTGTTGGTGGTGCTGTGAATCGCAGGGCACAAAAAGAGCACCCTCGGAATCCCCAGCATCAACGTGCCGGGCGCAGAGCCGTCGGGGCAGTTGTTGTTGTGACGGACCACCCAGTCGCTTGGCACTGAGATCTTGGCCTTGCCGTAGGTGTAAGTCCTCCATCCATGAGGCACGGGGACGGTGGTGCTCGATGGGGTTCGTCCGGAACCTCTGGTCGTCGAGGAGCAGGCAGCGCACAAAGTAGTTGCGAAAAGCATCAAGGCCAGAATCACTCCCGACCGCCTAGTGTTCATCAGCCCGCCTCCAATACCGGTCGGTGAGGCTTCGATCAAGTCCTCATAGATCCGACAATCCCGCTTCCATCAAGTATTACGACCGACGTGGCCAAAAAGTTGACAGGTCCTGGGAATCCCTAAGCACTTGGGAGAATCTGAACCGCCCCACAACACCGGTTAGGTGGGGGCAGCTGCGACCCCCATCACTCCTCCGCCGTACCCCGATGAACGTCTACCAGCACCTCACGCTAGGAATGGGTGAAGCTGCCGCGGCTCGCCTGACCGGTCTGCCCGGCGGGATGCCTGGCTGACCTTCAGATCGACTTCAAGCCTTTGGTCGTTAGCACCCAGACGTGCCTCACGTTGTCGTACGCCGCCAACTTCCCATTGGCCGCATCTGCCATCAGGTTCGTCACGTCCTGTAATTCGTAGCCTGTTGCCTCGCTGAGAGCCTCAACAGTGCAGACCTCGGGTCCAAGTTCTTCGAGTCGAGCGACCTGTTGCAGCACGCTAGGGACTCGCTCGTCATGATCCACTGTTCCGCCTCCGTTGACATTCATTGGCAAAGACCGCTCGGAAGAATCCCGTTGACAGAATGTTGACACAGAGCATTTCATGCAGCGATGGGAGGTCGGCCCGTGAGGCATTTACCCAGGTAAACCGTGGTGTCGGAGGGGGGACTTGAACCCCCACGCCCTTGCGGGCACTAGCCCCTCAAGCTAGCGCGTCTGCCTATTCCGCCACTCCGACGAAGTGGCTCCGATTTCGATATCGGGGCGACTGGCATGGTAGCGCGCCCCTGGCATGGTCACTGACAACCGGTACCCGTTCGGCGGTCCGGCCCGAACTGCACGGCAGCGCCTGGACCCGACGCCGGGGCGGGCCTTGCACCGTCACGACCGGGCCGACGTCGGGCCCGGCTTGAGGAGCGTCCACAGGGGAACGTTCCAGAGGATGCCGTCGGGCGTGGGGTTGTACTGCTGCCCGTCGAGCTGGACACCGCTGGCCAGCAGGCCAGGCTCACCGAAGAGAGGGAGGGCGACCATCTGGTCCCAGAGCTGGTCGTCGATCTGGCTGTAGATCGTCCCTCCGGTCACCGGGTCGAGCGCTTGGGACGCCTGGGAGAACAGCTGGTCCACCTCGGGGTCGTCGAACTTGCTCCAGTCCTGGGTGCCGGTAGTGCCCACCGGGCCTTCTCCATCCGAGTACCAGCTCGCCGTCGCCGTCTGGTACGGACCCGCGGTCCGGGTGACCAGGGCCATGTCGTAGGAGTTGGCGGCTGCCGCCGCGACCATGCCGGCCCGCCCGGCGACCGCCGTGGTCACCACGGCGATGCCTACGGCCCGAAGCTGTGCGCTGATCTCGGTGGCCACCGTGCCGATCCACGGGTCTCCGGACTCGACGGCCATCCGCACCGTCAACTGCTTGCCACCGGCGTCGACATAGTTGCCCAGCACATTCTGGTGCAGGCCGATGCTCCGGAGCAGGCGGTCCATGGTCTCGAGGTCCGGCTCGGAGTATTCACCGGCCGCCGACGAGGTGGAGTACGAGCTCTGGCCGACCGCCGCCAGATGGTCCTGGTTGATCACCAGTTCGGGGTCGATGGATCCGAAGGTGTGAGCGAGCAGGGCGGTGCGGTCGATGGCGTGGGCGATCGCCTCCCGTCCCGCCCGCACGAGGACGGGTGACGTCACGTTGAACTCAAGCTGGAGCAGGTTCAACGACGGCTTGATCAGGCTCTGGGTGTTGGGAAGTGAGCTGACCCGGTTCAGTGTGCCCAGGTCGAATGCGGTCGGTTGGGCCACGGCGTGATTGTTGGCGGACAACAGGTTGGTCCAGGTGTTCTGGTCGCCTGCGACGTTCACGGTGACCCCGTCGAGGACTGCCGGGGTGCCCCACCACCTCTCGTTCCGGACCAGTAGTGCGGTGCCCGTCGGGGACACCGACTGGACGATGTACGGGCCGGCCGAGAGGTCCACCGCCGGAGTGTAGGTGTCGAACCCGTGATTCCACCCGACCCTGCGGGCGATGTGGGCGGGAACCATGTGGTCGAACATGTCCCGCCAATCGGTGTATGGCGTGGCGAACTTGACGGTGGCGGTCTTGCCGCCGCTGCTCGAGGTGATCGACGCCACGGCGCGGTAGCCCAGGGTGGACGCCACCTGGTCGGGATGCCCGTCGACGTCGACCCCGCCTCCACGTTGCGCCTGCCAGGCGTAGATGAAGTCGTCGGCGGTCACCGGCACCCCGTCGGACCACACCGCCTTGGGATTGATCACATACTGGATGGTGAGGGGCGAGGTCGACGTGGCCTCGACACTCGACAGGAGGTCGCTGTTGACCTCGGGGATGAGCTTCTGGTTGACCACATAGGCGCTGGGCAGCACGGACGTGAGCAGGGTGGGAGTGCTCGATGCCGCACCCGCCGGTGTGTTCGGGTTGAAGCCGGCCCACGGGCGGTCGAGCTCGACGGTGGCGGTCCCACCTTTGGCGGCCACCAGCGCAGTGGTGTTCGGCCGGTCGACCTGGCTGATCCGGTGCGACCCCAGATGGTCGACGATCGCCACGGCACCGATGATCACGATGATCACCAAGGGTAGGGTCCAGCGTGCGCGGTGGCGCCGCCACAGCGAGGCGATCCGGGGCCGGCGCGAGTCGGGCTCGGCGCCGTGCTCGGTCACTGCAGGCGCAGGATGAGGATGAGGTTTGTGAAGGCGAAGACGACGGCCACGGTGACCGTGATCCTGTCCAGGTTCTTCTCCACCACGGTTGACCCCGCTGCCGCAGAGCCCATCGAGCCGCCGAACATGTCGGAGAGGCCGCCACCCTTACCGCTATGCATGAGGATGAGGAAGATCAACGCCAGTGACGCCAGTATCTGCAGTACCACGATGATTGCGGTCAGCACTCGATGTTCCTCCTCTGGCCTACGACCGAGGGAGACGCTACCAAACTCAGCGGAGGGCCAGTGTCGCGGACCGGATCACCTCGACGAACGCCTTGGCGTCGAGGCTCACGCCTCCGACCAGGGCACCGTCGACATCGGCGCAGCTCAGCAGGGATTCTGCATTCTCGGGATTGACCGAACCTCCGTACTGGATGCGCACCTGGTCGCCCGCGTCCCCGCCGGCCGACTGGCCCACCACCTCACGGATCCATCGGCATGCATCCTGGGCGTCCTCGGGAGTGGCGGCCTGCCCGGTACCAATGGCCCACACCGGCTCGTAGGCGATGACCAGGTTGGCCACCGTCTCGGCCGGGAGCGAGGAGACCGCCGAGTCGACCTGGTGGGCCAATCGGTCCTTGGTCAGACCGATCTCCCGTTCGTCCAGGGTCTCGCCGACACAGCACACCGGGGTCATCCCGTTGCGGAGAACGGCCTGGATCTTGGCCGCCACCACCTCGTCGGTCTCGCCGAACAGTGTGCGCCGTTCGGAGTGACCGACGATCACGTATTGGACGTGGAGCTTGGCCAGCATCAGCGGGCTCACCTCGCCGGTGAACGCTCCGGAATCCTCGATGGCGCAGTTCTGCGCACCCAGGGCCACGGGGATACCGTCTGGCTCGATCACCGACTGAACGGTGCGGATGTCGGTGAAGGGCGGGTGCACCGAGATGTCGACCGATCCGACGTCAGAGGGATGGAGCCGGAGTCCCAGGTCACGCACGGCGTGCAGCGCCTCCAGGTGATCGAAGTTCATCTTCCAATTGCCGCTGATCAGCGGCCGACGGCTGGGTGTGCTGCTCACCGTTCCGAGGTGCTCGTTCGCCTGGTGCCCCCGGTCGAGGGCGCGTTGGCCGCACCCCGCAGAGCGGCCAGCCCGGGAAGATCGCCGTACTCGAGGAGTTCGAGCGAGGCGCCGCCACCGGTGGAGATGAAGCTGATCTCATGCTCGAGGCCGAGTTCGTCCACCGCCGCGGCACTGTCGCCGCCGCCGACAACCGTGTAGCCCGGGCACTCCGCCACCGCACGGGCCACTCCGGCTGTGCCGGCCGAGAACCGCGCATCCTCGAACACGCCCATGGGCCCGTTCCAGAGCACCGTCCCCGCCGACCGTATCCGCGCGGCGTAGGCCTCGACGGTGGCCGGTCCGATGTCGAGACCCTGCCAACCGGCAGGGAGGTCGTCGCCCAGGGTGCGGACCTCACCTTCCCGGCAGTCGCAGCCGAACGTGGCTCCGGGCTCGAGGGCCACGATATCGGTCGGGAGCAAGATCTCCTTGCCCGATGCCAGGAGCTCCGCGCACTCGGGGATCCGCTCCTCGTCGACCATCGACCCCCCTACGTCATGCCCGGCGGCAGCCAGGAACGTGAACGCCATCCCGCCCCCCACCACGAGGGCGTCGACACGATGCAGCAGCGCCTTCAACACGCCCAGCTTGTCGGCCACCTTGGCCCCGCCGACCACGGCGACGAAGGGGCTCTTCGGGGTGCCGAGCAACTTGCCCAGTGCCTCGATCTCCCGTTGCAGGAGGAGGCCGGCTGCGCTGGGGAGCCGGGTGGGAGGTCCGACCACGGAGGCGTGCCTGCGGTGCGACACACCGAAGGCATCGTTGACGTAGGCGTCGTGGCCGTTGATCAACTTGTCGACGAAGGCAGGGTCGTTCTGCTTTTCGCCGGGATAGAACCGCAGGTTCTCCAGCAGCTCGACCTTGGGGGCCAGCCGCGCCAGCTCCTCCCGAACCGGTGCGAGGTCGAAGCGGGCGTCCGGAGCCCCGGCCGGTCGGCCCAGATGCGTGCACGCGGTGACCTTGGCCCCCTTGGACAGCAGGTAGTCGAGGGTGGGCATGGCCGCCCGGATGCGAAAGTCGTCGGTGACCGCGTAGGTCTGGTCGGCGCACGGACGGAGGGGGACGTTGAAGTCCACCCGCACCAGGACGCTGGTGCCGTCCAGGGCGGGAAGGTCGTCCAACAGCGGCAGTCCCTTCAGCAGTGGGTTGTGGTATCCCTCGCTCATGTCCCGGTCTCCCCTCGTCCGTCCCTCGTTACCCGGAGCCCAGCTCAGGGCTTGGATCCACCGACCACGAGCGAGAGGTCTACGAGCCGATTGGCGTATCCCCACTCGTTGTCGTACCAGCCTTCCACCTTGACCAGGGTGATGCCCGAGGCGGAAGGCATCACCATGGTGAGACCGGCGTCGAACGTGCACGAGGCGGGGCTGCCCACGATGTCCGACGAGACGATGGGGTCCTCGGTGTAGACGAGCACCTTGGAGAGCGGTCCCGACGCGGCGGCTGCCGCGAACGCGGCATTGACCTGGTCGACGGTGACCGACCCGGGGATCACGGCAGTGAAGTCGGTGATCGACCCGTCCGGGATCGGAACCCGCAGGGAGCTCCCGTCCAGGCGGCCCTTCATGGACTGGAGCACCAGGCCGGTGGCCCGGGCCGCCCCGGTCGACGACGGGACGATGTTGACAGCCGCCGCCCGGGCCCGACGGAGGTCCTTGTGGGGGAGGTCGAGGAGGTTCTGGTCGTTGGTGAAGGCGTGCACCGTGGTCATCATCCCGCTCTCCACGCCGAAGGCGTCGTCGAGCACTTTGACCATGGGGACGAAACAGTTGGTGGTACACGAGGCGTTGGAGACCACGAAGTCCTTGGCTGGATCGAAGTCAGCGTCGTTGACGCCCACCACGAATGTGGCATCCACGTCAGTGGCCGGGGCGGACACGATCACGCGGGAGGCGCCCGCCTCGAGGTGCGCGGCCGCAGACTCGCGTGTCGTGAACAGCCCGGTCGACTCGATGACCACATCGACGCCCAACTTGTCCCACGGAAGTGCCTTGGGGTCCCGCTCGGCCAACACGGCGATGGGGCCCGAGTCGAGGACGATCGACGAGCCGTCCACCTTGACGTCGCTGCCGAACCGGCCGTGGGTGGAGTCGTAGCGGAGGAGGTGGGCCAACGTCTCGGCCGAGGTGAGGTCATTGACCGCCACCACATCGACGTCCGCGCCCATCGCACGGGCCGCACGGAGATAGTTCCGGCCGATGCGCCCGAAACCGTTGATGCCGATCCGTACGGTCATTGCCTCGTCCCTCACTCTTCGGTCGTCCTGTGCGATTGTCCCGCTGGACGGTGTCCTGAGGTCACTTCGACCACCTGAACGGCGTCCACGCTAGGTCATCCTGGCAGGTCTGGGCATCAACGGGCCAGATCGGAGAGTACCGACGCCAATTTGGAGGGGTCGTGGGCCAGCCCGTTGGGTCTGACCAGGTCGACGTCCACCACCGGAATCGGGCAGGTCCCGAGCGGGAGCCCACCCGTGTCGCACACCACCAGATCGACCTCGATACCGTGGGCCAACAGCGCAGCGACGTGCATGCCCACGTCGAATCCCTCGGACTCGGGCACCTGGGGCCGCAGATTGCAGACGTAGACCTTGCGGGCTTCGGAACGACGAATCCCGTCCCTGATGTCGGGGACGGCCACCGCGGCCAACACGCTGGTGAACAGGGATCCGGGTCCCACCACGATCTGGTCGGCGTCGCCGAGGGCCTCCAGCGCCTGGATCGGTGCTTTGGGGTCCGATGGGACCAGGGACACGGTGCGGATGTTGTCGGTACCCATCACTGCCACCTGGCCTGCCACCGGCCCACCGGCCGACTCGGCCTTGAGCACGACCGGCTCGACGGTGGCCGGGAGGATCCTCCCGCGCACCCCTAGGAGTCGGCACGCCTCGTCGAGTGCCTCCACCGGATCGGAGGCGCCGTCGATCAGCCCGGCCAGGACCAGATTGCCGAGGGCGTGGCCGTCCAGTTCCTCCTCGGTGAACCGGTACTCGAAGGCGGCGGCCAACGGCGAACCCGGCTCGGCCATGGCGACCAGGCACTTGCGGAGATCGCCCGGCGGGATGATGTGGAGGAGCTCGCGCAGCCGACCCGACGACCCACCATCGTCGGCTACCGAGACCAACGCGGTGACCCGATCGGTGTACGTGCGTACAGCACGCAAGGTGGCGGCCAGACCGTGACCTCCTCCGATGGCCACCACGCGCGGACCCCGGCTCAGCGCACGGTCATCCGCTCCCTCGCTGGCCAAACCGTCATCCACCCGCTCGCTCACCGCTCGACATCCCGGTGGAAGACGGTGGTGGGCACCCCGTCGTCGCTCAGCCGTCGGACGAGCTCCTCGGCCAGGACCACCGACCGGTGGCGACCGCCGGTACAGCCCATGGCGATGGTCAGATAGGACTTCCCCTCCCGGGTGTAGGCCGGGATGAGCATCGAGAGCAGCTGGTTGAGCTTCTCGAGGAACTCGGAGGTCTCGGGGCGGTCCAGCACGAAGGCCCTGACGTCGGGCTCGAGCCCGCTGTGGCTCCGGAGCGCCTCGTCCCAGTAGGGGTTGGGGAGGAACCGGCAGTCGAACATCAGATCGACATCCAGGGGCACGCCGTGCTTGAACCCGAACGAGACGATGGAGGTCTGCATGGTGCTCCCGGGTGCCTCGCTGCCGAAGACCTCCATCAGACGGGTGCGCAGCTGGTTGGTGTTGAGCTCGCCGGTGTCGATGACCAGGTCGGCCCGGTCGCGCAACTCGCTGAGCAGCAGTCGCTCGTCGGCGATCGAGTCGACCACGCCCCGGGCCGCCTGGGGGTGCCGGCGGCGGGTGCCCTCGAATCGCCTGATCAGGACATCGTCAGCCGCGTCGAGGAAGAGGATCCGTACCCGCTTCCGGCCCGACTCGAGGCTGTCCACGGCCGGCAGCACGTCGTCGAGGTCTCCCCCACCGCGCCCGACCACGAAGGCGACCCGCTCCATCTCCGAGCCGGTGCCGTCCACCAGCTCGGAGACCTTGGAGATCAGTGCCGAGGGCATGTTGTCGATCACGAACCACCCGAGATCCTCGAGGGTCGCCCCGGCCGTCGACCGACCGGCACCGGACATGCCGGTCACCACCAGGTATTCGCTCATCGGTCCACCCCTTCGCCCCTCACCGCGGGTCCACTCGGAGCCAACGGCGTGTGCAGCCGTTCGAAGACGGCGGCGCCCACCTCGGCCGGCAACCACGATACGCCCAGCAGCTCGTCACGCGAGGCATTCCTCAGACCGGCCAGTCCCCCGAACTGCTCGGTGAGCCGTGACCGGCGCTTCGGGCCGAGGCCGACCACCCCGTCCAGCGCGCCCACGGTCATCCTCTTGCCCCGGAGGGTGCGGTGGTAGGAGATGGCGAAACGGTGCGCCTCGTCGCGGAGACGCTGGAGCAGGTAGAGCCCGTCCGACTGCCGTGACAGGCGGATCGGCTCGCTTCGGTCCGGCCGGTAGATCTCTTCGAAGCTCTTGGCCAGGGAGGCGATGGGGATCCGGTCGGTCAGGCCCAGGTTGGCCAGCACCTTGACGCCCACGTTGAGCTGGCCCAGCCCTCCGTCCAGGAGCAGGAGCTGCGGAGGATAGGCGAACCGGCGTCGGGTCGGTACCCCCTCCGGTGCGCCTCCCTCGGCCCCCTCACCGCCGGAGCCGGGCTCGCCCACATCCCTCTCCCGCTGCCGCTCCTCGGCCAGGAGGGCGGTCAGCCGGCGGGTGAGCACCTCCTCCATGGCCGCGTAGTCGTCGTTGCCGTCCACCGTGGACACCCGGAAGTGGCGATAGTCGCTCTTCTTGGCCAGGCCGTCCTCGAACACCACCATCGAGCCCACGTAGTCGGTCCCCTGCAGGTGGCTCATGTCGTAGCACTCGATGCGCAAAGGGGCATCGGGGAGATCCAACTCGTGCTGCAGGGACTCGAGGGCCCGGGCCCGGCTGTTGTGATCGGAGGTCCGATGCAGGCGGTGGCGGACGAAGGCGTCCCGGGCATTGTGCTCCACCGTGTCCAGCAGGGCTCGCTTGGGTCCCCGGACCGGCACCCGGACCACCACCGGGCCGCCGCGCATCGCCTCGAGGTACTCGACCACGGCACCGGCATCGGCGGGCATGGTCGGGACGAGCACCTGCCTGGGCACCCCCGAGGCGGCCTCGGCGTAGACATCGACCAGGATCCTCTCCATCAGCTGGGCGGGCGTGAGGTCCTCCACCTTGTCCACGAAGAGGGCGGACCGGCCGACGACCTTGCCGGAACGGACGTGGAACACCTGGACCGCCGCCTCGAGTTCGTCCTCGACCAGGCCGACCACGTCCAGGTTCTCGGGCCGCCCGAGCTCCATCTGGCGGACGGCGTCCGCAGCGCGGACCGCCTCGAGCTTGTCCCTCAGGACCGAGGCACGTTCGAACTCGAGCGACCCGGCGGCCTCCTGCATGGCTACGGTCAGGCCCTTCTCCAGCGGGCCGGTGTCCCCCCCGAGGAAGGCGATGAGGTCGGCCACCATCCGGTCGTACTCCTCGTGCTCGACCGCTCCCACGCAGGGACCCGAGCACCGCTCGATGTGGAAGAGCAGGCAGGGCCGGCCGAGACGCTGGTGGCGCCGGAACTTGGTGTCCGAGCAGGTCCGGACCGGAAACGACCGGAGCAGGAGATCGAGGGTCTCCCGGATGGCACCGGCGTTCGGATAGGGCCCGAAGTAGCGGACGCCGGTTCGCTTTCGGCCCCGGACCACCGCCGGCCTCGGCCACTCGTCCTGCACGGTGACCGCCAGCCAGGGGTAGCTCTTGTCGTCTTTCAAGCGCACGTTGAACCGGGGCTGGAACTCCTTGATCAGGCTGTGCTCGAGGAGGAGGGCCTCCGCCTCGGTGTCGACCACCATCCACTCCACGTGATCGGCCTGGCCGACCATCTGGGCGGTGCGTACGGCCAGTCCGGCGGGGTCCTGGAAGTACGAGTTGAGCCGTTGACGGAGTGACTTGGCCTTGCCGACATAGAGCACGCGCCCGTCCCGATCGACGAATTGGTACGAACCGGGAGCGTCAGGGATCGAGCCCGGTGCCGGACGAGTAGCCACTCCTCCAGTGTGCCGTGTCCGGGGCGGGGCCGGGTCACCGCACCATTGGCGTCCGCAGGGCGTACACTGGCAGGACGCCGGCCTGGTTTCCGGCGACATCTACCGCTCCGGGGCCGACAACCCCGCGGACGGGCGACCAGGCTGTCCCCGCCGGCCACACACCGGAGCGCCTCCACGAGGGGGTCATACCCAGCATGCTCCGGCTACAGACAGCACTCCCCGACCGCTACACGACGGCGGGCTCCGAGCAACTCACCGAGTGGATTCGCCAGGCGAAGGACCACCTCGGCTCACGGTTGCTCATCCTCGGGCACCACTACCAGCGGGACGAGGTCATGGCCTGGGCCGATGCCCGCGGCGACTCCTTCGGGCTCTCCCGCATCGCCGCCGACCAGGCAGAGGCCGAGTTCGTGGTGTTCTGCGGCGTCCACTTCATGGCCGAGTCGGCCGACATCCTCACCGGCGATCACCAGCAGGTGCTCCTCCCCGACCTGAACGCAGGGTGCTCCATGGCCGACATGGCCGACATCGACTCGGTGGAGGAGGCCTGGGACACGTTGTCCACGGTGACCGACATCGAGCGGGTGGTGCCGGTGACCTACATGAACTCGTCGGCCGCGTTGAAGGCGTTCGTGGGACGTCACGGCGGCGTGGTCTGCACCTCGTCGAACGCACGGGCGGTACTCACCTGGGCGCTCGGCCCTGACGGCCAGGGTCGCACGCGCGGGGACCAGGTCCTCTTCTTCCCCGATCAGCACCTCGGCCGCAACACCGGGTTCGACCTCGGCTACGCCGCCGAGGACATGGCGGTGTGGAATCCCCGTCTCGACCGAGGAGGCCTGGACGAGGCCACCCTCAAGACGGCCTCCCTCCTGCTGTGGAAGGGGCACTGCTCAGTGCACCAGCGCTTCCGCCCTGCCCACATCGACGCCTTCCGGGCCGAGCATCCCGACGGGATCGTGGTCGTGCACCCCGAGTGCGCCCACGACGTGGTGGAGGCGGCGGACCAGGTCGGTTCGACCGACTTCATCATCCGGGCGGTCGCCGAGGCTCCCTCCGGGTCAGTCATCGGCGTGGGAACGGAGATCCATCTGGTCAAGCGGCTCGACGACGAGACTCCGGACAAGACCGTCGTGTCGCTCGATCCGCTGGTGTGCCCGTGCTCCACCATGTTCCGAATCGACGCACCCCACCTGGCCTGGGTCCTCGAGGGACTGGTGGAGGGGGAGGTCCGCAATCGGATCACCGTCGACGGGGACACCGCCCAGTGGGCCCGGGTGGCCCTCGAACGGATGTTGGCCACCGTCTGACCCGGAGCTATCGGGCGGACGCCCCTACCGGAGCGACCTTCGCCGCTGACGTGGACCTCCCGGATGTTCCGGACTTGCCTGACGCGGCCCGCTTGGCCGCCGTCTTCGCCTTCGTTGCCGTCTTCGTTGCCGTCCTGGCCGTTGTCGCCTTGCCGCGTGCGACCGTCGCCTTCTTCGCCGCCCCGGCTGCCTTGGTTGCGACTGCCTTGGTTGCGCCTGCCTTGGTGCCGCGCTTCTTGTTCGGCGAACCTGCCGGGACGGGCTTCGACCCGTTGCCGCCCCGCGTGGAGAGGGTGGCCTTGGGACCCCTCCGGCTGATGCCCAGAAGCGGAGCGAGCACCTCGCCGGTGTAGCTGCCCGGTGCCGCCGCCACCTCCTCGGGGGTGCCCACCGCCACGATGGTGCCGCCGCGGTCGCCGCCCTCGGGCCCGAGGTCGAGGATCCAGTCCGCGCTCTTGACCACGTCGAGGTTGTGCTCGATGACGATGACCGTGTTCCCCTGGTCGACCAGGCGGCTCAGCACATCGAGCAGTTTGCGGACATCGTCGAAGTGGAGTCCGGTGGTCGGCTCGTCCAGCACGTAGAGGGTGTGGCCGGTCGACCGTCGACTCAGCTCGGAGGCCAGCTTGACCCGCTGGGCCTCACCTCCCGAGAGGGTAGGGGCGGGTTGGCCGAGCCGGATGTAGCCAAGACCGACATCGACCAGGGTCTGGAGATGCCGGGCGATGGGCGGTTGGTGGATGAAGAACGCCAGTGCCTCCTCGCACGAGAGATCGAGCACGTCGGCGATGGTCTTGCCCCGGAAGGTGACCTCCAGGGTGTCGCGGTTGTAGCGGGCGCCCTCGCATACCTCGCAGGGCACATAGATGTCCGGCAGGAAGTGCATCTCGATCCGGATGGTCCCGTCGCCGGAGCAGGCCTCGCACCGGCCGCCCTTGACATTGAAGGAGAATCGTCCGGGTTGGTAGCCGCGGACCTTTGCCTCCTGGGTCTGGCTGAACAGCTTGCGGACATGGTCGAACACCCCGGTGTAGGTGGCCGGGTTGGAGCGCGGGGTACGGCCGATGGGGGCCTGGTCGACCTCGACCACCTTGTCCACGTGGGAGACGCCGGTGATGGTCCGGTGCAGACCGGGGAGGGTCTTGGCCCGGTGGACCTGCTTGGCCAGCGAACGCAACAGTATGTCGTTGACCAGGGTGGACTTCCCCGATCCGGACACGCCGGTGACCGCCACCAATTTGCCCAAGGGGAACTCGGCGTCGACGTCGTGGAGGTTGTGCTCACGGGCGCCCTGGACCACCAGGGTCTCGCCGCTCCCCGGCCGACGGATGCCGGGGACCGGGATCGACTTTGCCCCCGAGATGTACTGCCCAGTCAGGGAGTCCGGGTTCGATTCGAGCCCCCCCGGGCCGGTCACCGGGCCGGAGTGGACGATCCGCCCGCCGTGCTCCCCCGCTCCCGGGCCGACGTCGACCACGTGGTCGGCCACGCGGATGGTCTCTTCGTCGTGCTCGACCACGATCACCGTGTTCCCCAGGTCCCGCAGCCGCTTGAGGGTGCCGATGAGTCGCTGGTTGTCCCGCTGGTGGAGGCCGATGGAGGGCTCGTCGAGGACATAGAGCACCCCGACCAGGCCGCTCCCGATCTGACTGGCCAGGCGGATCCGCTGGGCCTCTCCGCCGGAGAGGGTGGCTGCCGATCGGGCCAGGGTCAGGTAGTCGAGGCCCACGTCGAGCAGGAACTGCATCCGCTCGCGCACCTCACGAAAGACGCGGTCGGCGATCAGGTGGTCGCGGTCGGAGAGGTCGAGGGAGGCCACCACCTCCACCGCCTTGCCGATGGAGAGCGAGCAGAGGGCGAAGATGGAGTAGCCGCCCACGGTCACGGCCAGTGACTGGGGCCGCAGCCGGGCCCCGCCGCACTCGGGACAGGGCACCTCCCGCAGGTAGCCCTCGAGATTGTCCCGGAGGAAGTCCGACTCGGCCTCGGAGTGGCGGCGCTGCAGCCAGGGAACAATTCCCTCGTAGACGGTGTGGAACGACCGCTGGCGACCATAACGGTTGCGGTACTTGAGGTGGATCTGCTTGGTGCCGGCGCCGAACAGCACGAGCTTTTGCTGTGCGGGCTTCAGCTTCTCCCACGGGTCGTCGATCGAGAAGCCGCCCAGCTCAGCGACTGCCG
>JADGOG010000174.1 GCA_017883065.1 Acidimicrobiales bacterium | reverse complement strand
CACCTGTGGTTTCGGGTCGGAGGAGTGGCCGACGATCTCACGGACCCTGCGCCCAATGACGGTCTCGGCGTTCTCTGGTTTCGTACGAATTCGCCGGGCCGTGTTCTGGTGCCGTTCGGCCCCCATGCCGAACGGGTGGACGCCTGCGACCCGGACGATCTCACCCGGGCAGGGGTCGCCTGTCGCCGGGCGGCGCGAGCCCACTTCGATGGCCTGCGAAGCCAGGTGAAGGGCTTTGAGGGGGCCTGGCTCGACGACTATGCCGGCATGCTCGGGATCACCGAGAGCCGCCGGTTGACCGGCGACTTCATGCTGAGCAAGGACGATGGAGACGTCCGGTTCGCAGATGCGGTCGCGCAGACAGGACATTGGACGCGCCGGAACGTCGTGTACGACATCCCCTACCGGTGTCTCACCACATCCGCGGTCGACAACCTCCTTGTAGCGGGGCGCTGCATCTCCACCACCAGGTACGTGCACCAGGCGACGAAGGAGATTCCAGCTGCAATGGCAACCGGCGAAGCCGCCGGTGCGGCTGCTGCTGCGGCGGCGCTTCGCTCTACCGCAGGGACACCGTCGAATGTCCGCACGGTCGACGTGACGGCACTGCGGGACGACCTGTCGGCGCAAGGAGCGATCGTCGGGCCGGGGTTCGGCGGCGATGCGTCCGGGCTTCCGGATCGTTGACAATCCGGTTCGGAGGACATCGACGTCGTTTCGCCGACTTGGCGCAGAGTCGTTAGAAGGCAAGGGCGGCCGTCCGAGGTGCCCACCTAGTGCTGGACCGTGTGCTGGCCATCCGTCCCACCGCAGGAGATCACTTCTTCGAAGCCCGCTCGGATGCACTCGACCATTGCATCGCAGTCGGCGACCGCAACGGTGTCGAGGTTGATCCCGATGCACTCGTGGCCGGCCGAGGTGACAAGTGCCACGTTGACCGCAGCCCCCGACGGCGGCGCGAACGCGTAGAGCCCGATCACGCGGGCGCCGCCCAGGTAGGTGTCGAACGGTGCCCCCGGGACATCGGTGGCCACGAAGTCACCGCCCTTGAGCATCGACCCGAAAGCAAGTGTGGTCACGGCGGGCGGCAGCCGGCTGAGCACGCCGGTCACCACGTCGGTCAACTCCAGGGCGGGATTGTGCTTCCACCCGCCCATCACTTCCTGGACATGGTGGATGCGCATCTGAGGGTCGCTGATGTCGGCGTCGAGAACGAAGCGGACCGGCACGAACCGGTTGCCTCCCTCGGCATCCGTCGCCGTGCGAATACTGATCGGGACCAGCGCTCGAAGGCGCTCGACCTTGGCGCCATGAAGGAGATGGTACCGACGGAGCCCGCTGAGGACACCGGCCACGAAGACGTCGTTCATGGTGCAGTCAAGGGACTGTGCCACGTCGTGGATGGCCCCGACAGTGAGGTCGATGGTGTCGAAGTGGCGACCGATTCCGCGTCCCCGGAGTATCGGGGACAGGGGGGTCGGAGCGGGCGCGAGGAGGCGTCCGAGGGACAGAGCGTCCGTCTCGAGCGTGCCAAACGAGGCGACGGGACTAAGGGCGGCATGGGCGGCGGTCTCGAAGAGGTGCGCCACGGCTCCGGCGCGTCCGATCGCCGATCGGGTCAGCGACGGGAGGCGCCCTGACAGCCCCGGCCGGCGCCTCTCGCCGGCGCCCGGTCGAGGCACTGGCCCGGTGCCTCCCGATTCGGCTCCGCTGGGTCCGTGCGGCGCCCGGTGCCCGCGCTCGGCCGGGTGGCGCTCGGAGTCGAACAGGTGGAGGAGGAGCCCGACGCCGGCGATCCCGTCGATGACGGAGTGGTGGATCTTGATGATGAGCGCGGCACGACCATCGTCCAGCCCTCCGATCTGGACCGCCTCCCACAGCGGGAGCTCCGGGTCGAACGCGGTGGTTCCCATGAGCTGGGCCAGATCGAGCACGCCCCGGAACGTACCGGGAGGCGGGGCGCCCACCTGGTGCACATGGTGGGCCAGGTCGAAACTGCCGTCGTCCACCCACTGCGGATTGCCCAGCCCGTAGGGCTGGGCAACGGCCCGGGCCCGGAGCTTCGGCTCAATCGCCGTGAGCCTCTCGACCCGAGCCAGACCCATCTCCCAGTCCGGCTCCTCGTCGAGGAGCATGACTGCCACGATGGGCGACCGGAGCACCGGGTCGCGACCGACCGTCCAGAGCACGGCATCGGAGTCGCTCATCTCCCCGATCAGTGTCGGCCTCGTGCTCATGGTGCTGTCACCTCCGCACAGCCCGCTTGTTCGTGGTCAACCCGGAGCGGCTCCTTCCTGGACGGTAACCCGTCCACAGGGCGGGTGCAGGACGGAAGGCCCCCGCCGCCGGCCGCCGCCACTTCAGGTCCCGGTGAAGGGACGGGTCAGCCGGGGGCCGGGGCCTGGGCCGCAGCGATACAGTGCTGGTGGGAGTTGGCGGTGGGCCTGAATCGCCCGGGTCAGCAGGTTGGAGTCTTCGCCGAGACCGGGTGATGCACCTCTCCTCAACCAGCGAAGCTGAAAACATGCAGCTCGCTGATGCGTGGCGGGTCGCTCGCAGATCGCGGGTGGCGCATGGCCCAGCGTTTCCGTGCCGAGCCAACTGACGCCGGCCCTGGTCAGTACATCCGGATGACATGCTCGGCACCCGGAGGGTCAGCTTCAACGAGTGCCGATCCTTGTGCCGGTCGGGCAACGTGGCCGGATTCCGCTTCGAATCGAGGACGCATGATCGAGAAACCTGCCAACAACTCCGTGTCAGCCGCCGCTCCTGCGTCCCGCCGACGGGACGAACGCCCGACGTGAGCGCCATCCGCTGGGACAGCCTCTCGCGAGATGAGCTCATTGAGGAGGCGGACCGGCACCTGATGTCGGTCCTCCGGGCCATGGCAGGGGAGGGAGTGCCCCCAAGGGACGACCAGGGCAACGCCGTGCGGACGTTGGTGGCCGACAGGTCACGGGTGCTCGTTGTACAGGCCACTGGCTGGGGCAAGTCGGCGGTCTACTGGGCGGCGACGTCGGCGATCAGGTCGCTCGGTGGGGGACCGACTCTCGTGGTGTCCCCCCTGCTCGCCCTGATGCGGGACCAGGTCATGGCGGCCAAGGGCGCCGGTCTGACCGCAACGACGATCAACTCCACCAACGTCGGCGAATGGAATGCGGTGATGCAGGCGGTGGAGTCCGGTGGGGTCGATGTTCTCCTCGTGTCACCGGAGCGCCTGGCGAACCCCACGTTCGCCCGCCGGATCGGCCCGGTCATCGAGCGAGCAGGCCTGATCGTCATCGACGAGGCCCACTGCATCTCAGATTGGGGGTTCGACTTCCGTCCCGACTACCAGCGACTCTCGAAGGTGCTCGTGGCCTCGCCGACGACACCCGTCCTCGCCACCACCGCCACGGCGAACAAGCGAGTGACCGACGACGTTGCCAGACAACTCGGCTCCTCGACCGTGGTGCTGCGCGGGAGCTTGGCGCGGTCCTCACTGACACTCTCGGTCATGCCCGGCCTCGGGCCCCTCGAGCGGTACGCCTGGGTGGGCGGCGCCCTCGACCTGCTTCCCGGATCGGGGATCATCTATGTGCCAACAGTCGCCGAAACCGAGCGTTTGACCGGCTTCCTTGCGACTCGTGGACACGTCGTCGCCGCCTACTCGGGCAGGCTCGAGTCGGAGGCCCGAGAGCGGGTCGAGGACGACTTGCGAGCCAACCGGTTGAAGGCGGTGGTGGCAACCTCGGCACTCGGCATGGGGTACGACAAGCCGGATCTCGGATTCTGCATCCACGTCGGTTCCCCGGACTCGCCCGTCGCCTACTACCAGCAGGTCGGCCGGGCCGGCCGGGCCATCGATCGTGCTCAGGCGGTACTGCTCCCGGCCGAGGGCGACGAGCGACTCTGGGAGTTCTTTGCCACCGCCTCGATCCCGGACCCGAAGAACGTCGAGAAGGTCCTGGCCGCAGTGAACAACAGCGGGTCTCCGATGAGCGTGGCCGACATCGAGTCGGAGACCGGCGTCCGCCGGGGTCGTGTCGAGTCGTTGCTCAAGATCGTGGCCGTCGAGGGCGCGGTCGAGCGAGTACCGGAAGGGTGGAGGGCGACGGGTGTCCCGTACGTCTACGACCAGAACAAATGGGACGCCATCCGGGCCGCACGAGCGGCAGAGGCGGACCTCATGCGCTCCTATGCCGGGGGTCTCGGCTGCCTGATGGAGTTCCTCCAGCGGGCACTGGACGACCCCGACCCCGGCCCATGTGGGCGGTGCTCGGTCTGCACCGGCGAGTTCCCTGCCCAGGGCTACGCCATTGATCCCGGAGCCATCGCCGCAGCGCGGGTCCACCTGCGCGGCGCAGATGTGGTCATCGAGCCCCGGAAGCTCTGGCCCCGTGGACTCGGCGGCGGGCGCTCTGGCCGGATCGTGGGAGCCCTCGCCGGGCGGGCGCTCCTCTATGCCGACGCCCCTGAGTGGCGAGAAGCGGCCAGAGCCATCGCCGGACCGGACCGCGGACTGGACCAGGACGTGGTTGACGGAGTGGTCGCGGTCCTCGGTCGCTGGCGTGAACGCTGGGAAGCGCGACCCGTAGCGGTCGTGCCCATGCCTTCACGTCACCACCCCCGGTTGGTCGACGACCTGGCTCGGCGCATCGCTGAAGTCGGCCGACTCCCGATCATCGAAGCCCTCGAGGCCGTCGGGCCGCCACCACCCGGAGACGTCGCCTCGGCACCCCGCGTTGAGGCCCTTCTGGCCGGACTGCGCCTGCGAGAGGGCGTCCAGCTGCCGACCGACGGTCCTCTCCTGTTGGTCGACGACTCCTACCGGAGCGGTTGGACCATGACCGTGGCGGCATCCCTGCTCCGAGAGGCCGGGGCAGACGCGGTGCTTCCGCTGGTGGTCCATCAGCTGCCGTGACCGTCCCCGCCCCACCTGCAGCGGCCAGTGAACCGACCGCAATGACGAAGGCCGTGGCACCGCCGGCAGGGCCAATTGCATGGGTAGTCGGCGAGGTCCTGCACTGCTTGGCTTGCTTCTTCGGTGTGAACCGCTCCGGACGGGTCGAGCCGCAGGCGGCGATGTGCTCACGCCACGGATCACGATGCCCAGAGGGATGCAGGGTGAGGCCATCGGCGACAAGCCCGGGCCAGTCGGTTTCCGTGGCGACGGCA
>JADGOG010000073.1 GCA_017883065.1 Acidimicrobiales bacterium | reverse complement strand
GTGGAGGTCATCGTGCCCATCGACGACCCGGAGATCCAACAGCGCCTGGTCGGGATACTGGACCTGGCCCTGCTCGACCAGGCCAACGCCTGGCAGCTGCAGGCCGACGGGAGCTCTGTCCGGGTGGTTCCCACCTCGGGCCCGGCCACCCTGGGATTCAGCCTCCAGGGCCACCTGCGCGCCCTGGCCCTCGACTCCCTCCGCCAGCGTGGCGACCCGTCCCGCCGCGAGACCTTGACGCACCGGATACCTCCGGCCCCGGCACCGCGGCCGGTCCCAGCCAGCAGGTCGGCACCGGCACTCGTACCGGAATCCTCGCCCACCGCAGCTAGGGGAGATGCATCGCCCCTAGGTGCGGTCCCGACCTCGGCGGTTGTTCCCTCCCGGTGGTGGCTGCGGTTGTTCCGGAGTCGCTGAACCCGTCCTTGTGCGGGATGGCCGGTGGCTCGTCGGTCCCCGACACTCTGGTTGCCGCCTCTCGGCGCTGGTGACGGCGCCGGTGAAGGTAGCCCCGGAACTTGTGATAGTTGGGCCGGCGCTGGAGTTCGAGCGAGCCGTAGGCCAGCCCGCCGAACGGGATGGGCAACCAGAAGTTGACCGCCCGGTAGGCCAGGACGGCGGAGAGCGCCTGCCCGGCGGTGGGTCCGAAGCCGGTGATCATCGAGACCAGCACGAACTCGACGACGCCCAGGCCCCCCGGGGTGATCGGGATGGCGGCCAGGATGTAGGCCAGGCCGTAGGCCATGAGCAGGTCGACCGGTGAGATGAAGTGGCTGAAGGCGGCCACGAAGACCCACAACGAGGCGGCATCGAGCAGCCAGTTGGCGGCGGCCCAGCCGATGGCCCGCCTGGTCAGGGCACGGTTCTCCATGAGCATGGCGAACCGTTGGGCCAGGTGCTCCACCAGGGCGGTGGTCCGGTCGGCGTCGAGGAAGCGGATCCGGCCGGCCACCCTACGGATCACCCGGCTGGCCTGTTTCTGGCCGCGGGTCAGTAGGTAGAAGAGACTGCCGAAGAACCCGAGCAGGACCACGCCCACCCCGACGGCCACGATCACCAGGATCGACGCCGACTGGGACTGGCCCCCGTGGGTGCTGGACGGCGCATGGAATCCGTGGGTGACCAAGAACGCCACCAGCGAGAACCAGAACATCACGTTCAGTACCACTGCAGACCCGATCCCCTGGGTGCCGAGGGCGAACCCGGTGTCCGATCCGCTCACGCCGGACTGGGTGAGCAACCGGTAACCGAGGGCCGCCCCCGGTGCGGTCCCGCCAGGGGAGACGTGTGAGAGGGCCAGGGTGGACATGTTGATCCGGAACAGCCGGAAGCGCCGGGGGCCACCGGGGGGGAGCACCGCGTGGGTGAGTTGGGTGTAGGCCACCAGCGCGCCGATCTCGAGCAGGACGCCGAGTGCGAGATAGGCGATGTTGATGTGGGCCAGCGAGTTGACCTCGGCCCGGTGGCTGGCCAGCAGCGGCAGGGCCACGTAGAAGAAGAAGAGGAAGATCAGGACGGTGGCCACGCTCAGGCGAACGTCCCGCCGGACGAACGGTCCGCGGTGCCACCACCGGCGATGGGGCGCGGGGATCGGCGCTTCCTGCTCGTCCACCATCACCATCATGTTGGCACGCCAGGTGCCCATGGACCTGACATGCTGGCGGGGTGGCACACCCGGTCGACGATGACAACCAGGGTGTCCGGACCGCTCCGACCGGCGCCTCGTCGGAGGATCCGGGCCGTGGGGACGACCCGACGGGCGTCGATCACGTGGCGGGGGGGAGCTCCCCGGTCAGCCGGGTGACTGTCCCCGAGCCGACCACGGTGATCAACGAGACCCAGGCGGAACGACTGGATCGCGAGGTGGGGCCGGAGGCACCCCGGCGGGAGCGGCTCTTCGCCGCCGCCTCGGCCAAGGGCGTCCCGCTCCGCACCATCTTGACCATCGACGGCGTGGTCATCGCCACCTGGGTGGCCTACCGCCTGCTCGGGCGCCTCCGCGAGGTGATCCTGTGGATCCTCATCGCCGCGTTCATCGCCCTGGTCCTCAATCCCTCGGTCAACTTCCTCCAGCGGCACCGCTTCCGGAGGGGCAGTGCGGTCGGAGTGGTGCTGGCCGGCGCGGTCATCGCCTTCACCGGGCTGCTCGGCCTGTTGGGCTACCCGCTGGTCAACTCCCTGACCCACGTTGCCGAACGGCTGCCCGCCATGGTCGACCAGGTCCAGAAGGGACACGGCTGGCTGGCCCACACCCTGCAGAGATTCCATCTCCTCTCGTGGGTCCAGAAGAACGCACCCAAGCTCAAGACAGCGGCCAACCACCTCGGCGCCCCCGCGCTCAATATCGGGACCAACGTGGCCAAGGGCGTGCTCTCCACCGTCCTGGCCATCACCACCATCGCCTTCCTCACCCTGTTCATGCTGTTGCAGGCACCCAACCTGCGGCGCGGCTTCCTCGACAACATGCGACCGGACCGTCGGGAGATCGTCCAGGACATCGCCCATCGGGTGTCCAAGTCGGTGACCTCCTACGTGCTCGGCACCATCGCCCTCTCTGTCCTCTTCGGGGTGGTGGTCCTGGTCACCCTCGTCATCCTGGGCGTGCCCTTCGCCCTCCTCATCGGCCTGTGGGTGGCCCTGGTGGCCATGATCCCCCTGGTCGGCGGATTGATCGCCGGGGTACCCAGCGTGATCATCGCCCTGCTGCACTCACCCACCGCCGGAGTGGTCATGGCCATCGTGTTCGTGGGTTTCCAGTTGGTGGAGAACCACTTCCTCTACCCGGTGGTCATGAGCCGCACCGTCCGGATGAACCCGCTGTGGGTTCTTCTCGCCGTCCTGGCCGGCGCCAACCTGGGCGGTGTGTTCGGATCGACGCTCGGCGCCCTGACCGGCGCCCTGGTGGCCATACCGGTGGGCGGGGCAATCCAGGTCGTCTCCCGCGAGATCTGGCAGCGCACCCGGGCCACCGACTCCAGGCTTGGTGACCTGGTGCCTGGGGGCTCGGACGAGGTTGCGCCGACCGACTGACCGACCCGACCCGGACGCCTCCCGGACTTCCCCATAAGCTGGGACGATGGACGTCCTGGTCGTGCTCCCCACGTACAACGAGTCGGAGAACATCGACCGGGTGCTCCGTCGGATCAGGGATTCCCTGCCGACGGCCACCGTGCTGGTGGTGGACGACGGTAGCCCCGACGGGACGGCTGAGCAGGCCGAGTCACTGGCCAAGGAGATCGGCGGCATCGAGGTGATGCGCCGGAACCGGAAGTCCGGGCTGGGCAGTGCCTACCGGTCCGGATTCCGATGGGGTCTCGATCACGGATTCGATGCATGCGTGGAGATGGACGCCGACTTGTCCCACGAGCCCGAGGCGCTCCCCGGGCTGGTGGACGCCCTCGCCGACGGCGTCGAGCTGGTGATCGGCTCCCGGTACGTCACCGGTGGTGCCATCCCCAACTGGGCCTGGCACCGACGACTCCTGTCGAGGGGGGGCAACGTCTACGCCTCCGCCCTCCTCGGGTTGGGCGTGGCCGACTCGACCTCGGGATTCCGGGTCTACGCCGCCTCGGTGCTTCGACGGATCGATCTGGACGGGATCCGGGCCGACGGGTACGGGTTCCAGATCGAGATGACCTACCAGGCCAAGAACGCGGGGGCCACGGTGGTCGAAGTGCCCATCCGGTTCGTGGACCGGGTCGACGGGGAGTCGAAGATGTCCGCCTTCATCGTGGTCGAGGCGCTGGGCCTGGTCACCTGGTGGGGGGCGCAGCGTCTGGTCAAGGGAGCCAAGACCCAACCCCGCACTGTCAGTACCTGACGGGTGCCGTTGACTGGCATGCCGCGCATCCTGATCGTCGACGATGAGCCCTACATCACCGACGTGGTCGCCGCCGCACTGCGGTTCGAGGGCTTCTCCTCCGAGCAGGCCAGCACCGGGGCGGAGGCGCTGGAGAAGGCGAGGACCGGTGAGTACGACCTGATGGTGCTGGACGTGATGCTCCCCGACATCGAGGGCTTCGAGGTGTGCCGGCGCCTGCACGAGGAGAACATCTACACCCCGGTGCTCTTCCTCACCGCTCGGGACGCCACCGCCGACAAGGTGGCCGGACTGGCCCGGGGCGACGACTACGTGACCAAGCCGTTCAGCATCGACGAGTTGGTGGCCCGGATCCGTGCTGTTCTGCGACGGTCCAGCCTGGACCTTCCGGCTGATGAGGAGCGCCTGCGCTTCGCCGACCTGGTGGTCGACGAGCGGACCCACGAGGTCTGGCGGGCGGACACCCCGATCGACCTCACCGCCACCGAGTTCAACTTGTTGACCTATCTGTTGACCAACGCACGCCAGGTGATGTCCAAGACCCAGATCCTCGACGCCGTCTGGCAGGACAGTTTCGTCGGCGACTCCAACATCGTGGAGATCTACATCTCCTATCTGCGCAAGAAGATCGACTGCTTCGATCCTCCTTTGATCCACACCGTCCGGCGGGTGGGGTACAGCCTGCGCGAACCCCGCCGATGAGGCTGCGCCGCCGCCTGGTCGTCACCATGATCGTCCTGGTTGCCCTGGGTCTCGCCGCGGTGGACGTCATCACCTACAGCGCCCTCCACTCGTATCTCTACGGGCGGGTGGACGACCAGCTGACCACGGTCAGCGGCCAGACCGCCGCCTTCCTCCAGCGGGCCGCCCTGCGGGGGTTGACGGTTACCCCCGAGGTCATCACCGACCGGGTGAGCCCCGATCTCTACGTGGGCATCTTGCGATCTGACGGCACGTCGGTGATCCGCCCGTCGGGCACCTTGGGCCGGGCCGACCCCCTGCCGAGGCTGCCCACCCCGCTGCGGGCACCCGCCGACGGGTCGGTTGCCACCACGAGCTCCGGCGCCGGCGGACCAGGGACCTACCGCCCGAGTCCGGCATCGGTCAACGTCCCCTCGGTTGGCTACCGGGGCCCCGAGTACCGCCTCCAGGCCACCGCCCTTCCGGGCGAGACGCTGGTGGTGGCCGACAGCCTCGCCGGGGTCAACTCGACGTTGGACTCGCTGCGGACCATCGAATTGGCGGTGTCCCTCGGGCTGCTCGCCGCCTTGTTGCTATTGATGACCTTGCTGGTGCGGCTCGGGCTCCGACCCCTCGAGGACATGGCCCGTCAGGCCGACGCCATCGCCGACGGGGACCTGACCCGCCGGGTGGAGCCTGCCGAGGGCGACGGTGAGATCGCCCGCCTGGGGCGGGCCCTCAACGGCATGCTGGAGCAGATCGAGACGGCGTTCGCCCAGCGCACCCGGTCCGAGGAGCGTCTGCGGAGCTTCCTGGCCGACGCCTCCCACGAGCTCCGCACCCCGCTCACCTCCATCCGAGGGTACGCCGAGCTTCTCCGGAAGGACGCTCTGGAGGATCGCGAAGCCAGGGACCGGGCGCTGTCCCGCATCGAAAAGGAGGCGGCACGGATGGGGGTCCTGGTGGGCGACCTGTCCATCCTGGCCCGCGAGGGTGAAGGGAGGGATCCGATCCTCGAGCGGGTGGATCTCGCCGACGTGGCCGCCGAGGCGGTGGCCGACGCCCGTGCCCTCGATCCCGGTCGACCCATTCAGTTGGTCGCACCCACCGAGGTCCCGGTGGCCGGAGACGAAGCACGGCTGGAGCAGATGGTCCACAACCTGCTCGGGAACGCCCTGGCCCATACGCCGGCAGGTACTCAGGTGGAGGTCAGCGTGTCCGTGCGTGGTCCGGAGGCGGTGCTCGAGGTACAGGACCACGGTCCGGGGATGAGCGCCGAACAGGCGAGCCGGGTCTTCGACCGGTTCTATCGGGGGGACACCGAACGGCTGGACGGAGGATCGGGGCTGGGGCTGTTCATCGTGGCCAGCCTGGCCCGCACGTTCGGTGGCCGGGCCAGCGTGGACACCGCGGAGGGGTGCGGGGCCGCCTTTCGGGTGGTGCTTCCGGTCTACGGGGCCGGTCCAGCAGGTGACGGGAGGGCCGGAGATCCGGTCGCCGAGAACCCGGTCCCTCGATGAGCCCGCACCTTGCCTCCATCGAACGGGGACAGGGCCCGACCGTTGTCCTCCTGCACGGCCAGCCCGGCACCGGTGCGTCGTGGGACCCGGTGACCGAAATGCTGTCCTCCGACCACCGCGTGCTGTCGCCCGACCGGCCGGGCTACGGGAAGACACACGGTGAAGCCCGGGGTCTCTCCGACAACGCCGATGCCATCGCCGCCCTGATCCGCCACCGGTGCGATACCCCGGTCACGGTTGTGGCCCACAGCTGGTCCGGCGGTGCCGCCGTCCTGATGACCGACCGCCATCCCGAACTGGTCCGGAGCCTGGTGCTGGTGGGCGCGGCCTGTACGCCGGACAGTCTCAATGCTCTCGACCGGTGGCTGACCGTCCCCGTCCTGGGTGATGCCCTCACCGTGCTCGGCCTGGTCGGCATCGGAGGGCTGCTTCCCCGGGTTCGACCGCTGACCCGCTACGCCCCGTCCCGGTTCCGCGACCAGTTGGAGGTGGCACTGCCCGATCGGGCGGTAACCGGATCGGACCACGGCGCGCTGGGCCGCCATCGCCGGACGTTCATGATCGAGCAGCGGTCGCTGGTCGAGGAATTGCCGACCGTCGCCACCGCCCTCGGATCACTTGCCGTTCCGGTGGCCGTGGTGTCCGGGGAGTGGGATCTCGTGGTTCCGCCTCGGGCCTCGGCGACCCTGGCACGGGCCGTTCCGGGAGCGACGCTGACCCTGATCCCCCGGGCCGGCCACTTCGTGGCCCGCGATGCACCCTCGTCCCTGGTCGACGTGATCCGTCGATCCACGGGCGGTGGAGCCCGGGAGCGGTGACCGTCCCCGGATCAGCTGACGGCGCGGCTGGGCTCGTCGGCCCGGCCTGATCCGGCCCGGGCAGAGTCCGAGTGCCCTCCCGCCGGGCGGGCATCGGTGGAGAACGCCGCACCAGGCGCCAGCGCCTCGAACACGGCGGTCAGCTTGAGCTTCGTCTCGGCCAGTTCGTCCTCGGGGTCGGATCCGGCCACGATGCCCACGCCGGCGACCAGCCGGGCCTCGGCGCCGCTCACCGACATGGCCCGGATCCCCACCATCCAGGTGCCGTTGCCGTCGGCGTCCACCATGCCCACCGGGCCGGCGTACTGCCCCCTCGACTCCGGTTCGAGCTGCGCGATGAGCCTGTCGGCCGTCGCTGTCGGGACGCCACCCACCGCCGGAGTCGGATGGAGGGCGGCGACCAGCTGGATCGCACTGGGGACAGTCCCGTCGGGTGCCGGGGCCAGCGTTCCGATCATCGAGGTTCCCAGGTGGGTGATGGTGTGGAGGTGGACCAGGTCAGGCCGGGTGGGGACGTCCAGCTCGGCGCAGAGGGGAGCGAGGACCTGCTCGATGGCCTCCACGACCAGCCGATGCTCGTTGCCGTCCTTGCTGGATCGGAGCAGCTCGGCCGGGCGGTGGTCGGCGGCGATGCCCGCATGTCGTTCGGTGGTCCCGGCCAATGGGCGGCTGCGGACGCAGTGGCCGGCCCGCTCCACGAGGAGCTCCGGGCTGGCCCCGACGAACTGCCCCTCCGGCGTGGGCAGCGAGAAGACGGCGCAGTTCGGCTCGAGCCGGTACCAGCGGCGCAGCAGATCGGCGATCCTGATGGTGCCGGACATGGTCACGTCCACCTGCCGGGCCAGGACCACTTTGGCAAGTTCGCCACGCTCGATCGACCCGAGTGCGGTCGCCACCATTGCCTTGAAGGCGTTGTCGGAGGACCGGGGAGTGATCCACGGCCCGGGATCCGCCTCCCCGGACAGGTCCTCCATGGTGGCGGCCGTCGATCGGTCGACGAGCCAGGATCGAAGGGCATCCCCGGTCCTGGGGAACCGTGACGGGTCCTCGGACAGGAGGGTCACCCACTCCGTACCGTCCGGGTCCGCTCCGTACAGGAGCTCCGGGACCACCAGGGTGGCCGGCGCCTCCCGGTCGAAGGGCAGGGCGCCGAAGGCGACCACCGCACTGCCCGGGCCGACGAGGTCATCGCTGGATTCCAGGTGGTCCTCGACGGAGACGGTGGCCAGGAGTTCGGCCACCCGGCTGACGTCCCCAGGTGAGGCGAGGCCGCCGGGGAGGTCGATCGACATCGCGATCCCGAGCCCGACGCGCACCTGTCCGTCCGCGCAGAACACCATGCCCTCCTGGCCGGCCAGGGCGAAGGGGTCGATCGGTGGACCCGGCTCGAGCGCCAGCCGAACTGCCGTCTGCTCGACCAGCCGTTCCGTCACGGCCTGCCCACTCGGGTGGCGGTGATCATCTGGCTGAGCCCGCCAGAGAGGGGCCGGTGGTTGACCGAGGAGAACCCGGCCTCGACCAAGAGGGATCGGAGCTCGGCGGTGGAAGGCAGATACGCGGTGGACCTGGGAAGGTACCGGTACGCAGACCGGTCCGAGACGAGTCCCCCGATGATCGGCACCACGTGTCGAAACCAGACACGGTCCCCGAGGCGCAGCAGCCCGCCCTCGGGCTCGGACACCTCGAGGAGGCTGAGGCGCCCACCCGGGCGCACCACCCGTCCGAACTCGGCGAAGACCGGCCCGAGCTCGGTGAAGTTGCGGAGGGCGTAGCCGCAGGTGATCCCGTCCAGGGACCTATCGGCCACCGGCAGCCAGGCCCCGTCGGCCTGGGCCAAGGGAGCGCCGGTGTGGTTGGCGGCCAACATGCCCCACGACAGGTCCATGCCGAAGGGCCGCAGCCCCGCATCCTTCAAGATGGCGAGGAAGTCACCGGTTCCACACGCCAGGTCGAGGACACGCGACCCGGCCGGGAGTCCCAGGGCCCGGGCGGACTGCTTCCGCCACCGCACGTCGAGGCCGAAGGTCATCATGCGGTTGACCAGGTCGTAGCGAGGGGCGATGGCATCGAACATCGACCGCACCAGCTGGGTCTTCTCGGTACCGGTCGGAAGGTCGGCCTCGGCCGCCCGCGCCGCGATGTCGAAGGAGAGAGGCGAGCCGGGAGGTGTCGTTGCGTCCGCCGAGGAGGGGTTGGGTCGCCCGGCGGTCATGCCAGCGACGCCGGGGCCTGGTCGGCCGACTCTCCGGCCGGGCGATCGTCCGCGAAAGGATCGGGCAAGCCGGCTTGGTCCCAGATGGCCCGCCGCTCCTCGTCCGAACCGACCTGTTCGACATGGTCCAGGGCCGCCTTGACCAGTGCACGGGAGAAGTGATGTCCGACCAGGGCGGTCACCGCCGGGAGGAGCTGCTCGTAGGCCAGCAACAGGCCCTCGATCTCGGCACCGGATCCCTCGGCGTCCCCTGCGGCCGGACCGGAAGAGGACTGGACGGAGGCGCCTGCATCGGCCTGGGCCCGGGCACCCTCATCGGTGCCCGCATCGAGACCCCGGGGATCCTTACCCTGACGCAGCGGCCCGCGTATGTGGGCCGAGAACATCGCCACCGCTTCCCGCGCCACCGCCTCGGTCGCCTCGTGGTGCCGTCGGGCCACATCCAACAGGGCCGAGAGGGGGATGCCCCATTCGAGCAGGAGCAGGCCGGCCCGGGAGGCGGCCACGTCCTCCACGGTGTAGCGGTCGTGATCACCCATGCGCCGTGGGATGAGGAGCCCCTCCGCCTCGATGGCCTTCAGGAGGGCCAGGGGCACACCGGTCTCGGTGGCCAGTTCGGCCAGTGAGAAGGTCCTCCTGTCGGCCGGGTCCGGAGCAGGAGCCTCCGAGGGTGCGGCGCGTACGGGTGTCGGCGTGGAACGTCGCTCGGACAATGATGGAGGATCAGAGACCTTCACGCCGGAGAGCTCGCCGATCAGGGCCTCGTCGGCGGCATCGAGTTCTCCGTCGAGCAGTCGCACGATGGTGGCCAACGTGAAGCCGCGTTGCTGCAGGGTCCGGACACGACCGAGCCTCTCCAGGTGGACCTCGTCGTACCAGGCCACCCGGCCCTCCCGCCGAGGAGGGTCCAACAGGCCCTTGCTCTGGTAGTAGCGGATGGTGTCCACCGCCACTCCCGACTGGACCGACAGCTGTTCGACCCGCATCTCCATGCCCCCACTCTAGGAGTAATCACTCAAACTGTACGAGCGGACTCCGAGTGGTGAAGGAGGTGCCGGATACGGCCTGGTCAGTGGTAGTAGCGGTAGACCACCTGGGCCACGCAGCTGGGCTTGGTCGACCCTTCGGTTTCGAGGGTGAGGTCCATGATCACCTGCACGCCGCCGCTGACATCCTCCACCGACACCACCTGGGCCCCCAGGCGGAGATTGCTTCCCACGGGCACCGGTGCCGGGAAGCGCACCTTGTTGCATCCATAGTTGACGCCCATCGAGATGCCTTCGACCACCACGACCTCGCCGAGGAGGACTGGGGCGAGAGCCAGGGTCAGGTAGCCGTGGGCGATGGCCACCCCGAACGGCCCGCTCTTGGCCCGTTCGGGGTCCACGTGAATCCACTGGTGGTCGCCGGTGGCGTCTGCGAACAGATTGACCTGGTCCTGGTCGATGCGGTGCCAGTCGCTGAAGCCGAGGTGGGTCCCGACCAGGTCGCGAAAGGAGTCGATGCCGTGCACAGTGGTAACCATGCCCTGACTGTACGGGACCGGGAGCGCGACGACCAGCTTCCCGGCGACCCAGGGGTGGTGAGGGGAGCCCTGGTCCGCAGTTCATCGCGTCCTTGGCGGTGAGGGGTCGGTACGCTGACCTCTGTGGATATGGGACACAGCCATCGGAATCTCCATGGCGGAGGGGCGCGCGCCGCCGTCTTCGGCGTCAGCGACGGGCTGGTCTCCAACGTCGCACTGATCCTGGGCATGGCCGGCGCCCAGGCCTCCCCGGGAGCGGTGCGACTCGCCGGTATCGCCGGGCTGATCGCCGGGTCGTTCTCGATGGCCGCGGGTGAGTACATCTCCATGCGGGCCCAGTCCGAACTGATGCTGCGGGAACTCGATGTCGAGCGCCAGGCCATCCGCCACGATCCCGAGGACGAGCGCAAAGAGCTCGCCGCCATCTACGAGAGCCGGGGGATCGATGCCGATCTGGCCCGTGAGCTGTCGGTGAAGATGATGCGGGATCCGGAGCTCGCACTCGAGACCCACGCCCGCGAGGAGTTGGGCATCAACCCCGAGGAGACCGGCAATCCGGTCCAGTCGGCCGTCTCCTCGTTCATCATGTTCGGCATCGGGGCGTTCATCCCGCTACTTCCCTGGTTGATCACCAGCGGCACCACGGCGACCATCTGGTCGGTGGTCCTCGGCGGCGTCGCCGCGTTCGGGGTCGGGGCGGCGTTGGCGATGTTCACCGGGCGGTCGTGGCTCTGGTCGGCCAGTCGCCAGCTGCTGATCTCCGGTGTGGCGGCTGCCGTCACCTACTCGGTCGGCCACCTGGTGGGGGCGGGCTGACCGAGGTTCGGTCACCGGTCATCGGGGGCGTCCCGCCGATCATCCGCCGATCACCCGTCGATCACCCGTGAATAGGCCCGGTCGACGTGGTCGGGCTCGAAACCCATGGACCGGTACATGGTCACGGCGGCCCGGTTGGCGGCGTCGACATAGAGCATGCCGATCTGGAGGCCACGCCCGGCCAGCCAGTCCAGTCCGGCAGCGGTCAGAGCCCGGCCCCAGCCACGCCCGTGGAAGTCGGGATCCACCCCGATCACGTAGATCTCCCCGAGGGGGGGAGTGGTGTCGGCGTGGACCTTGGTCCAGCAGGATCCGGCCAGTCGTCCGTCGTAGTCGAGGAGCAACACGCCGTCGGGGTCGAACCACGGCTCCCGCTCCCTCTCCAGAAGGGTGGCCAGGTCCCAGTGGCCCTGTTCGGGATGGTTGGCAAAGGACCGGTTGTTGGTGGCCAGCCACGCCGCCTCGTCCGCTCCGGGACGGAACGGACGAGTGTGGATGGACGGACCGCGGCGAGCGGGGTCGTTCGCCCCGGGGAAGGGAAGGGGGCACCGCATCTGGATCAGTTCCCGTTCGAGGTGGAAACCGTGGTCGGTGGCCAAGGTGTCGTCGGCCACAGTGGCATGGGCTGCCCACAGCCGGACCGTCCCTCCTCCGAGGGCGCCGATGTGGTCGACGGCGGCGGCGAGGAGTGCGTCGGCCGCGGGACCGACCTTCACCGGGGACGGAGTCTCGGCCCGGTCGTCGACGACCAGTTCGAGCACGTACCGATCCGACCGGGGGCCACCGGAGAGATGCCCGTACCCGATCAGGCGGCCGTCCTGGTGTACCACGATCAAGGCCTTCGGTCCGGAGCGGACCGACGCCGGATCGTTCCCTCTGGCCAGCTGGTCGACCTCCATCCGCTTGTGCTCGCTCAGCGCTGCATGCTGGCGCCGCATCGAGACCCGGTCCACCAGCTCGGTGATCTGGTCGATCAGCTGCTGGTCGGGTGTGGCCACCGCCACGTCGAGGCCGTCCATGCCGACGACGGTACCGGTAATGTCCGATCCATGGCTCGACCCCGCTCGTCGTCAGGGAGGGCGAGAACCACCAACGACCGGTTGGCCGAGGTGTTCCCCGGCTCGGCCGAGCAACTGTGCGCGCTCGACCACGGTGATGCCTTCCAGCTGCTGGCGGCGACCATCCTTTCTGCGCAATGCACGGACAAGCGGGTCAATCTGACGACACCGGCACTGTTCGCCCGATTCCCGGATGCGACGTCGCTGGCCGCGGCCCAACTCCCCGAGGTGGAGGCAATCATCCGGTCGACCGGGTTCTTCCGGTCCAAGGCCCGCAGCCTGGTCGGTATGGCCAACGCGGTGTCCGAGCAGTTCGGCGGTGAGGTCCCTTCCCGCATGGAGGACCTGGTGACGCTGCCCGGGGTGGGACGCAAGACCGCCAACGTGGTCAGGAGCGTGGCCTACGGACTTCCGGGTCTCCCGGTGGACACCCATGTGCAACGACTGTCACTCCGGTTGGGATTCACCACCGAGACGGATCCGGTCAAGGTGGAGACGGTGTTGAACTCGATGATCCCGGCCTCACAGCGGGGAGCCTTCAGTTTGCGGTTGATCCTGCACGGACGAGCCACGTGCGTGGCCCGGACGCCCAACTGCTTCGACTGCGTGCTCTCGGACTTCTGTCCGTCGGCCGGGTGACGCCTGGACGTCGACGCTTGGACCGAGTGGCCCGTTGGAACTGTCCCGCTGGGTGGGCAGGCACCGGGCCTGATTGGTCAGTCAGACTGCCAAGAACATCCCCGTATCCATAAGAACTGCTCTACCTGGATATTTGCGATACGGGGCCGTCGGTCCTCGACCCATTGAGCAAAATTCAGTCCCCTGACTGGCATTCCGAGCAAAAAAGTGATGGTCTAGAGGTCTCGGAACCGGTTCCCGCCAACTGGTTCCGCAGAGCGGTGTTCGGGATCCGCCGCCCGACCCGCTCGCGCGAAGGCACCCTTCGGGGTGCCTTCGCCGCGTCCGGGGATCGACACGGTCCGGGCCGGTCCCTCGCCCGGTGATCACCGGCGGGAGAGAGTGGCGGACAGTCGGGAGAGCCGGCGGTTGGCGGTGGTGAGCGACCGTTCGATGGCGAAGAGCTCGCGGGCGGTCTCCTCGTCCTTATCGACGTCGGCGGCGTCGGCATGGGCGGTGACCCGCCGGCACAGCTCGTCGAGGGCGGTGGCGATGGAGGAGAGCTCTGCTGGTCGGGCGGACATGGTCCGATCATGGCACCGGCGCCGACACCGCACGGCACGGCGGGCAGTTGGCGGTTCCACGGTGGGAATCCACTGGTTGTCCGGTAGCATCCACGGGCTATGACGCTCCGCCGACTCGATGTCCGTGGCTTCTCCGGAGGCCGGCGTGCTCTGGCCGACGCCCTGCCACGGCCGGTCGACGAGCAGGACCGATCATCCGAGGCGGTGACCGCCATCATCGACGCGGTCCGTGCCGACGGCGATGCCGCGCTGCGCCGGTTGACCCAGCAGTTCGATCACGTCACCCTCGAGGAGCTCCGGGTGCCGGCCGAGGAGGTGCAGGCAGCCTTGGGCCGCATCCCGCCCGACCTGGCCGATGCACTCGGCATTGCGCACGACCGGATCCTCGCCTACCACGCCCACGAATCCGTCTTCGATGTCCCCGACTTCGAGGACGCCGGGGTCACCGTCCGCCATCTGGTTCGACCGGTGTCACGTGCCGGCTGCTACGCGCCCGGGGGGCGGGCCCGGTATCCGTCGACGGTATTGATGTGTGCGGTACCCGCCCACGTCGCCGGCGTCGAGGAGATCGTGTTGTGCGTCCCCCCCGGACCGGATGGGCGGATCGACGACGCCACCCTGGCCGCGGCGGCCGTCGCCGGCATCGACGAGATCTACCGGGTGGGTGGTGCCCAGGCCATTGCCGCCATGGCCTACGGGACGGAGTCGATCGGTGCGGTCGACGTGATCGTGGGGCCCGGAAACCGGTATGTGGCCGAGGCCAAGCGTCAGGTGTCCGGCGTCGTGGGGGTGGCCTCGGCCTTCGCCGGTCCCTCGGAAGTGGTGGTGATCGCCGGGCCGAACACACCACCCGATCTGGCCGCCATCGACCTGGTGGTGCAGGCCGAGCACGGACCGGACGGCCTGGCCTGGCTGGTCACCTGGTCCGAGGAGGTGGCCGATGCGGTCACCGCCGAGGTGGATCGAATCGTGGAGGCATCGGCGCGACGGGTCGACCTCGAGGCCACTCTGGGCACCGGCGGATACGTGGTGGTGGTCGACGGACCCAAGCAGGCCTGCCTGGTGGCCAACATCGTCGCCCCCGAGCACCTCGAGCTGCTGACCGACAACGCCGAGTCGCTGTTGCCCCAGATCAC
>JADGOG010000173.1 GCA_017883065.1 Acidimicrobiales bacterium | reverse complement strand
CATGGCCACCCCCATCAGGGCCAGCAGGTCCCACTCGCTCTCGCAGACCCGCCGTCCGATGGCGGCCAGCTCCACCGATCGGGTGGCCCCGGTCAGGTGTGTCGACGTCTGCAGGAGGCAGATCACCGCCCACTTGACGGTGGCGTACGCCTCCCACCACCGGACTCGGTCGGGGTCCACCGTCCGCCCGCTCGCCTCGGCGTAGGTGGCCAGGAACCCGTCGAGCTCGCCCAGTCCGCCGACCCGCCCCGGACCACCGAACCGCCAGGCCCGGGCGCACAGCCACCCGATGTCTTCGGCCGGGTCCCCCCGGTGGGCGAGCTCCCAATCGAGCACCCCACGGAGACCGTCCCCGTCGACCAGGAAGTTGCCCATCCGGAAGTCACCGTGGACCACCACCGACTCGTCCATGGGTGGTCGGCCCTGAGCCAGCCACCGCACGCCCAGCTCCAGGACCGGTCTCACCTCGTGGAGCCCATCGAGGAACTCGAGCGGATGGCGCAACGGATCAGCATCCGGCAGCCCGGGGACCGACGACGGATCGATGGAGTGGACCGCGGCAAGAGCCCGGCCCATCTGGTCGGTCAGGGCCGGTCGCGCCAGAGTGAACCCCTCGTCCCGGAGGATGCGCCGGGGGATGGTCTCCCCTTCGAGCCGCTCGACGACCAACCACCCGGGTCGGAGCCCGTCGACGGCCCCGGCGGCGACTACGTCGGGCACCGGAACCCCGGCCCTGCGGGCCTCCCGCAGCAGGCCCGCCTCCACCTGGATGTCGGGACGCTGGGCCAGTCCGGTCCCCCGCACCTGCTGCAGGATGAGGGCCCGCACGCTTCCGGCGGGCGTCTCGAGATCGAAGGAGCTGGTGATCCGCGACGCCCCACCCGACAGCCGGCGCACCGATGCCACCCGACCGCCGAGTGCCGCCCCCAGCTGCTCGGCCACGTCGGTGGTCTCCGCGCTCACCGGCGCACCCTATCCACTGGTCACCTATTCCACCGGAACCGCGGGTCTCCCGTGGTCGTCGACCTGGTGGAGGTACTCGGCGATGCCATACCCCTGCGCCGTGGTGTCGTCGTCGGCCCGGTAGGTCCACCGGGTCAGCCCCTCGTTGACCACCGTGCCGCCCGACTTCCCGATGTCCGCCACACGCAGCACGTCGCCGGTCAGGCGGTAGGCGCGGTCCTGCTTGTCCACGACGACGGCGTGCACGACCCGCTGGGTCAGCCCGTCGTCCTCCAGCTCGGTCCGCAGCTGCCACTCCTTGATGCTGGTGACCCGACCGTCCTCGAACACCCACCCGCGGTGCAGGTCGCCGGCCGCCGTGCCGAGGCGGATGCCGCCGAAGTGCATGGACGAGCCGATATTGATGCTGAACCACCGCCACATGGGGGGACCGCCCCAGCGGCGCGGACCCCACGAACGGTCGCGGTTGCCGTGGGCGCCGTTCCACGTGTGGGCGACCCCGTCGATAGTCACCGAGCCGGTCCACCTACCGGCCTGCTCGAGGTGGCCCTTGCCGGTGGTGCCCGCGGCCGCCGAGGCCTGGTCGCTCCGGGGTCGGCTGGTCTGCTGCCCGTCGGTGCCCACCGCCGGGGAGACCGCGTCGAACTGCACGTCCAACGCCAGGTGGACGGGGTGGGTCTCCCCGTTGGACGGACGGCAATCGCGTGCCAACGCGTCGACGTCGGCCACGATTCGCCAGCGCTTCATGGCATCGAGCAGCTCGTACCGGACGCCGCCCACCACCAGTGGCGAACCCACCATCTCGTGCTGGTCGACCACGTGTCGGTACTCGGCCAATGCTCCGTCCGGGAGCCATACCGACAGGCCGACATCCATCGTGCCCTCGTTGGGCCGGATGCCGATCCGGGTGAAGAACCCGCTGTCGGACGCCGGGTCATAGGCGTTGAAGTAGTACGACTCACTCCACGCGGCATCCGATTCGACCGGGTGGGCGTAGTCGTGACTGGGTCCGAGGATCGGCATGGACCCAACTCTTGCCGATGGCACCCGCCCGCACAACGTCTGGGACCGGGCCGGCCCAGGCCGCTCCCGATCCTCTTGGTCCACCCATCGACGGGCCGAGGCGAAAGGGCACTTCGCCTCTGGATGGAGTCTTCCTGAACCGCATACTCAGAAGATGGCAACGGTGGAGGCGGTCGCGACCAAAGGGCCGGTCCTCGAGGTCTCCGGCATCACTCGGCGGTTCGGTGACCGGTTGGCGGTGGACGATGTCTCCTTCTCGATTCCCCCGGGCGAGATCTATGGCCTGTTGGGACCGAATGGAGCCGGCAAGACCACGACGATCAAGATGATCTGTGGGCTGCTGCAGGCGGACAGTGGGACGGTACGTGTGGCCGGGCACCAGGCCGGGACCCTCGCGGCCAAGGCCGTGGTCGGCTACGTCCCCCAGGACGTCGCCCTGTATCCGGATCTCACGGGCCGGGAGAACCTGCAATTCCTGGGGCGGCTGTTCGGGCTGAGCGGTGGGGTGCTCGACGAGCGAGTCGACGAAGCTCTGGAGCTCTCTGACCTCGCCGATCGAGCCGGCGAACACCTCAGCAGCTACTCGGGGGGGATGCAGCGGCGCCTGAACATCGCGGCCGGACTTCTCAATCACCCTGTGCTCCTGGTGTTGGACGAGCCGACCGTGGGAGTGGATCCACAGAGCCGCCACGCAATTCTCGAGCGGGTCCAGAGCTTCGGGCAACTCGGAATGGCGGTGGTGTACACGACCCACTACATGGAGGAGGCCGAGCGGGTCTGCGACCGGGTTGGGATCATCGATCAAGGCCGGCTGGTCGCCGAAGGCACGCGGCGCGAGCTGGTTGACCGCCTCGGTGAGCGTGACCGTATCGACCTCGGTGCCTCCGGGGACATCGAACGCTGGGCCGAAGCATGTCGGGCACTTGACGGCGTCGACGGGGCCGCCGTGGCCGACCACCAGGTCCAACTACTGGTCCACGAAGGCCGGAAACTGCTGCCAGCGGTGCTCGAAGCAGCGGAGCGAACCGGTGTTCAGGTCAGCAGCGTCGACGTCGTCGAGCCAGACCTCGAGGCGGTGTTCCTCCATCTGACCGGCACCGCTCTACGGGAGTAGGCGAGCCGGCCCTGATGCATCCTGCCCTGGCCATAGCCGCGAAGGACGTCCGCCAGCGGATACGGGACCGTTCTGCCATCGTCCTGGGGATCGTGGCTCCCCTGGTGATCGCCGCCTTGATGAGCCTGGCATTCAGGGGAGCTGAGACCATCCACCTCACGGTCGGTGTGGTCAACTCGGATCACGGTGCGGCGGCGGCCGGACTGCTGAGCGCCCTGCGCAGCCCTGGATTGAAGGATCTGGTGACCGTGGTTCCCGAGCCGTCCGAGGGAAGCGCGTCGGCCGCAGTGCACGCCGGACGTGCTGGAGCTGCGATCATCATCCCCTCCGGATTCACCAACTCGGTCAGTCGATCACGCCCCCTGCCGTTGACCACATTGACCAATGTCAACAACACCGTGGCTGCACAGATCACCTCGTCGATCGCCCAATCGTTCGTGGCGCAGGTCAATGCCGACCGGCTCAGCGTGGCCACGGCCTCAGCTGCGGGCGAACCGTCCGGGTCTGCTGCGGCCGCGCTCGACAAGGCCCACCTGTCGCTTCCGATACGGACCGTGCAGAGCGCCCTCGGGGCCAAGCGACTCAAGACGATCAGCTACTACGGACCCTCGATGGCCATCTTCTTCCTGCTGTTCACCATCAGCTTCACGGCCCGGAGCTTCTTCGTCGAGCGGGACCAGGGCAACATCGAACGTATGTTGGCGGCCCCGCTCCGGCCCCGGAGTGTTCTGTTGGGCAAGGTGCTCTCCGCCTTCGTCTTCGGCATCGTCAGTCTCAGCATCATCGCCGCTGTCACCACCTTCGCCTTCGGCGCGGACTGGGGGAACCCGCTGGCAGCAGGACTCCTGTCCCTGGCCATGGTGCTTGCGGTCACCGCCACTACCGCCCTGGTGATCGGAGTGGCCCACACCCAACGCCAGGCAGAGGGCATCTCCTCGTTTGCCGTCTTCGGACTCGCCCTCCTCGGGGGCAATTTCGTGTTCGTCTCGGTGACCCCGCCGATCATGCAGCGGCTGGCTCTGCTCACCCCGAACGGCTGGGCACTCCGGGGCTACACCGATCTGGCCACGACCGGCGGAGGACTGGCCATCGTCGGTCTGCCGATCGCGGCCATCCTCGTCTACACACTGGTCGTCGCTACTGCAGCGAGCGTCCTCGCACCTCGGGCACTCACGCCATGAGGATTCTGGCCATCATGTCCGTGTCCATCCGCCGGGTGCTGCGCGACCGGCTGTCGCTGTTCTTCGTGGTCATCCTGCCGATCCTGGTCATCTTGATCGTCGGGGCATCGGTCCGGGGCTTCTCGACCTTCCGGGTGGGTGTCGTCGGCGGGAACTCGGGAGCATCGGACCGGCAGCTGACGTCGATGCTGGCCTCAACACCGGGCATCAACATGCGGCAGTTCGCCACCGTGGGCGACCTGCAGTCGGCTGTTCGTCGGTCGAGCGTCGAGGCGGGGATCGTGCTGCCGAACGACATGGACAGAGCCATCCGGGGACACGGCAACGTCAACGTGGGACTGGTGGCCGAGATGTCCAACCCGTCCCAGCAGGCAGCCGCCACAGCCGTGCAGTCCGTCCTCGCCCGCTACGCGGGGCAGGTACAAGCCGCCCGATTCGCCACGCAGCAAGTTGGCGTCGACTTCGGCTCCTCGATGGCGCTGGCCGGCCACCTGGCCGCATCGGTGCCGGCGGTGGCCATCGTCTCCCGCCAAGCGGGCTCCCAGTTGGCCACGTTGCCGGAAGGTTTCAGCTACTCGGCTCCGACGATGCTCGTGCTCTTCGTCTTCTTGAATTCGCTGGCTGGCAGCGCGGTGATCATCGCCAATCGTAGGTTGGGCATGTACGAGCGGATGCTGGCCGGTCCAGTCCGCAGTGGAGTGGTGATTGCCGGGGAAGCACTCAGCTTCGTCGCCATTGCCCTGGCCCAGGCGGGTCTCATCATCGCCATCGGGTCGATCGCCTTCGGGGTCTCGTGGGGTGATCCCATTGCCGCCACCGTGCTCGTTGCCACGTGGGCCCTGGTCGGTGCCGGAGCGGGCATGCTGGCCGGCACACTGTTCTCGACGCCCGAGCAGGCGACGGCGGTCGGGCCGGCCGTTGGCATCGC
>JADGOG010000010.1 GCA_017883065.1 Acidimicrobiales bacterium | reverse complement strand
CCAGCGTGCCGAGGCCAACCCAGCGTGCCGTGTGCCGGACCGGGGCCCGGTCCGGCATGCCGGCCTGGGGGGCGGACTCCTCGTCCACGTCGGTCCCGATGGTCACGAGGGGTCACCGGCGCCCACCGGGAGCGGGTCGGCCTCCGCTTCCGGACGATCGTCGGGTCCGGCGGTGGGCACGGATCCCTCGGCGACGGAGGGGGCATGGGCCACCACCGGTGCGGACACCGGATCGGTCGGTCGCCGCCGTCGCCCGGGGATGGCCGAGAGGATCGAACCGAAGCCGATCAGGCCGGCACCCACCCAGAGCCACATGACCAAGGGCTGTTCGACCACTCCGAAGGTCCACACGTTCCCCGTGCCGGGCGTGCTGGCGATGGTCAGGTAGAGGTCGTCCTTCCAGCCGGAGTCGATGGCCGGCGTGCCCACCGTGGCACTGCCCGTGCCGAACTGGCTGATGGCCGGGTAGAACCGACCCCCGCCGTCGACCCGGAGCACGGCTTCGAACGACGAGTGGGACGGTGACGTGACCGTGCGGGTCCCGACGAACTCCACGGTGTGGCCGGCGAAGGTGGCGCTCTGGCCCGGGGCCAGACGGAGCTCGGTCCGGTGGAGATAGGAGGTGGCGGCGGCCAGTCCGACGGCCACCACCACCACGCCGATGTGCACGACCATCCCGCCGTTGGCCCGGCCGACGAAGCCGCGCCAGCCGGTCAGTGCGGCCCGGGTGGTCGGAGCGCCCGACGCACGGGCCCCCCGGTAGGCGCCGCGGACCGACAGCACCAGGGAGCGGCCGGCCGAGGCGGCGGCGAAGGCCCCCAGGCCGAAGGCCAGCAAGGGCTCGATGCCGTGGACGCCGGCCAGTACGCAGACGACGACCGCTGCGACCCCCAACGCAGCGGGGACGGCCAGCCGGCCGCGCATCACCTCGATGGTCGTCTTGCGCCACGGGAGGGCGGGGGCCACCGCCATCAAGAAGAGCAGGCCGAGGCCCACCGGGATGAAGAACCGGTTGAAGTACGGCGCCCCCACCCCCACCTGGGTCCCGCCGTTGAGGGCCTCGTAGAGGAGGGGGAAGACCGTGCCGAGCAGCACCACGAAGGCGAACCCGACGAAGAGGAGGTTGTTGACCAGGAACGCGCCCTCGCGGCTGATGGGCGAGTCGATGCCCCCACTCGAGTGCAGGCGATCGCCCCTCCAGGCGATCAGCCCCACCCCGGTGAGCAGGACCACGCCGAAGAAGCCCAACAGCAGCGGCCCGATGGTCGACTCGGAGAACGAGTGCACCGACTGGATGACCCCCGACCGGGTCAGGAAGGTCCCGAGGATGGTCAGGCTGAAGGCGGCCACCACCAGCGAGAGGTTCCAGATGCGCAGCAGGCCGCGCCGTTGCTGGACCATCACCGAGTGGAGGTAGGCGGTGCCCACCAGCCAGGGCAGCAGGGCGGCGTTCTCGACCGGGTCCCAGCCCCAGAAGCCCCCCCAGCCGAGGACCTGGTACGACCACCAGGCGCCGAGCAGGATGCCCATGGAGAGGAAGGCCCAGGCGAACAGGGTCCATCGACGGGTCTCCCCCTGCCAGTCCTCGTCCAGGCGACCGGTGATCAGCGAGGCGATGGCGAACGCGAACGGGAGGGTGAAGCCGACCAGGCCGAGGTAGAGCATCGGCGGATGGATGAGGACCAGCGGATTGTTCTGGAGGAGGGAGTTGGGACCGGTCCCGCTGGTGGGGATGGCTCCGGCCACGTGCTTGAACGGGTCGGCCGGCCCCAGCATCAGCCCGAAGAAGAAGGCCGCCACCACGTAGACCACCAGGGTGGCCCATGCCACCAGCTGATCGCCGGCCCGGCGGCGGAACCGCCACACCATGGCGGTGGCGTAGCCGCCGAGCACCACCCCCCACAGGAGGATCGAGCCGGCCAGGGCCGACCACAGTCCGGTGATCGAGTACAGCCACGGGGTGTCCCGGCTGTTGTTGGCGGCCACGTAGCTGAGGGAGAAGTCGTGGTTGAGCAGGGCATGTTCCATGGCCACCAGGCCGATCACCCCGCCGAGGAGGACCAGGGGGGCGTAGAGCTGACCGCTGCGCATGGTCGACGACCGACCCCGTCCGAGGCCGACGGCCAGGACCACGATCCCCGCCACGGCGGCGGCGAAGCCGAGCAGGACGCCGGTGTGGCCGAGCGTCCCGTTCACTGGTGGTGGCCCGCCAGCACGCGCCGGCGTGCGGTCCCGGTGGTCACTGCTTGGTGCCGTTCGGTGCGGTGACCCGTTTCGGGTGCTGGGCGATGTAGTTCGACGAGTGCTTCACCAGGATCTGATTGGAGATGAAGGTCGAACCGCTGAAGTGGCCCACGGCGATCACCGGGATGTCGGCCTGGAACAGTTCGGGCGGGCTCCCGGTGTTCGCGACGGGGAGCCGGGTCGACCCCGAGGTGACCACGAAGTCGACCCCTCGGGCCGTCGGGTGGATCGAGCCGGGAGCCACGACGCCCTCGAGGTTGAACGTCTTGGAACCGAGGGTGGCCTGCTGGGCCACGGCCTGGTCGGCGGGCAGGTAGTAGTTGAGCGCGGTGCCGAGGCCCTTGGCCACCAAGAAGACCAAGGAGCCCACCAGCACCAGGCCGACCACGGCGTAGCGGAGGCGGTGTCCGTCCCGGACCGGCGGGAGTGGCGTGGCCCGGGGGGTGCCTCGACCCGCGCCCTCGGGGGGCGACGGCGGGCGGGGCGGGGCGGTGGTCATCGGCCGTCGCCTCCGGCGTCGTCGCTGTGGGCAGGTGCGCCCACCTCACCGAAGGAGGCGACCCGGGCCACCGCCCGGGTGAGCTTCCGGCGGCGCCACACCAGCTGGGCCCCGTAGAGGAACAAGATGGTGAGGACGACGACGTACCCGGCCACGACGTAGCGCATCAGGCGGCCTCCTCCTCGTCGGTGACGGCGCCCTCGGCCTGGCGCTCCCGGAGGGCGACGTCGAGCTCCCCGGTGCCGAGGTAGTCCTCGAGCACCCCGATCCGGTAGCGGACGAGGAGCATCCAGACGAAGACCAGGGTCACGGCCACGAAGCCGAGCAGCAGGGTCCAGGCCATCGACCCGTGGATGGTGGGCGACAGGTTGGGGTTGAGCACGGTGGCCCCCTGATGGAGGGTGCGCCACCACAGGACCGAGAAGTGGACGATGGGGATGTCCACCGCTGCGAACAGGGCCACGAAGGCGCTGCGCTTGGCCCGCACGTCCGGTTCGGCCGGCACCCGGCGCAGGGCCAGGTACCCGAGGAAGAGGACCAGCAGCACCGCCGTGCTGGTCAACCGGGCGTCCCATGCCCACCACACACCCCAGGTGGGCTTGCCCCAGATCGAGCCCGAGATCAGCGTGCACACGTTGAAGACCACGCCCACCTCGACGGAGGCGGCGGCCAGGCGGTCCCAGAACATCGACCGGGTGCGGGTCCACAGGAAGAGGAGGCTGGACACGGCGGCCAGGGCGAAGGCCAGGTAGAGGGCGACCCAGGCCACGCCGGGGTGGATGTAGACCAGGCGGACCAGGTCCCCCTGGCTCTGGTCGGGCGGGGTCACCCACAGCCCGAGCCACACGGTGAGGGCGGTGGCCGCCACGGCGGTGATCCCGATGATCCCGACGGCCCACCGTGCGCGGGGGGACTGTGCCGGAGGAGCGTGCACGTTCCGGCTCGGAATCATGCCGACTCCTGGATGGGTCCGTAGACCACGATGCCGAGGGCCACGTAGACGGCGTCGAAGACCACCAACAGGCGGAGCCAGGGGCTCCCGTCGGAAGCGGTGCCCCCGGCCATGGCCGCCTGCCAGATGCGGGTGCCGGCCAACAACACCGGCGCGGCAATGGGCAGCAGCAAGAAGGGGAGGAGGGTCTCCCGCACCCGGATGCCGGCGGACAGGGCGCCGTAGAGGGTGCCGGTGGCAGCCAGGCCGACCGTGCCGAGCAGGCAGGAGACCACGATCAGCCAGGGCACCTCGACCTTGGCGCCGTACAGCAGGATCACCCCGCCGGCGAGTACCGCCTCCAGCACCACCAACTGGGCGGCCACCGCCGCCGACTTGCCCAGGAAGAGCCCGGCCGGGTCGAGACCTGACAGACGGAGGCCGTCACGGGCCCCGTCGGCCGATTCGACCGACACGCTCCGCTGGACGGCCAGCACCGTGCAGAACAAGACCGCCACCCAGAAGAGCCCGGGAGCACCCTTGGCCATCAGCCCCCGGTCCGGGCCGAGGGCGAAGGCGAACAGGACCAGGGCCACGATCCCGAAGGGGGCGACCTGGGAGAGCGCAACCTTGGACCGGGCCTCGATGCGGAGGTCCTTGCCGGCCACCAGGACAGTGTCACGCCACATGGGCCACCCGCCCCTCGACCGGCCGGTCCGGCGACGGTGGTGTGGGCGCCGACGGCTGTCCGGGGTTGAGCGCCGACGGCGCCTCGGCGCCGAGACTCCCTCCACCCAGTGGGCGGTGGTCGGTCACCCGCCCGCCGGTGACGGTGACCGCCCGCGTGGCCAGGGACTCGACGAACCCCGATTCGTGGCTGGCGATCAGGATGGTCACCCCTGAGGCCTGGGCCTCGTCGATCAGCTGGTTGAGGGTCTGTCGAGCCGAGGCGTCCAGGCCGGCGTGGGGCTCATCGAGCAGCCACAACTCGGGCCACCGGGCCGCCAGCACGGCCAGGGCGACCCGGCGGCGCTGGCCGGCCGACAGCTTGCCGGCGCTGGTCGTGAGCAGGCGACCGCTCAGGCCCAGTCGGTCGCAGGCGCCGTCGATGCGAGCCACGTCGGCACCGGCGGCCCGGACCGCGAACCGCACGTTCTCCCGGACGCTCAGGTCGTCGTAGAGGTGGGAGGCGTGCGACAGCAGGCCCACCCGACGACGTACCCGGTTCCTCTGGCGCACCGGATCCAGTCCCAGCACGGAGACCCGGCCCGAGGCCAGGCGCACCAGTCCGGCGCAGACCCGCAGCAGGCTGGTCTTTCCGGCGCCGTTGGGCCCCTCGACCAGCACGGTCTCCCCCGTCGCCACCTCGAGATCGACGCCGGCGAGCAGGGGGAACCGACCCGACAACGCGACGGCGTCGTGGAGCAAGATCGCTGGGGAGGGGGGAGCTGCGGGGGCCATGGCCGCCCTCCATCGTACGGGGGTGGGGGTTCGGGAGCCAGGCGGGGAGCGGGGTCGTCGGGGAGCCCGGCCCGGGGAGATGGTCCCGGGGGAGGATCCGGTGGCCTCAGCTCACCGAGAGCCGGTCGAGGTGCAGGTCATGGAGCCAATTGGAGATGTGGGACGAGATCATGTCCACGTTGCCGGTGAGCAGCAGGATCCCGAAGACGACCAGGACGGCTCCACCGATCAGATCGATCCAACGCAGTCGGCTGCGAACCTTGGCCACCATGTCGGTCATCCGGCCGAAGGCCAGGCCGCTCAGCAGGAACGGGACGCCGAGCCCGATCGAGTAGGCCAAGAGGAGCGCGATCCCCCCGGTGGCCGATCCCCCGGTGCCGGCGGCCAGGGCCAGCACGCTGCCCAGTACCGGTCCGATGCACGGCGTCCAGGCGAAGGCGAAGGCCATGCCCATCACCGGCGGGGCCCAGGCCCCGAGCACCGACGGTCGGACCAGGAAGCGCCGCTCGCCGCTCAACGCCAGAGGAAGGGTCAGCCCGGAGGCCATGGCCACCAGCACCGCCCCGAACACCACGATCAGAACGCCCGACACCGTCTCGAGCGCCCGCTGGTGGGTGAGGAAGAGCCGGCCGATGGCCGAGGCCGAGGCCCCGAGGATGGTGAAGACCACGGTGAACCCGGCGATGAAGGCGAGGATCCCCCGGAGCAGTCGACCGCGCTCCGCACGGAGGTCGGACGGAGGGAGCCCGCTCTCGGCGTCGGCCACGGTTACCGGCTCGACGGCGAGCGCCACCGAGGGGTCGGCCGGGCCGGCAGAGCCGGAGAAGCCGGCGGCCACCGGTACCGGCTTCGACACGGAGCGGGGGGTGTCATGGAGCGCGCCCAGCTCGGCGGCCGACAGCCCCGACACCATCGAGAGGTAGGCCGGCACCAGGGGCAGCACGCACGGCGACAGGAACGAGAGCATCCCTGCGCCGAAGGCCACGAGCAGACCCAGGGGGTCGGCGTGGATCGTCGCCAGTACGGTCACGGCATCCGTCTAGGCCAGCTGGCTCTTCACCAGCGCCAGGTCGGCCTCGACCATCATCTGCACCAATGTCGGGAAGTCGACGTCACGGTGCCATCCCAGGGTGGCCTCCGCCTTGGCCGGGTCCCCCACCAGCAGGTCCACCTCGGCCGGACGCAGGAAGCGCTCGTCGATGAACACGTACTTCTCCCAGTCGAGGTCGGCGGCGGCGAACGACAGCTCGACCAGCTCCTTGACCGAGTGGGTCTCGCCGGTGGCGACGACGTAGTCGTCGGGCTGGTCCTGCTGGAGCATCAACCACATGGCCCGCACGTAGTCGGCGGCGAAGCCCCAGTCCCGCTGGGCGTCGAGGTTGCCGAGGGCCAGCCTCTCGTCGATCCCCGCCGCGATCCTCGCCACCCCGTGCGTGACCTTGCGGGTCACGAACTCGAGCCCGCGACGGGGCGACTCGTGGTTGAACAGGATGCCCGACGACGCGTGAAGGTCGTAGCTCTCGCGGTAGTTGACGGTGATCCAGTGGCCGTAGACCTTGGCCACGCCGTAGGGGCTGCGGGGATAGAAGGGTGTCGACTCCTTCTGCGGCACCTCGAGCACCTTGCCGAACATCTCCGAGGAACTGGCCTGGTAGAAGCGGATCTCCGGGTCGACGATGCGGATGGCGTCGAGCACCCGGGTCACCCCGAGGGCGGTGGTCTCGCCGGTCAGGACCGGCTGGTTCCACGACGTCTGCACGAAGGACTGGGCGGCCAGGTTGTAGACCTCGTTGGGGCGGTTGTCCCGGAGGATGTTGATCATCGACACCTCGTCGAGGAGGTCGCCGGCCACCAGGGTGAGGCGGTCCTGGATGTGGGCGATCCGCTCGAAGTTGAGCGTGCTCGACCGCCGGACCATCCCACAGACCTCGTACCCCTGATCGAGCAGGAACTCGGCCAGGTAGGAACCGTCCTGGCCGGTGATGCCGGTGATCAGTGCTCGTTTCGCCATGCGGTGGGCTCCTCAGGTGTCCGTGGGTGTCGTGTCGCGGGTCGTGGCCTGCCATGCCGGTGGCCTCTTCTCGGCGAAGGCGGCGATCCCTTCCGCTGCTTCCGCCGTCTGGCTGGTGACCGTCAGCATCGAGTGCAGGTAGGGCAGGGCCTCGGTGGCCGCCGAATCCAGCACAGCGTAGAACGATTCGCGGCCCATCCTCATCACACCCGGAGGTTTGGAGGCCAGCACGGCTGCCATCTCGGCCACGGCGTCATCCAGCTGATCGGGGTGGACGACCCGGGTCACGAACCCGATCCTGTCGGCCTCCTCGGCGCCCACCACCCGACTGGTCAGCATCAGCTCGAGCGCCTTCTTCGGGGGCATCGACCGGAGCATGGGCACGGTCACCATGTAGGGCCACAGTCCGACGTTGAGCTCCGGTGCCCCGAACCGGGCCTGTTCCGATGCGATGACCATGTCGCAGGCCAGGGCCAGCCCGAACCCGCCGGCCATGGCCCACCCCTGGACGCGTGCGATGGTGGGCTTGCCCAGGTGCCAGAGCTCCTCGAACAGCTCGGCCAGCCAACCCCGCGCCTGGTGGTGCTGGGCGTACTCGTCGGTCTCGCTCCCCGGTTCCTGCGGAACCATGCCGGACAGGTCGGCACCGGCACAGAACGCCTTGTCGCCGGCCCCGGCCAGGACGAGGACCCGGACCGCCGGGTCGACCCTGGCCTTGGCCACCTGCTCACGGAGACCGGCGATGACCTCCCAGGTCATCGCGTTGCGCCGCTCGGGCCGATTGATGGTGAGGGTGAGCACCGGCCCGTCCCGATGCGCCAGGAGCTCAGGCACGGAACCGGTGGTGGACGGGTCCGGCGGCGAGTCGTGGCGTGGGTCTGCGGGCACCGGCTGACGCTATCCCGATCTCCGTCCGGTTGTCCGGTTGGGGCCCGCCGGTGCCGGCACCCCGAGCCGGTACGGTGTCGCCATCCCGACCGCAGCCCTCCTCTCGTTCCGACTCGGCGGATCCGACGGGGTCGCCATCGAGGCGGCCAAGTGGCAGCGGGCGCTCGGAGCGCTGGGGTTCGCCACCACCACCGTGGCCGGAAGCGGGCCGGTCGACCACCTGGTGCCCGGTCTCGCCATCGGGTCGCCCGGGCCACCCAGTCGTGCCGAGGTGGCCGCCGCCCTGGACGGCGCCGACCTGGTGGTGGTCGAGAACCTCTGTTCGCTGCCCCTCAATCCACGGGCGGCGGCAGTGGTGGCCGAGGTGCTGGCCGGCCGGCCGGCCATCCTCCACCACCACGACCTGCCCTGGCAGCGTCCGCAGTTCGCCGATCATCCTCCGCCGCCGGTCGACCCACGCTGGAGCCAGGTCACCATCAACGAGTTGAGCCGGCACCAGCTGGCCGACAGGGGCATCGAGGCCACCACCATCTACAACACCTTCGTCATCGGCCATCCGCAGAGCGACCGGCCGGGGGCCGAGGGCGAGCAGCGCCGCCTCCAGGTCCGCCGCTCCCTGGGGGTCGCCGACCGGCAGCGCCTGGTGGTGCAGCCCACCCGGGCCATCCCCCGCAAGAACGTGGCCGGAGGGATGCAGGTGGCGGCGGATCTGGACGCCACCTTCTGGCTGCTCGGGCCGGCGGAGGACGGATTCGGTCCGGAGCTCGGTGCCCTGGTGGAGAACGCGTTGTGTCCGGTGGTCCTCGGACTGCCTCCCGGGCTCGCCGACTTCGTCGTCGACGACGCCTACGGTGCCGCCGATGTCGTGACCCTGCCTTCGACCTGGGAAGGCTTCGGGAACCCGACCATCGAATCGGTGGTGCATCGACGACCGCTGGCGGTGGGTCCCTATCCGGTGGCCGACGAGCTGGCTTCGTTCGGGTTCCGGTGGTTCGGTCTGCACGAGACGGGTCGACTGCGGGAGTGGCTGGACGATCCCGATCCGGGACTCCTCGACCACAATCTCGCCGTGGCGGCCGCTCACTTCTCCGCCGAGGACCTGCCCCGCCGGATCGCCGCCGTTCTGCCCGACGGGTGAGCCCGGACCACGCCGACTGAGCCCATTTCCGTCCGTTGGGTACGATGACGACCATGAACGGCGCGGTGACGACGGAGCACGCAACCGGTGCGGGCGGGCGGCGCCTGACTGCCGATGCCCGACGCCGGCAACTCTTCGAGGTGGCCCTCTCCCTCTTCGCTGCCCACGGGTATCCCGCCACCACCATGGACGACATCGCCGAAGCGGCAGGGGTGACCAAGCCGCTCGTCTACCAGCACTTCGAGTCGAAGCGGGCCCTCTACCTCGAGCTGATGGACGTGTTCTCGACCGAGCTGGTGACCCGGATCGTCAAGGCGACCGCCGGGGCCCAGGGGCCACGCCAGCAGGTCGAGCTGGGGTTTGCCGCCTACTTCGAGCTGATGGTCGACAACGAGCCGGCCTTCCGCCTCCTCTACGGCCGTGACGCTCCCGATGACCCCGAGCTCGGAGCAGCCCTGCGCCGGGTCGAAGACGCCATCGCCCAAGCCATCGACCCGCTGATCGACGCCGGTCTCGAACCCGAGCACCGGCTGCTGTTGGCCCACGCCGTCGTAGGGATGGCCGAGGGGGCCAGCCGGCACTGGCTGAGCTCGCGCCGCCTGAGGTTGGAATCGGAGTCGAGGGGCGGGGTGGACAGTCGCGACGATGCCGCCCAGATGGCCACCCAGTTGGCCGACTTCGCGTGGGCCGGCCTCCGCCAGGTCCACCGGATCTAGAGGCCGCCCGACCGGCGCGGTCCGGGGCGATCCGGACCGGTGACTCCCTCAGGCGGCGACTTCGCCCGCCACCACCGGCTGGTTGGTGCTGTGCACCACGCCCCCGGCGTGCTCGGCGGTGATGGCGAAGGCGCTCACCGTGGCGTTCCCGTCGACCATGAAGGGGACAACCGACGGCGTCGAGCCCATGAGGCCGAGGGAGATGGTCCGGCCGCCGACCACGCCCCACAGCTGGTAGGTCCGGTCCTTGGGGAGCGACGAGAGCCCGGTGGCCTCGACGAAACCGGTGCCCGACGAGGTCAGCACCACGGTGACCCTGCCGGTGGTGGTGCCGGTCGAGCCGGCCAGCTCGATCTTCTTGGTCGAGGGGTCGGCCAGTGCGGACCGCTCCGCCGACGAGAGCGACGGCTGGGCCTGGAGGGCGGAGACCTTCTGGTTCAGGTGGTGGACCTGCAGGCCGAGTGCCAACGCCACCACGGCCGCGGCGCCGGCGGCCACGGTGGCGATCCGCACCACCGCCCGGTTCCGACGGCGGGCGTCGGTGATCGGGACCACGCCGGCCGCGGGTGCGGCGCGCTCGACGGTCGACTCGTCGCCCGCCCCCTCCATCCGGACCCGCCGTTCTCCGCCGCCCTCGGCCCCGGCCCCTTCGGCTTCGAGGCGCTCGTTCAGGCGCTCCCACGACGGCGGGGCCGAGTCGTCGAGACGGCTGGCGATCCGGTCCCACACACCGGCCGGCGACGGGCCGCCCGAGTTGGCCAGCAGACCGGCCACCTCGTGGTGGTGGGCGACTTCGGTCGAGCACCTCACGCATCCGTCGAGATGCCGCTCCACCCGGTCGGCGGTCTCGCTGTCGACGGCGTCCAGCGCGTAGGCACCCAGGAGCTCTTGGAGCTCCCGGTGTTCCGATGGAGAAAGAGGCGTGTTCACCGGTCCGCTCCTGCCGGCGCCACGCCACGTTCTGCCAGGTTGATCCGAAGGCGGCCGAGTCCGGACCTGATGCGGCTCTTGACGGTACCTTCCGGCTCCTGCAACATCACCGCCACTTCCCGGTAGGTGTGCCCGCCGAAATAGGCCAACTCGATGGGCTGGCGCAACTCGTCGGGCAGCGCGCCCAGCGCCTCGTGCACCTGCCCGGCCACCGCCATGTCCCACACCTCGTGGTCGATGTCGTAGCCGGCGGTGGCCGTCTCCCGCGAGGTGCGTTCCTCGCGCAACTTGCGGGCCACCTCCGAACGGACGAAGTCCACCGACTTGCCGTGGGTGCGGGCCAGGAGGAACGACCGGAGGGTGCCGCGTTGGGCATCGAACTTCTCCGGGTGGTTCCACAGATCGAGGAAGACCTCTTGGGTGATCTCCTCGGCGGGAGTGTCACTGCGGAGGATCCGGCGGGCCAGCCCGTGGACGGCACCGCCGTGGCGGCGGTACACCTCGGCCAACGCCTGGTGGTGCCAACGGGCGACGGCCACCACCAGGTTGGCGTCACTGGCCTGTTCGGCGTCCACGACCACGGACTGTATTCGGAGCCGGTCGCCCGGCCGGATGACCGGGTTCCTCCGCCCTGGTCGCGCATCGGTCACATCCGGATCAGCGGACGACGAGTTGCAGCTGCATGCAAGGTTTCTACAGTCGGTGGCCCGTAGGATCGACCCATGCCCACCGCTCGCGATGCCCTGGCCGATGACATCAAGGAGCTGATGGACGCAGGACAGGAGCTGCGCGACCTGATCCTCGTCAACCGGAGAGCGTTCGCCAAGGGACTGAAGCTCCTCGATCAGGGCGTTCCCCTCGTCGACGCGCTGTCGCAACTACAGACGGCCGAGCGGAGGACCCGGATGACCGACGCGCTCAGCCACTTCGAGGAACGCAGGCACCGCCTTCGGCTTTCGATCACCAAGGCCGGGCTGCAGGAGGGAATGTCCATCGGTGACATCGGGAGGGCGTTCGGCATCTCTCGGCAGCTGGCGGCCCGGTTCGCCAAAGAGGTGCACGGCAAGGGCTGACCGGCCGGCCAACGGGCGCGTGGTTCGCATCCGTCCTGATTCCTTCCCGCACCGATATCGATCCGCAAGAATTTCATCCCGGACGCGGCCGGCAACGAATACGGGTCATGAGTTTCGACATGTCGACCTACCGGCGTCTGTCCGAGAAGCTCGAGGTCGACGACATCGACTTCGACACCTTCCGGGACCAGCCGTTGAGCCCCGACGCACTGCGATGCCTGCGCTACATGCACGACGTCGAGAACCACACGGTCTGCTATCTGCGCGACGTGCTGGTGACCCGTGCTCACCGCGATCCAGAGGTCACCTCGTTCCTCACGCTGTGGAACTACGAGGAGTTCTGGCATGGCGAGGCCATCGCCGGCATCCTCGAGGCGCACGACGAGGTTGCCGGCAACGGACGGGTCGCCGCGCTCCGCCAGCGGCTGTCCAGAGTCGATGCGTGGAAGCCGTTGAGCTTCCAGGTGGCGTCGGCCATCACCCCGCATCTCACCGCCGTCCACATGACGTGGGGTGCGGTCAACGAGTGGACGACCCAGGCCGCGTACGCCCGGCTGGCCAACCTGGCCGGTCACCCGACCCTCAGTGAGCTGCTCCGGCGGATCATGAAGCAGGAGGGTCGCCACATCGACTTCTACGCCTCCCAGGCCAGGACCCGCCTGGCCGACAGCCGTGGTGCCCAGAGGATCACCCGATGGGCACTGCGGCGATTCTGGGCGCCGGTCGGGACCGGAGTCGTCCCCGAACGGGAGGTCGAATTCCTGCGCACCTTCCTCTTCGGCGACGACGACGGCCGGGCGATGGCCGACCGGATCGACCGCCGGGTGGACCGGCTCCCCGGTCTCGGTGGGCTCAACCTGCTCCGGGAGGCGGTCACCGCCGCCTGATCGGGACCGGATTGCCTGACCGCTCCGGAATCCCGAGCGATCCGGTAAAGTATCTGGGTGTTCAGTTTTCCGAATCCCGTGAACGAGTACGCCGCCCGAACCGTGGCCGCCGGCGTGGTGGTCATGGCCGTTGCCGCCATCGCCTTCCAGCAGCCCTGGATCCTGATCCCCCTGGCCTACGGGTTCTGGGCCCGGGTCCTCACCGGGCCGACCCTGAGTCCCCTCGGCCAGCTGGCCACCCGGGTCATCGCCCCCCGCCTGCCGTGGGGGCCCAAGCCGGTGGCCGGCCCGCCCAAGCGGTTCGCCCAGGGCGTGGGCGTGGTCTTCTCCACCACCGCCCTGATCCTCTGGTTCGGGTTCGGGCTCTCGGTCGCCACCTGGGTGGTGGTCGCTCTGCTGGCCACCGCTGCCACCCTCGAGTCGGTGTTCGGGCTGTGCCTCGGCTGCATCGCCTTCGGCTACCTGATGAAGGCCGGGATCATCCCCGAAGAGGTGTGCGAGGCGTGTGCCGACATCTCGCTGCGTCACCCCCAGCTGTCCAGCTCGCACTCGGCCTGAGCGGGTCGGCCGGACACTGACCGGACCGGGTCCGGTCCCGGCTCAGCCGATCAGGGTGTGCAGCTCGGTGCACAGTCCGGCCAGCTCGTGCGCGCAGGACACGTAGACGTCGTCCTCACCGCCGGCCGGGTCCTCCACGTCCTCCCAGGGCTCGACAAGGACGTCGGCCAGACCCAGCCGGGCGATCCGGGCGGAGAGTGGGTCCGGACCGGCCGGCAGATCGCGCACCAGCCGCTTGATGGTCGCCGTCCTGGCCGCCGCCTGGGGGTGCCGGCGTCGGATGTAGGACACGTGTTCGCCGGCCATGGCCAGAATCAGGTCGGCCGCCTCGATGTCCCCCTCGGTCAGTTGCCGGCTGCGATGGTCCGGTGCAGCGAAGCCGACGGCGGCCAGGGCGTCACGGGTCCGGCGGCTCATCGGCTGACCTTCCACCACGTGGGTCCCGGCGGTCACGATGCGGACCGGCGCCGAGCGCAGCATGGCCCCGGACATCACCGATCGGGCCGCGTTGCCGGTGCACAGCGTGAGCACCATGGGGCGTCGGTCGGCGTCGTCAGGTCGGCGGTCCATGGCCACAGACTGGCACGCGGGCCGACCGCGGACAGAACGCACGCGGTCGGTCAGGCCACCTCGAACGAGCGCTTGGACAGCCCGAACCCGAACCCCTCGATGACCGTGTTGACCGGGGCGTCGGGCCGCGCGGCCATGCCCATGGTCACGAACAACGGGAGGAAGTGCTCGACGGTCGGATGGGCGAAGGGCATGCCGGGCGCCTTGTCCAGGTAGGCGGCCAGTGTCTCGAGGTCACCGCCGGCCAGCGCCTCACGGGCCCACTCGTCGAACTCCACCGACCAGCCCGGTGGACCGGAGGTCCCTTCGAAGTCACCCCGGGTGAGGAAGGGCAGCCCGTGGGTCATGAAGCCCGAACCGATCACCAGCACGCCCTGCTCGCGCAACGGCCGCAGCCGGCGACCGATCTCCACCAGCGCCCACGGGTCATCGGTCGGCAGGCTCAACTGCACGGCCGGGATGTCGGCATTGGGGTACATCACCTTCAACGGGACCCAGGCCCCGTGATCGAGCCCGCGGTCGCGGTGCTCGTGGAGCGGGGCGTTGTCTGGCATCATCGCCGCCACCTGGTTGGCCAATCCGGTGGCGTCCGGCGTCGGATAGGTCATCTCGAAGAAGCGGCGGTCGAAGCCTCCGAAGTCGTAGACGAGCGGGGTGGCCCCGTGGGTCCCGGACAGGGCGAGCGGGGCGCTCTCCCAGTGGGCCGAAACGACCAGGATGCCCTGGGGCTTCGGCAGATCCATCGACCATCCGAAGAGCTGACCCATCCACAGCGGGTCGTCGAGCAGGGGTGGCGCCCCGTGTCCGAGGAAGATGGCCGGCAGAGCTCCGTCGGCCGGGGTCCACAGCCGGTGCTCCCGACTCCGCGGGGCGGCGTCGGCCAGGAAGGTGTCGAACGGGTGGACGGTCTCAGCTGTGGTCATGGACACTCCTTGCGTACGCAACTAACTCTACCCGCTGGAGGAGCTCGGCTGTTCAGCGGTGTTCGTCCCCGGACAGCCGCCAATCCCATAGGCGCTGTCGCCGCCGATACGCCCCCCAGCGCTGCAGCCGTGGACACCTAGGCCCTCACCCGTTGGGGAGCGCCCACCGAAACGTCTCCTGACACCTACATACCGGCGATGCCCTGCCCGATCAGGACCACCCCGAACACGAGATAGAGCACGGACATCACGGTCGAGTTGTTGCGCTCGAGCCATGACCTCCATCCGCCAAGCACCTCTTGTGCCTTGTCTCCGAGGGACAGCATCACCAGGATCGGTGCTGCCACCCCGAGCACGGCGATGAAGACATAGACAGCGATCGTCCCGATCTGCTCTCCGGTGGAGAGGCCTGCCGAGGCGACGGTGATCGCAGCAGCCAGCCCGACCGCGATGTTCTTGGGATTCAGTGCGCCGACGACGACCCCGGTACCCAGGGAACGGGCCACCCCGTACCCGACGACCCCGTCCATCCACTTCGGCAAGGACGCGTCCCCATCATTCCGCGGGCGACCGCGGAACTTGTGGACACCGGCCACCAGCAGGCACCCCCCGAGGGCGGATTTGAGCGCGGCACCCCAGGTGGCGTGCCCCGATCCCGCAGACAGATCGACAGCTCCGGCGATGGCGACGAACGCTGTCAGCATCACAGCGACACCGGCGATGAAGCCGGCGAGATAGCTCGATGCGGTGACCAGTGGCCGCTTGGTGAACAGGAGGAGGATGGCGGCGATGATGTTGATCGGTGAGATCGTTACCACCAACGCGAGGGGGAGTAGCTCCCCGATGACCACCCTCACTGATCTCCTCTCCAAACGCGTACGGGTCCAACGCCGGCCGTCAGGGAGCCATGTGCCCTGTCCGGGTCAGCTACTTGATGTGCACTCCGGAGATGGCCCGGGCGATGATCAGGCGCTGGATCTCGGACGTGCCCTCGAAGATGGTGTAGATCTTCGAGTCACGGTGCCACCGCTCCACCGGGTGCTCGCGGATGTAGCCGTAGCCGCCCATGATCTGGATGGCCTCCTCGGTCACGTGCACCGCGGTCTCACCGGCAAAGAGCTTGGACATCGAACCCTCACCTGCGGTGAACTCCTTGCCCTGGCTGGCCATCCATGACGCCCGCCACACCAGCAGGCGGGAGGCGTCGATCCGGGTCTTCATGTCGGCCAGCTTGAAGGCGATGGCCTGGTTCTCGATGATGGCCCGACCGAAGGCCTTGCGTTCCTTGGCGTAGTCGAGGGAGTACTCGTAGGCGGCCCGGGCGATCCCCAGGGCCTGGGCACCGACCGTGGGACGGGAGCCCTCGAACGTCTTCATGGCCGCCTGGCTTGTCGACCGCTTCCCCTCGCGGGCCCGGGCGAGCTTCTCGTCGAGCTTGTCCTTGCCGCCGAGGAGGCAGTGGCCGGGCACCCGGCAGTTGTCGAGGACGACCTCGGCGGTGTGGGAGGCACGGATCCCCATCTTCTGGAACTTCTGACCCTGCGAGATTCCCGGCGTGTTGGGCGGCACGATGAAGCTGGCCTGACCCCTCGACCCGAGCTCGGGCTCCACCGAGGCCACCACCACGTGGATGTCGGCGATGCCGCCGTTGGTGATCCATGTCTTCGTGCCGTTGAGGACCCACTCGTCCTTGGCCTCGTCGTAGACGGCCCGGGTGCGGAGGGAGGACACGTCGGAGCCGGCGTCGGGCTCGGACACGGCGAACGCGGCCAGCTGGATCTTGTCCGGAGTCCCGAAGCACTGGGGACCCCACTCCATCAGCTGCTCGGGGGTCCCGTTGGCGGCGATGCCGGCCAGGCCGAGGGTGCTGCCGAAGATCGACAAGGCGATGCCGGCGTCACCCCAGGACATCTCCTCGCTGGCGATCGGCAGCATCAGTCCGGTCGGGTCGAGGAAGCACTGGGTGATGAAATCGAACGAGTACAGGCCGATCTCCGCGGCCTCCTTGATGATCGGCCAGGGGGTCTCTTCCTTCTCGTCCCACTCGTGGCCGGCGGGGCGGACGACGTTCTCGGCGAAGTCGTGTACCCACTTCTGGATCTGCAGTTGGTCCTCGTTGAGGTCCAGGGTGAAATCAGCCATGGCGCCCTGCTCCTGTTCCAGCCCGTCGGGGGCCTCTCGCACTTCGGCATCGGCAGCCACCCGGAACTTGCACCCGCGGCAGCACCGGTGGTCGGTCATCGGGACCGGCGCATCCTGTGTAGTTACTATATGGTAACCACGAATCGCCCACTTCGCCAGCCATCACGGTCGCCACGAGCGCGCGCAAGGGTCGAGCGGGCGTCCGGCCGGACGAGAGAAGCCCCGAACGCGAACGACGACTGCAGGAGCACAGAGGCGGTGTTGGACGAGCCGGAGCCGCACCGGGGCGCGTTGATCGTCCCGGTGGCAGTGCGGTGGTGTTCCAGGCCTGCGGCCCGGCAGGCGGGTGGTCTAGGCGGGCTGGGCCAGGCGCACATCGACCGCCTGGAGTCCCTTGGGGCCCTCCTGCAGGTCGAACTCGACCGCCTGACCCTCTTCGAGTGAGCGGAAGCCGCTCATCTGGATGGCTGAGTGGTGCACGAACACGTCGGCACCACCATCCGGCTGAGAGATGAAGCCGAAGCCCTTCTCAGCGTTGAACCACTTGACAGTTCCGGAAGCCACGGTGGCTTACCCCTTTCCTCCACGCACACAACGCACAGACGCGTCGACGTCGGAAGGGTGTGCCCTCCCGCCCGAGAGCGGGTCTTCGACCACCAACCGAAGGGGACTGCCTGCCGTCAAAACGCTAGCAGCCTGTTTCGGCGAATCTCCAGGGGAACAGGCCTTCCGTGCAGGTGTTCACACGGCGTTCATTGACGCCGGATCCGGGTCCCGGTGGGCCCGTCCTCGACCGACCAGCCGGCGGACTCGAGCTCGCCGCGCAGAGCGTCGGCCCGGGCCCAGTCCTTGGCCGCCCGGGCCTCGTCCCGCAGCCGGACCAGCTCGGCGCTGGCCTCGTCCACCTCGGACCCCTCGTCGGAGCGGAAGCGGAGCCCCAGCGCCGCGCACAACAGGGCCACCGTGGCGGCCGCCCGGCGGGAACCGGGTTCGTCCCCGGCGTCGGCCGCCGCATTGGCCTGGCGCACCAGGTCGAACACCGTGGCCAACGCCCCCGGGGTGTCGAGGTCGTCATCCATACGGGCCCGGAACCGGGCCACCGCCTCGGCATCCACGTCAGCTGGCTGCGCAGCCGGACCGGAGCCGTCCCCGGCTGCACCCGGATCGACCACCGGTCCCGAGGCCAGCAGGTCGGGGAGGTCGAACCGCCGGCCCACCTCGTCCAGCCGGGCCAGTCCCGACTCGGCATCGGCGATGGTGTCCGGGGTGACCTCGATGGGCGACCGGTAGTGGGAGCGCAGGACCAGCAGCCGGTAGGCGCGGGCGTCGTTGCGCGCTAGCAGGTCGGCCAGGGAGGTGAAGTTCCCCAGCGACTTGGACATCTTCTCGCCGTCCATGGTCACCCAGCCGTTGTGCATCCAGTGCCGGGCGAACTCGCGACCGGTGGCCACCGCCTGGGCGCGCTCGTTCTCGTGGTGGGGGAACATCAGGTCGATCCCGCCCCCGTGCAGCTCGAAGCCCTCCCCCAACAGGTCGAGCGACATGACCACGCACTCGGTGTGCCACCCCGGCCGGCCGGCACCCCACGGTGCCTCCCACGACGGCTCGCCCGTCTTGGCCTTCTTCCACAGGACGAAGTCGAGGGGCGAGCGCTTCTCCTCGTCGGCCTCGACCCGGGCCCCGGCCCGCAACGAGTCGAGCGGCTGGCGGGCCAGGAGACCGTACCCGGGGACGTCCATCACCGACAGGTAGACCCCGTCGCTGGTCTCGTAGGCGACGCCCCGACCCACCAGGTCGGCCACCAGGTCGATCATCCGGTCGACGTAGGCGGTGGCGTGCGGGGTCTCGTCGGGCCGCAGGACGCCCAGGGCGTCCATGATCTCCCACCACAGCGCCTCGTTGGTTGCGGTGAACTCGGCGATGTCGATGCCCTGGGCCGCCGCCCGGTCGATGATCTTGTCCTCGATGTCGGTGACGTTGGAGACGTAGGTGACGTCGAGGCCGGTGAAGAGGAGATAGCGGCGCAGCACGTCGAAGACCAGGGACATCCGGCCGTGCCCCAGATGGGGCACCCCGTCGACCGTCGGGCCGCAGACGTAGAGGGAGACCCGGCCGGGGGTCCGTAGGCGCAGCGGCGCCACGTCGCCGGTGGCGGTGTCGTGGAGCGTGAGCACGCAGGGTACGGTAACCCGATCATGAGCACTGACGCGACCGGACCCAGCGGCGGGACGACGGGGCCGAGGGGGATCCCGGACAAGCCCGGCCTCGAAGGGCTCGAGGCCGTCTGGGCGGCGCGGTGGGAGGAACAGGGCACCTACACCTTCGACCGGACCGCCACCCGCGATCAGGTGTTCTCCATCGACACCCCACCACCGACCGTCTCGGGCTCCCTCCACATCGGCCACGTCTTCTCCTATACCCACACCGACGCGGTGGCCCGCTTCCAGAGGATGCGGGGCAAGGCGGTCTTCTACCCGATGGGCTGGGACGACAACGGCCTCCCCACCGAGCGCCGTGTCCAGAACTACTTCGGCGTGCGGTGCGACCCGAGCCTCCCCTTCGATCCCGACTTCGAGCCGCCGACCGACCCCCCCAAGGACCCGATTTCGGTGTCGCGCCCCAACTTCGTGGCCCTCTGCCACCGGCTCACCGCCGAGGACGAGCAGGTATTCGAGCACCTGTGGCGGGCCCTCGGCCTGTCGGTGGACTGGTCCCACACCTATGCCACCATCTCGGAGCGGGCCCAGCGGGTGTCCCAACGGGGCTTCCTCCGGCTGGCCGGACGCGGCCAGGTGGTCCAGCGCACCGCCCCCACCCTGTGGGACGTCGACTTCCGCACCGCGGTCAGCCAAGCCGAGCTGGAGGACCGCGATCGTCCCGGCGCCTACCACCGGCTCCGGTTCCCCAGGGTCGGGGGGGAGGGCAGCGTGGACATCGAGACCACCCGGCCCGAGCTGCTCCCGGCCTGTGTGGCCCTCGTCGCCCACCCCGACGACGAGCGGTACCGGCCGCTGTTCGGCACCGAGGTGGTCACCCCGCTGTTCGGGGTTCGCGTCCCCGTGCTCGCCCACGAGCTGGCCGACCCGGAGAAGGGGTCGGGTATCGCCATGATCTGCACGTTCGGCGACACCACCGACGTGACCTGGTGGCGGGAGCTCGCCCTACCCGCCCGTACCGTGGTCGGACGGGACGGGCGCCTCCTGCCCGTCGAGTGGGGAACCGAGGGGTGGGAGTCGGACACCCCCGAGGCAGCGACGGCGGCCTACACCGAGCTGACCGGACGCACGGTCAAGCAGGCTCAGGCCCGCATCGTCGAACTGCTCACCGCATCGGGCGACCTGATCGGCGATCCCAGCCCGATCACCCATCCGGTCAAGTTCTACGAGAAGGGCGACCGACCACTCGAGATCGTGTCCTCACGCCAGTGGTTCGTCCTCACCCTCCCCTTGCGCGAACGGCTGCTGGCCCGGGGTGAGCAGTTGGACTGGCACCCGCCCTACATGGCCCAGCGCTACACCTCGTGGGTCGAGGGCCTCAACGGGGACTGGAACATCAGCCGCCAACGGTTCTTCGGGGTTCCCTTTCCGGTGTGGTACCCGGTGGACGAGTCCGGCGAGACCGACTTCGACGCACCGATCTTCGCCGACGAAGAGCGCCTCCCGGTCGACCCGTCCACCGATGTTCCCGACGGGTACGACGAGGCCCGACGGGCCCAGCCGGGGGGGTTCGTGGGTGACCCCGACGTGATGGACACCTGGGCCACCTCGTCGCTGACCCCGCAGATCGCCGGCGGGTGGGAGGACGATCCCGACCTGTTCAGCCGGGTGTTCCCCATGGACGTCCGTCCCCAGGCCCACGAGATCATCCGGACCTGGCTGTTCTCTACGGTGGTCCGGGCCGAGCTCGAGCACGGCTCGCTCCCCTGGTCCGACGTGGCGATCTCCGGTTGGGTGCTCGACCCCGATCGCAAGAAGATGTCCAAGTCGAAGGGCGACGTGGTCACCCCGCTGCCACTGGTCGAGAAGCACGGTGCCGACGCCGTGCGCTACTGGGCAGCGGGAGGGAGGCCGGGCACCGACACCGCCTTCGACGAGGGACAGATGAAGGTCGGCCGTCGCCTGGCCATCAAGGTCCTCAACGCCTCGCGCTTCGCGCTCGGGCGGATCGCCGACGAGGACGGCGTGGTCACCGCCCCGGGTCCCGGGGCGGTGACCGCCCCCATCGACCGGGCCATGCTGGTCGGACTGGCCGCCGTGGTCGCCGAAGCCACCGCCGCCTTCGAGGGTTTCGACTACGCACGAGCCCTGGAGCGTACCGAGTCGTTCTTCTGGTCGTTCTGCGACGACTACCTCGAACTGGTCAAGACCCGGGCCTACGGCGACGCAGCCGAAGCGGGACCGGCCTCGGCTCAGGCCGCGCTGGCCCTGGCGCTGTCGGCGTTGCTCCGGCTGCTGGCTCCCATCCTCCCCTTCGTGACCGAGGAGGTGTGGTCGTGGTGGCAGCCCGGGTCCATCCACACCGCGCCCTGGCCGTCGCCAGGCGAGTTCGGCCCGGCCCTGGACGCGACGCCCGGTCCGGTGTCGGTCCTGGAAGTCACCGCCGGCGTGCTCGGTCAGGTCCGACGGGCCAAGACGACCGCCAAGCGCTCGATGCGTTCGCAGGTCTCCACCCTGACGGTGGCCGACAGGGCGGAGCGGATCACCGCGCTGTTCTCCGCCGAGCAGGACCTCCGCGACGCCGGAGGCGTGGTGAACCTGGTGACCGTCGAGGCCGTCGAGGCCGTCGTCGAGGTCGAGCTGGCCGACGAGGAGTGAACCGGGCCGGTCAGGCCAGGTAGAGCTGCTTGGCGGCGTCGGCCATCGCCTTCGGGGATCCCTCCTGCTGGATCCGGCCGTGCACCATGATCGCCGCCCGGGTGGCCACCGCAAGCGCCGTGGTCACGAACTGCTCGACCAGCAGGACGGTCATCCCCTGGGAGGCCAGGGTGCCCACCAGCTCGTAGAGCTCGGCCACGATCAGCGGCGCCAGACCCATGGACAGCTCGTCGAGGAGGAGGACCTGCGGCTCGGTGACCAGCGCCCGTGAGATGGCCAGCATCTGCTGCTCGCCGCCGGAGAGCGTCCCGGCCATCTGTCGCCGGCGCTCCTTCAGGCGGGGGAAGGTATCGAAGGTCTTGTCCTCCACGTCCTTGACGGTCAGGCCGCCGCGGTAGGTCCAGATCCGGAGGTTCTCGCGTACGGTCAGGTTGGGGAAGATCCCCCGGCCCTCGGGAATGGCGCACAGCCCGCTCTTGACCAGCTTCTCCGTCGGCGTCTTGCCCACCGGCCGGTCTCCGATGAGCACCTCACCCCCGGTGGACCGCATCCGGCCGCTGACCACCTTGAGCAGGGTCGACTTGCCGGCACCGTTGGGACCGAGCAGGGCGAACACACTGCCCGGGGGCACCACCAGGTCCACGCCGTGGAGCACCTCGATCCGGCCGTAGGCGGCGCGCACCCCCTTGATGGCGACGCTCGGGGGCAGCTGGTGGGTGTCGCCCGCCGGTCCACCGGCGGGAACCTGGGCCAGGTCGGTCACCGGCCGCTCCCCCCGTCGGGTTCGGCCGCCGGTTCGGACGGATCGGCGTCGGGCTCACCGTGCTGCGTGGCGACGACCTCCTCCGGTACGGTGGCCTCGCCCAGGTAGGCGGCCTGGACCGCCGGGTTCTTGCGGATCTCCTCGGGGGTCCCCGACGCGATGATGTCGCCGAAGTCGAGGACGTAGATGTGGTCGCAGATCCGCATGACCAACTCCATGTCGTGCTCGACCAGCAGCACGGCCATGCCCCCGGCGGCCAGCTTGGCCAGCAGATCGCCCAGCGCGGTCGACTCGGCCTCGTCCAGGCCCGAGCCGGGCTCGTCCAGCAGCAGCAGCTTGGGGCCGATGGCCAGGGCCCGGGCCAGTTCGACCATCCGGGCCAGGCCGGTGGACATGGCGGCCGACTGTTCGCCCCCGAGCCCTTCGAGCCCCACCCCTTCGAGCAGGCGCTCGCAGACTGCGTCGGTGGACGCGGCCGAGGCGATGGGGTCACCGGCCAGGAGGTCGCCCGTACTGGCCGACCGGGCCGCCGCCCTCCGGTTGGGGAGCAGGCGTCCCAGGCGGTGCCAGTCCCACCACTTGACGCCCGACTCGAGCCCCACCTGTACGTTCTCGCTGGCCGAAAGGGTGCCGAAGACCTCCAACCGCTGGAAGGTGCGGGCCAGGCCGAGCCGGGCCCGGCGGTGGGGCTTCATCGAGGTCACGTCGGTGTCGAACAGGTAGACGGTGCCGTGGTCGGGGGTCTGGAGCCCGCTGATCACATTGAACAACGTGGTCTTGCCGGCACCGTTGGGTCCGATCAGCCCGGTGACCGTCCCCGACCCGACCGACAAGGAGGCGTCGCTCAGGGCGGACACGCCGCCGAAGCGGACGGCCACGTCGGAGACGGTGAGCACGGCGGTCCCGCCATCGGGGTTCTCAACTGGCGGCACTGGTTTCGCCTCCGATCAGGGCCGAGGGGGCGACCAGGTCACCGGCGGGACCGACTGCAGGCGAGGTGGGCCGTCTCACCCACGGAAGGGGGAACTGGAACGGCTCGATGCCCAGGACCCCGCTGGCCGCACGGCCGATCAGAATGATGCCCACGCCGGCGAACAGCCCCACCCCGTTGGGCCATATCTGGTTCAACGCCACGTAGCTGACGGCGGCCAGGAAGGCCCCCGACACGGTGCGGATGCTCCAGATGGTCACGAAGAGCACGAAGATGATCCCGGGGAAGAAGTCGAAGTCGGTGGTGCCGACGACGCCCTGGACCGTGCCGTAGAGGGCGCCGGCCAGGCCGGCCATCGCCGCGGCGATGGCGAACACCGCCACCTTGGTGAACCCGATGTTGAGGCCGACCGTGGCGTACGCCGCCGGCGAGTCGTTGAGGGCGACCAGGCGGCGGCCGAACAGGCTGCGCCGGATGGCCAGGACCATCCAGGCGGCCAGCACGAAGAAGACGGTGACCATCAGGAATTCGGCCCGGTCGCCGCTGAGCGAGAGCCCGGGAAGGAGGATGCGGCCGATGGTCACCCCGCCGACGCCGAAGACGTGGCCGTCGTTGAAGAAACCGGTGGCCACGGCGTCGGCGAAGGCGAAGGTGGCCAGGGCCAGGTAGAGGTCGCGCAACCGGACGGTGGGCAGGGCGATCAGGGCCCCGACGCCGGCGCAGATGGCGGTGGCCGCCAGCAGGCCGAGGACCGATCCGCCGCCGGCCACCTTCCCCATGATGAAGGCACCGATCCCCATGAAGGAGAACTGGCACAGGGAGACCTGGCCCGAGTACCCGGTGAGCAGGACCAGGGAGAGGCCGACGATCCCCAGTGTCATCACCATGCCGCCCAGGGTGAGGAGGGTGGTCCCCTTGACGTCGGTGTTGTTGAAGACGATGGCGGCCACCACGGCCAGGGCCAGGAAGACCCCTCCGGCGATCAACGACTCCTTGCCTCCGGCCACCCGGGGGGCCCGCATGGTGGTCAGGCGGCCCACCGCCCGGAGCCGCACCGAGGGCAGGGTGACCAGGGCAATGAACAAGAACACCATGGGCAGTGCATACGTGACGTCGGGGACCAGGTTCTCGGGGAGATGGGGGAGGACGTAGTTGATGACGTAGTTCTCGGCCAGGCCGATCCCGATGGCGGCGGCGAAGGTGACCGAAATGTTCTTGAGCCGACCGACGATGGCCGCTGCGTAGCCGCTGACCACCAGCAGCGTCATCGCCGGAATCTGGATGCCGGTGGTCTGGGTCGGGGCCAGTAGCACGCCGGCCAGGGCGGCCATCATGAAGCCCAGGATCCAGCCGTACTGGCTCATCCGGTTGGGGGATACCCCGGACATGGCCACGAGCTCGGGGTCGTCGACCACCGCCCGCAGGGCGTAGCCGGTGCGGGTCGAGTAGAAGAGCGCCCGCAGGGCGAAGGCCACCGCCAGGGCCACCCCGATGATCAGGACTTCCTGATACTGGATGTTGATCCCCACCAGACGGAACTGGCCGGAGACCATGTTGTCCACCGACCGCTCGGTGGTCGGGTTCCAGATCAGGGTGGCGGCCCCGGTGAGGATGACCATGAGGCCGAGGGTGACCATGACCGGTCGTTCGGCCGACGCCCCGTGCAGCCGGCGCATGAGCACCCGCTCCACCAGCGCCCCGGCGACGGCTGCCCCGATGACCAGGATGATCACCAGGGCCAGGAGGACCGGCACGTGGTGGGCCGAGACCAGTTCCCAGTAGCAGAAGGCGGCGATCATCCCCACCGCTCCCTGGGCGAAGTTGAACACCCCCGAGGTGGTGTAGGTGACCACCAGGCCGGTGGCCGCGATGGCATACCCGGCCCCGAGCATGATCCCGAAGATGGTGTACTGCAGGAAGTTGCTCACCGACTCATCCCCCGATGCATCACGTCACCTGCTCCGGTTCCGGGCGTGGCTCGCTCAGGCCCCTGGCGGCGTTACATACTCGCCGTCGCAACGGTATCCGTTGGTGCTGCTGCTCACCGGCGGATCGTCGAGGCGTTGGTAGTCCCCGTTGGCCACCTGCCCGATCAGGTAGCAGTTGCCCAACGTCTTGGCCGCCGGATTGGTCGGGGCCACGATGTTGTTGCCGCTGAACGTGGTGATCTTCGACAGCGCCTGCAGCAGCGATCCCCGGCTGGGGTCGGAACCGGCGTTCTTCAGGGCGTCGGAGAAGAGCTCGGCCGAGAGCCATCCGTACAGGGTGAACAGGTCGGCGTGGAACCCGGGTGAGGCCACGTTGACCCACTTGTTGAACAACCCAACCGCCGGGATGAGTGCCGCATCCTGGCCCAGGTAGAACGACGTGTTCTGGTCGACCTGGGCACCGTTGACCGCCGCGGGTCCGCCTGAGTTGGCGATGAGCGTGTTGGAGTAGCTGGCCGCCCCCAGGATCACCTGGGGATGGAAGTTCTGCTGCTGGAGGTCCTTCAGGAGGGAGGAGGCGTAGATCTGCGGGAGCTGGTCGATGAAGAGGATCTTCACGCCGGCGTTCTTCATGGCGATGACGTTCTGGGTGAAGTCGGTCTGGGTGACCGGGATGCTCGGCTCGTAGACGACCTTGTACCCCTGCTTCTCCATCGCGTACTTCTGGCCGGCCCAGTCGGCCAGGGCCGAGGGCGTGTTGGAGGTCAGGGTGCCCGCCGCCGAAATGTCCTTCGGGAACTTCTTCTTGAAGTAGGTGAGCGGGCCGGACTCCCAGCCGCCGTTGGCCGGAACCGCGCTGTAGACGTTGGGCAGCTTGTTGGTGGCGGGGTCGAGCACCACCGAGACGTTGGGCATGCCCGGGTCCTTGGCCAGCAGGGTCCCACCGAAATTGTCCTGGAGTGAGAAGCCACCCACCAGGGAGAAGTCGTTGGAGATGGCGTTCTGGGTGGCCTGCTTGTTGCCGGCCCCGCTGAACCCGTCATCACCGGAGTCGACGGTGATCTTCCGCCCGTTGACCCCGCCGGTCGAGTTCAGGTAGTCGGCGTAGGCCTGGGTGCCCACCAACGCCCCCTTGAACAGGCCGCCGACGGCCAGCGTGGAGACGTTGCCGATGTGGACCGAGTTGGAGGTGATGCCGGTGTGGTCGCTGAACGCGCTGGACGGGATCTTCGAACTCCCCGAGCCACCACCCCCCGAGGTGGTGGACGACGACGTGGTCGAGCTGCAGGCGACGGCGGTCGTCGCCGTCAGCAGCAGCACTCCCACGGTGGCCAGGGACGACTTCCATGAACCTGAACGCACTGATCCCCCTAGAACTTTGTCCCTGTGCCGCTCTTCGGGCGGCACTTGCCACCCCGGCCCGATCGAATAAGTGACTCTACGTCAGAAACTCGACTGCGTGTCTAGCACTGGCGACGAGCTCCACCACAATTGAGGGGTCAATTCGCCTCGATGCGGTCCGGTCCTCCCACCGGCGAGGGATGCGTCCCGGCCCGGATCCGCGTGGCCTCGAGGAAGCGCACCACTCCCATCGTGGCGTGTCGGCACCGGATGGAGGCCAGCACGTCGAACGCGTGCTGGGCGCAGGGAAGCTCGACGTAGGCCACCGGGGCCTTCGAGACCTGGCGGAGCTTCTCGACGAAGTAGCGGGCCACCGGCAGTGGCACCAGGGTGTCGTTGACCCCGTGCAGGACGAACATGGGTGGGGCATCGACGGTGACTCGGTGGTCGGGGGAGGCCCGCTCGAACAGGCCCGGGTCGTCGGCCATGGAGATCTTCATGACCCGTCGTTCGAGGAGGTCTGTCAGCCCCGGCCCGAAGGCACCGGACCGGTCGGGTGCGGCCGTGGTGTCGTAGACGCCGTAGAAGGGGACGCACGCATCGACCCGGGTGTCCAGGTCCTCGAACCCGGGCTGCCACTCCGGCTCGTTGGGGGTGAGCGCCACAAGTGCCGAGAGGTGCCCACCGGCCGAGCCGCCGGAGACGGCGATGAAATCCGGGTCGCCGCCGTACTCGGCGATGTGCTCGCGCACCCAGGCCACCGCCCGCTTGCAGTCGACGATGTGGGCGGGCCAGGTGGCCCTCGGGCTCAACCGGTAGTTGATGGACACGCACACCCAGCCCCGTTGGACCAACTCGTGCATCATCGGGATGCCCTGCTGGCGCTTGTCCCCGATCATCCAGGCCCCGCCGTGGATGTAGACGAGTACCGGGGCCCGCTCGGGGATGACAGAGCGCCGGGAGAGAATGTCCAGCTTGTGGCGGTAGTTCCCGTCCCCCCAGTAGTCGATGTTCCGGGCCCGCCGGATCCCCCGGAACCGGAAGGGAATGGCAATGACCAGGCGCCACCAAGTGTTCCAGGCGGGGCTCGGCTCCCAGCCCTCGACGTCGATCGGTCCGCCGGTGGCCCCGGCCAGGGCCTCGTCCACGAGAGCGCCGGAGCGGTGGGCGACGATGGCCAGCCGGATGAGGCCCGCCCACGAGAGGGTGGCGAAGACCAGGCCCACCCACCCCGGCCACGAACGCAGGGCGGGGATGGCGGCGAAGGCCGCCATCGTGCCGACCACCTCGAACGCGGCCACGTGGAGCGGCAGCTCCCCGGTAATCCATCCGAAGGCGAAGCTGAGCACGGTGGCGGGCTCCCGCTTCACCGGAACATAGGCGTTGACCACGAGCAGCGCGAAGACAATGCTGACTGCGAGGAAGACCCAGGCCACTCCTCCATACAACACGGTCTGGTCGGTGAAGTGAAGCCAACGGCGGTGGGACGCCCAAGGCGGAAACCGAGGGAGCGGGGAAGGGAGCAGGCATGGAACGACTGAGCGGCCTCGATGCCAGCTTCCTCTATCTCGAGACCCCCACCCACCACATGCACGTGGCCCTCACCTTGGTGTTCGACCCGTCGACGGTGCCCGGGGGCTATTCGTTCGAACGGATGAAACGCTCCATCGCCGCCCGCATCCCCTACGCCCCGGTATTCCGGCGACGGCTGGTGGAGGTGCCGTTCAGGCTCGGTCATCCGGTGTGGGTCGACGACCCCGACTTCGACATCGACTACCACGTGCGGCTGACCGCCGTGCCCGGCCCGGGCGGGCTGCACCAACTGGCCGACCTGGCCGGCGACATCGCCGGACACCAGCTCGACCGGTGCAAGCCGCTGTGGGAGATGTGGATGGTCGAAGGACTGGCCGACGGCCGGATCGGGGTCATCGCCAAGATGCACCATTCGACGGTGGACGGAGTCTCCGGAGCCGCACTGCTCTCGGTCCTGTTCGACCTCGAGATCGACCCCCCGGACCAGGCGCCACCGGAGCAGGCGGGCCTCGACGAGCGGATCCCTTCGGGCTTCGAACTGATGAGCCAGGCCATGGTGGCCCGCTCGCTCCGGCCCCTCGAGATGACCCGCGACATCGTGCGTACCGGTCAGAAGGTGCTCGGCGTGCGCAAGGTGCGGCTCGGCGTGGGGAGTCGGGGCACCCGGGCCAAGGCAGCCCTCCCGCTGTCGGCCCCCCGCACCTCCTTCAACGGGTCATTGACCCGGCGACGCAGTGTGGCCCTGGGCGCCATCGGGCTCGACGACGTCAAGCGTCTCAAGAACGCCACCGGGACGACGGTGAACGACGTGATCCTCGGCGTGTGCACCGGAGCCCTGCGGTCCTACCTGCTCGAGAGGGACGAGCTCCCGGACAAGCCGCTGGTGGCGGTGGTGCCCGTGTCGGTCACCCCGGAGGCCGACGGGCCGAAGGGCTCCAACCTGGTGTCGGCCATGTTCGTACAGCTCCCGGCCAACCTCGACGACCCGGTCGACCGCCTGATGGCCATCCACGAGGGGACCAGGGGGGCCAAGGAAGAGCACCGTGCCCTCGGTGCGGACATGCTGCAGAACTGGGCTGAGCACTCCACGCCCAACGTCTTCGCCAACGCGGCGCGGTTCTACTCGAGGATGCGGCTGGCCGACCGGCACCGGCCCATCGCCAACCTGGTCATCTCCAACGTCCCCGGCCCTGACTTCCCGCTGTACCTGGGGGGCGCCGAGCTCATCGCCGGGTTCCCCCTGGGCCCGGTGATGGAAGGCATGGGGGCCAACTTCACCGTGATGAGCTACCGGGGCGTCCTCTACTGGGGGATCAACACCTGCCCGGAGACCATCCCGAAGGCGTGGGCACTGGCTTCCGCCGTGCCGCGGGCCCTCGACGAGCTGCTCGAAAGCGCCGGCCTGGAGCCGGCCGTCTACCGGTCGAGCGAGGCGGCGGAAGCGGTGCGGGAGGCCGGCTGCGGACCCGAACCGTCCACGCCCTGAGAGCCCCGGCGGCCCAGCGACGTCAGGGGGCCGGTGCCACCGTCATCGACGAGGCACCCGAGCACACCGGGATGGGCGGCCCGAAGACCCGGCCGCCAGGCGCGTAGGGGATGACCGCATTGAACCCGTCGACCAGGAACGCCCCGGTGTCGCCCGGGCCGATCACGATGTCGGTCGGATGCTGGGTCCCCGATGCGACCGATCCCCCACTGCGCTGGGGCAGGCGCGCCGGGTCGGCCGGGGTGGCGAACGTGGCCACCGCAATCGGGTTCACCCAGTTGTTGGCGGCGTCGGCCACCAGCAGGGTCCCGCCGTTGGCAGTCACCGCCACCGCGGCCGGATCGGCGATGCCGAAGCGATCGAAGCCGGTGGGAGGCAGGGTGGCTCCGGTCGTCGTCACGATGGGCAGGACGCGTCCGCCGAAGTCGGTGCCTCCCTGTCCGACCACATAGATCCGGCTCCCGTCGGCGGTCACCACCAGTCCGTGCGGCGAGTAGACCGACGAGACCGACAGCCCGGTCGGGATCTCCGCCCCGGCGCGGGCATGCGCGGTGTCGACGGGGATGACCCCGCCGGGGACCAACGCGTACAGCATGGTGCTGGTGGGATTCAGCGCCAGACCGAACACGGTCCGACCGGTCCCGAGATCGAGCGGCGTACCCACGTGGCGGGTGATCGCGTCAACGGGGACGATGGTGGTGCCGCTGGCCGCAAGGACTGTTCGCCCGCCGGGCATGACCACGATGCCGTGGGTGGCACCCTGCCCGGGGATGGGGATCGGCCGTTCCGCCTTCTGGGTGACCAGGTCGATGGGCACCACCACGTTCTGCACACCGGTTCCGGTCGACGGCGCCGTCGTGGATGTGGACGCGGACGGCGGCGCGGCCGGCGCCGCCGGCGCGGTGGTGGCGGTGCTCGCCGTGGCCGGGGGCACCGTGGTGGACGGGCCCGATGTGCCCGACTGGACGCCGTCGCCGGTGACCACGTAGGCGAACCGACCGTCCGGCGACGCGGCGATGGCGAAGTCACCGAGCGCCGGTGTGCCCGAGATGGGCAGGGTGATGCTGGCCTCGGCGGTGGCGGTGGCCAGCTCGACCGGCGTCACCGACGTGGGGCAGACCACGTAGCCCACCGAGCCGCCGGGGGCGAGTGACGGATTGTGCACCGGTGCGGGTTGCGGAGTGGCGAACGCGGAGCAGCCCGACACGAGGAGAGCGAGGGCACCGACACAGGCGGTGGCCGGTCGGTGCCGGCGGCCGGCGCGGGATGCGACGGAGGGTTCGGGTGGGGCCATGGCTGGTGCTGACCCTAGCGACGGCACGGGTCGTGCCGGCACCGGCCCGGCCCGGCCGGGTTCAGGACCGGCTCAGGAGTGCTCGAAATTCGGGACACCGTCGACTTCGAAGGCGAACTCGTCCACGTAGCACCACCACCACACCTCCCCCGGCTCGAAGGACTGGATCAGCGGGTGCCCGGTCTCGTCGAAATGGGCGGTGGCGTGCCGGCCCGGTGAGTTGTCGCAGCATCCGACGTGTCCACAGATCATGCACAGTCGCAGGTGCACCCACTGCCCCCCGTCGCGGAGGCACTCCACGCATCCGTCCGACGAGGGCGTCACCTCGGCCACCTGCCCGAGATGGTGGCAGAACTCCTCGGCCTCCGTCATGGTCCTCCTCCAGCCGACCGTGCATCGGACCTCGACCCCGACCGGTGGCGTCGATGGTACCGGCACCGGACGGGTCGGACACCGGGCCGGAGCCACCTCGGGTGCCCGGGCCACGTCCAACGTGGTCGACAGGGCATCGTCGAGGGGTGTGGGCTCCGTCCGATTGAACCCGACCGCCGACACCACCGTGATCGACGCCTGAGCCGACCATCGACCGCCGCTCCTGAGACCGCTGACCCGCTCAGCGCTTCAGCGGCAGGTCCACGTGTGTGCTGGAGGCCAGCGCCGAGGCCACGTGGTCGGCAAGGGTCTCGAGGGGGCGCACCTCCTCACCGCTCAACTGGAGTGGACGGGAGTGGGCCAGAACCACACTGCCCAGCCGGGTGCGTTGGGCCCACAGCGGCAGGACCACCACCACCCGCGCCCCTCCGTCCCGCAGCGATGCTGTGCCCACGAAGCCCCGACCGAGGGCGTCGCCTCCCGTGTAGCAGGACCGGATGTCGTTGACCAGGGCGGAAAGTGAGAAGAGCTCTGCCCGGGTCAGCGAGAACAGTCCGCCTTCGAGCGGCCCGACCGCCGCGGCCAGTGACGGGCCTTGGGCCGAGTCCACGATCAGGGCCCCCGAGTCCATCCGGGACGCGTCCCGGATGGAGCGGATCAGCCGCCCGGGCATCGAGCGGGCATCGGTCACCCCCGAGATGGCGATGGACGCCTGGACCGTGGAGTCCCACGACGCCTCCTCCAGGTGGTCGTCGATCATCTGGAGCCGGTCGGCGAGCAGCGAGGCGATGGTCTCGAGCTGTCGGAGCATCCCGGCGGGCAGCGGGATCAACGACTCGACGTTGAGAGCACCGATGGCGACATCCCCGGCGAGAATGGGGACGCAGATCTCCGAGACGACCCCGGGGATGGCTTCGAGATAGTCCGGGTTCGAGGCCACGTCGGGCACCACGATCGGCTGGCCGTACTTCCATGTCCGTCCGGTGATCCCCGCACTGCCCGACATGCCGTCGAGGATCTGCCACAGCCCTCGCTGGGCGATGCACCGGAGTTCGCCGTGGCGCTCGAGATAGGCGCTGGGCATCAGCTGGCCCTGCCGGAAGAGGTACTCGACCACCACCGAGCAGGCCTGGCGGGAGTCGGTGGCCCGTCCGAGCGCTTCCGCCAGCCGGGCCTCTGGCGCGTTGGGAGCGACGCCGCTGAGACGCACCACGTCCGACTTGGCGGCGGCAGCGTCGGTGACCACCGGCCAGGCCGGTCCCGGCCGGGCCAGGAGGTACCCCTGGACCAGGTCGACCTCGGCGTCGCGCAGGACCTCGAGTTCGTCGGCCGACTCGACGCCCTCGGCGATCACGCTGGTGCCCACCTCGGCGGCGAAGGCGACTACCGCACTGACCAGGGCCCGTCGGTTGCGGTCGTGATCGAGATCCCGGACCAGCTCTCGATCGAGTTTCAAGAAGTCGGGGGTCAGTTCGATGACGTGGCGAAGGCTCGAGTAGCCGGCCCCGGTGTCGTCGATGGCGATGCGCACGCCCCGAGACAGCCAGGGCGCAAGGTCCCGACGGAGGGTGTCGTAGTCCTCCACGGCCTCCTGCTCGGTCAGCTCGATCACCAGACGATCCGGCAGTTGCTCCAGCAGACGGAGCGCAGAGGGATTGGCCAGCAATGACGGGCTGAGGTTGACGAAGAGGAGGCGCTCTTCAGGGGCCGGACCGAGGTCGGTGGCGGCGGACAGACAGGCGACCTCCAGATGGCTGCGCATGCCGATCTCGCCGGCCCGGGCGAGCCACCAGTCCGGCGGATGGAGGGGCTCGAGGGGCATGCGGGCCAACGCTTCGTACCCGACGATCACCTGGTCGGCCGGACGCACCACCGGCTGGACGAACGCCTCGATGACGCCGGGCTCGCACAACTGCTCGACGGCGCCCCGGAGGGCGATGGGGTTGTCGGGCTCGACCACCAGAAGCTCAGTGCGCAACGACATGCGACACCATCGGCTCCCGCCAGGCACATCTTGAGCGTGAAGGCGACCCTACGTGCCGAGGAAGGTGAAGGGGTCTGCCGCCTCGAATCGGTCGGACACCTCACCGTGGATGATGGGGTGGCCCTGGAGGTTCAGCCGACGAGACGGTGCGCTGGTGTCGAAGGCCAACCGATCCAACTCCACCCAGACGATGTCCGGCGACAGCGTGTCCTGGTAGTAGTAGCGGCGGGCGGTGGAATCGGCGATCGACGTCCACAACGTCTGGGACACTTCGGGCGCACCCGGCGCAGCCGTACCGAGGGGCGTGGCTACGTTGCGCTGCACGCTGAGGACGCCGGCCGCCGCCGCCCGGTCGTCGACGTCGACCGGCAGGTTGCCCAGGTGGTAGCTGGCCCGCACGTAGCGGTCAGCCGCCCTGCTGGTCCCCGGGAGCATGATCTCGCCTCCGATCTCCCTCCAATAGGCGTCGATGGCCAACTGCTGGTCGTAGACCGGGGAGTTGGTCATCACCCGGAACTCGGGGCTGTGGTGCACGGTCAGGTCCCCGTGCAGGAACTCGAAGACCGCCGAGTCGCCGGAGGCGTCGGACACTGCCAGGTGCAGGCTGGCGAGGCTGCCGTTGGGGAGGGCGGACGTGGTGATGGCGAAGGGGGCCGACTCCATGGTCGACACCACCTCGGCGACGCTCGAGCAGCAGTCGAGGACGTACTGCGCCCAGGCACCGATGCTGAGACGAGGGCGGTCGCCGGGCTCGCCGACCTCGGACTCGGACAGGTAGAGAAGGTTGGCGACCAGGCCGGCATCGTTGATGCCGTCGGCCGTCCCGCAGTTGTAGCCGGCGGCGATCACCGACGAGTGGGTCGACTCCCAGATGAAGCCGGCCGGCCCGTTGTCCCCGGTGCGGTGCATCCCGGCGGCGAAGGCCCACAGATCGGTGTGCATGTCCTCGGGCCAGTCCATGTTCCTACCGGTGACCACCCGTCCGTCTTTGGAGGTGAACGAGATTCTGGTACACATGGCGCCCTCCCTGATGTCGACCGGCCCGTGCGGCTCCATTGTGGTCGGGCCGGGTGGCCGCCCCGTGCATCCCGGCGCCGTCGGATCAGCAGTGGGCGCCCACCGCCTGTCCGGACCGCACCGCCCGGAGTCGGGGAATGGTCGTGATCGCCCCTTCCCCATCGGGACCGGTTGACCTGCTGGGGGACCGCGGAGTTGCGATGTTGAAAATGGCACGGGGTGTCATTATTGTGTCCCTACCGCAGTCCGGCGCCGGGTTGTGACGGGTGCCGACGACCGACAGACGGACAGACAGGAACGACCATGAGTGGAAGAGTCGAAGGAAAGGTCGCGTTCATCACCGGCGCGGCGAGGGGCATGGGCAGGAGCCATGCGCTCCGACTGGCCGAGGAGGGTGCCGACATCATCGCCGTCGACCTGCTTGAGGACTACGACTCGGTGGGCTACCCGCTGTCCACCCCGAGCGACCTGGACGCGACGGTCAAGCTGGTGGAAGAGACCGGTCGTCGCATCGTGGCCCGACGGGCCGACGTGCGGGATCCCGACTCGCTGTCCGCCGCCCTCGACGCCGGCCTCGCCGAGTTCGGCCACCTCGACGTGGTCGTGGCCAACGCCGGCATCTGCACGGTGCAGACGTGGGACAAGGTGGACCGCCAGCTCTGGCAGGACACATTGGACACCAATCTCACCGGGGTCTGGAACACCATGGTGGCCGGAGCGCCCCATCTCATCGCCAACGGTGGTGGATCGATCATCGCCACCAGCTCGACCGCCGGCCTCAAGGGAATCCCGTTCCTCACCCCCTATGTCGCCTCCAAGCACGGCGTCGTGGGCATCGCCCGGTCCCTGTCCAACGAGTTGGCCCGCCACCAGATCAGGGTCAACACGGTGCACCCGACCGGCGTGGACACTCCGATGCTGGTCGGCCTCGGCGGCCTCGAACCGTTGATCAGCCTCGACCCCGACGTCGGGGGAATCTTCCAGAACAGCCTCCCGGTCAACTTGATCCAGCCCCGTGACGTGAGTGAGGCCGTCCTCTTCCTGGCCTCGGAAGAGTCGCGCTACGTGACCGGTCTCGAGTTCACCATCGACGCCGGTAACACCACCCGATGACATTCCGCCCGATGACACGGCGGCCGGCACGACAGGCGCATCCTTGACGGAGAACGGAGTCCAACGATGAGCAACCCATGGTTCGAGACGATCGCCGAAGCGCAGCGAAGGGCGAAGAAGCGGCTTCCCAAGTCGGTCTACGCGGCCCTGGTCGCTGGAACGGAGAGAGGCCTGACTGTCAGCGACAACGTAGTGGCCTTCGATGAGCTCGGCCTCGCCCCCCATGTGGCCGGACTGTGCGACCAACGCGAGTTGTCCACCACGGTGATGGGACAGCCCGTCTCGCTCCCGGTGCTCATCTCCCCCACCGGGGTCCAGGCCGTCCATCCCGACGGAGAGGTGGCCGTGGCTCGGGCGGCGGCGGCTCGGGGAACCGTGATGGGACTCAGCTGCTTCGCCAGCAAGCCGATCGAAGAGGTGGTGGCAGCCAACCCCCGGACCTTCTTCCAGACCTACTGGATCGGGGACAAGGACGAGATGAGCCAGCGGATCGAACGGGTCCGTGCGGCCGGAGCCGTCGGTCTGATCGCCACCTTCGACTGGTCGTTCTCCCACGGCCGGGACTGGGGGAGCCCGGCCATCCCGGACAAGATCGACGCCAAGGCGGCTCTCAAGTTCGGGCCCGAGGTCGCCCTCCGTCCCCGCTGGCTGTACGACTTCGCCCGGTCCGGCGCCATCCCCGACCTGACCGTGCCCAACGTGGCGATTCCGGGCGAGGCCCTGCCCACCTTCTTCGGCGCCTACGGGAAGTGGATGCAGACTCCCAATCCCAGTTGGGAGGACGTGGCCTGGCTGCGTGAGCAGTGGGGAGGCCCGTTCATGCTGAAGGGCGTGGTCAGGGTCGACGACGCCAAACGGGCCGTCGATGCCGGGGTGACCGCCATCTCGGTGTCCAACCATGGTGGCAACAACCTCGACGGCACACCTGCGACTATCCGGGCCCTGCCGGTGATCGTCGACGCGGTGGGCGACCAGGTCGAGGTGCTCCTCGACGGTGGCGTACGGCGCGGGAGCGACGTGGTCAAGGCGCTCGCCCTCGGCGCCCGAGCCGTGATGATCGGTCGTGCCTACCTGTGGGGACTGGGGGCCAACGGCCAGGCCGGGGTGGAGAACGTGCTCGACATCCTCCGGGGTGGGATCGAGTCGACCGTGCTCGGTCTGGGCCACTCCTCCATCGACCAACTGAGCCGTGACGACCTGTTCGTCCCGGCCGACTTCACCCGCACCCTCGGCGACACCGGAGGAAGCTGACGCCCGTTCGACCGGGCGGCGATCCGGTCGGCTAGGTCGGCGGGGTCCACTGGAGGTCGAGGACCCGGCGGACCATCGGTTCGAACGTGGCGACGGGCTCACTCCGATAGTCGGGGTCGAAGGAGACCTCGTCGTAGAGGGCACAGAACTCCACGGTCCGGTCGTAGTAGGGACTGGTCACGAACTGGTCGCGCTCGTTGGGGTCCAAACCGAGGTGCTGACCGATGTAGTACACCTGGAACACCGGGTGGTGGGCCAACATCCAGTAGTTCGCCGTCGAAACGAACGGCCGGAGGACCGATGCCGCCACTTCACCGTGGTTGAACGGACCGAGCGACTCGCCCACGTCGTGGAGGAGACAGCACACGATGTACTCCTCGTCACGCCCGTCGCGGAGGGCCCGGGTGGCACACTGCAGGCTGTGCTCGAGGCGGTCGACCGGATAGGTGCCGTCGGCGGTGAGCTGGGTGAGCATGCCCAGCAGGAGGTCGGGCAGGGCGCGGATGTTCGCCTCGTGCACGGCGGCCAGCAGCGCGAAGTCCTCGGAGGTCCCCTCGTCCATCCGACGGAAGTGCATCTTGCCTTCGACCATCGCCGCACTCTACCGACCGGAACCCGGGCGTGACACGGACCGTCGGAGCACGCGTCCTGCCGTCGCGGTGGCGGTACTCCCGCTGGCCGGCTGAGCCGGGCCGGC
>JADGOG010000172.1 GCA_017883065.1 Acidimicrobiales bacterium | reverse complement strand
CTTAGCCCCAGAATCGCCGCTGTCACGGCGATCGGGGCGTTCCGCTGACCGACCGGGCCTCCTGTCGACCCGCCACGACAGGTGCCGGAGTACGCTCCTGGCAGGGAAGGGGGCCGACATGACCGACAAGTCTCCCCGCAAGACCGCCTCGAAGAAGTCCGGCAAGTCGCTCAAAGAGAAGCGCCAGGCCAAGAAGGACAAGGAGCAGACCCGGAAAGGGCTGGTTCGCTGACGGCGGCCACCCATTCCGCCATCCGGAAACCCTCGAGCCGGAATGGGTCTTTCGACCCTTTTCTATCCGATGCGCCGGGTCCATAATGATGGTGAGGGATCCGGGAGGGTTCCGAAAGGAGGCGCTTATGCGAAGTATGCAAGGTGGTTCATCCTGAGGACGGATGGCAGAGGATTGTACGGGAGAGATTCCGGTAGGCCCAGATAGACCAAAGGCAAGCAGCTCGAAGTGGGAGCGTTGCAACGGCAAGGAGCAAGAAGGTTCCACTGGGTGCCATTTCCCCGAGCAGTCCGTTCTGGGAGTACAAGTGAAGTCGGACGCCCGACCCCCGTCAGTTCGTGGGGCGGGCGTTCTCGCGTAGCAGGGGTCCTCTTCCGGCTGCATGCGATCCCGGTCCGTGGCGCACGGTGGCTACCGTGCCGGCGTCAGGGGTGGTGCGGCCTGGCCGTGGGCACCGAGGTCCGCCTCCATCCCATCGAGTCCGTCGGCAATGGCCCCGTTCAGGAGTTCGGCCACCGGGCCGCTGTCTTCGGGCGAGGAGTCGAAGTCGATGGTCCACACGACGATGGCCAGCGAGTCGAACGAACGGAAGACCTCGACTGTGCCGGTATAGGCGGCAACGGGGAACGGTGACTCGGGACGCTCATAGGTGAGTCGCCACGCATCGTCGTCGAGCGCCACGAGGCGGTCTGTGATGGTGCCCAAGCCACCGACCAGGGTCAAGTGACGTCGAGCTCCGACCCCTTCTCCTTCGATTGTGCAGGTCTCCATGCTGGGGAACCAGACATCTAGGCGGTCGAACCTCCGAACGGCGTCCCATGCTGACTCGGCTGACACGCCCATCTTCTTTGTGATCGTCAGCTTGGTCAGCACTATCCCTCACTCTGCCGGTAGGGCGACACCCGGGGGAGTCGCGGCTCGCACTCAACGTATCGGGTTGGCCATCAGGCTCGAACCCCGCCTTGTCACCCGGAACTGTTGCGGCGGCGTGGAAGGCACGCCCTGGCTGCTCCGGTGGCGGAGCACTCAATCGAGCGATCACCCACGATCGGGCGGACCGGACCGGATCTCAGCGCCGACGGCGGGAGATGTTTCTCTGAGGGCGACGGCGGACGGTGCCCGGACCTTCCTGCAGGAGCCCCTGCAAGCCGCGTTCGACCTCGTGAGCGAGGACGATCCCGGCCGCCTCCCTGGCAATGGGACGAAGGGTCTGGAGCATCGTGGCCAGCTCGTCCATGGTGCCCCCACCCGCGAACTCGGTGACGTTTCGTCCAGCGAATAACACGATCAGGTCGTCGACTGCTCGAGCAAGCCTTCGACGAAGGAGTTCCGTCGCCTGACCGGACAGCTCGACGTCGATTCCGGCGTCCTGGAGTTCGAGGGCGAGGTCGAGCAGTGCCGGGCTGCGAATCAACCACGAGCCGTCTGGTTGATGTTCGAGATACCCGGACCGCTCGAGCCTGTTCTTCAACCCTGCGGGTCGCTCTCCGAGGACGCCGGCGAGCTCGTCCTCATCGACGATCGTCGGCCGGTCCTCGGACCAGGGTCCTCGGAGGGTCTCGTCGAGGCCGAGCCAGTCGCCAACCGACATGCCCGGGCTGGCCCGCCTTCCCAACAGGTGGCGGATGGCGCTGAGAGTGAGGCCGCGATCCTGGAGTTCGGCTATCAGGCGGAGCCGTTCCAGATGGTGTTCGCGATAGACGGCGGACCGTCCGCGCCGATCCGGTCGCGGCAGCACGTCGGCGGATTGGTAGAAGCGAATCGTTCGCTCCGGGAGGCCCGAGCGGGTGGCCAACTCAGCAAGGCCGTATGCGTCGACATCGTCGGAAACGTCCACTCGAGTCATTTAACTACAGTCCGGCCTGCGGTGACAGTAATCACTGTCACAGTACCTTGACAGTCTCCACTGTCATGGTCATGATGGACGGATGCCCACCGGACCGCTGTGCGTGTGGACTCGAAGCCGGAACCGAGCCGGCATCCGGTGCGGCATCCCGGTCCGCGTCGGAGGTTCACCCTGCAGGGCGGGCGCTGATCTGATCCGATGTCGCCGGCAACCAGGCGCCGCCTCGGACGCCTCCGCGGTGGTGGATGCGCCGTGACGCCCAGTCTGTTCCGATCGCGGACGGTCCGGATCCACGGGCACGATGTCAGTTACCGGATGGCCGGTGAAGGACCGACCATTCTCTTGGTGCACGGGATTGCCGGCAGTTCGACGACGTGGAAGGCGGTGATGCCTGCCTTGGCCGAGCACTACACGGTGATCGCCCCGGACCTGCTGGGCCACGGGCAGTCGGCCAAGCCCCGGGGGGACTACTCGTTGGGTGCCTATGCGAGCGGGATCCGAGACCTGCTTGCCGTGCTCGAGAAGGAGCGGGTGACCCTGGTCGGCCACTCCCTCGGTGGCGGTGTCGCCATGCAGTTCGCCTACCAGTTCCCGGAGCGAGCTGAGCGGTTGGTGCTGGTTGCCTCCGGCGGGCTCGGCAAGGAGGTCAGCCCGATGCTCAAGGCAGTGACCCTGCCCGGCGCCGAGTACGTGCTTCCGCTGTTGCTCCACCCCCGGATTCGCGAGGTGGCCGAATGGCCCGGCAGCATGGCCCGCCGGGTGGGCTGGCGACCAAATGACACACTGGCCGAGGTGTGGCGCAGCTACACCACCCTGACCGATCGCCATGGCCAGATGGCATTCGTGAACACCGTCCGCTCGGTGATCGACGTCGCCGGTCAGCGGGTCAGTGCCCACGATCGGCTGTACCTGGCCGCGGCAGTTCCGACCCTCATCGTGTGGGGTGACCACGACCGCATCATCCCGGTGGCCCATGCCTACCGGGCCGCCGAGGCCATCCCCGGTGCCCGACTCGAGATCCTCGAAGGCGCTGGGCACTTTCTGCCGTGGCGGGACGCCGACCGCTTCCTGGCCGTCCTCGAGGACTTCTTGAAGTCGACCACTCCCGCCCACGTGCCCGAGGAGCGCTGGAGGAAGCTCTTGACCAGTGCTCCGCCCGATGACGAGTTGGAGTAGCCGGGCCTGGAACGTGTTGGGGGACTCTGGCCGATCTGCCGTGTGAACCGGGAACCCTCCTGACCGACGCAGGAGGGCCGGTCCGTGCAACTGAAACCTGCCGAAACCTCTGTCTCGAGCCTCGGCCACGCGGACAACATGGATGGAGACACATGGTGGCGAATCGAGGGCCGAGGGATGGAGGAGGCCATGGCCACCACAGAGACAGATCCCAACAGCGCCGATCGGATCATCGAGTCGTTCGAGGACGCCGGGAAACCAGCACTCGAGTCGGTGCGCAGATTTCTCGACACCATGAACGGGGTCTTCCCGGACATGGGCACCGAAGACGGTCCTCGCAAGACGATCATCGACTCCGCGTTCACGATGACGGAGCAGCTCGTGGGCACGTCCACCCGGCTGGCAGAGCGAATCGCGAAGACGAGCCAGGATGCACTGAGCGCCTCAGACAAGAACGACTGAACGCCTGGGGCATCCAGAGCGGGGACCTTCGGCACTAGCCGGAGGCCGGGTGTCGGCGTACGATCACCATGGCACTGGGGGTGTCAGATGCAGCGGCTGAGTGGTACGGACGCCAGTTTCGTCTATGGGGAGACCTCGAGTTCGCACATGCACCTGGGCACTGTGGCCGTGGTGGATCCTTCGACTGCCCCGGGGGGTTTCGATGTCGACAGGCTGCGCTCGCTGGTTGAGGCCAGAGAAGGCCTGCTTGGACCGTTCCTGCGCCGGTTGGTCGAGGTTCCCTTCGGCCTCGACCGCCCTGGTTGGGTGGACGTTCCCCACCTCGATCTCGAGCGTCAGATCCGCCCTGTCGGCCTTCCGGCCCCCGGCGGCCCCCGCGAGCTCGGCGCGCTGGTCGGGGAGCTGCTGGCCCACAAGCTCGAGCCGGGTCGGCCGCTGTGGGAGGTCTGGTTCATCGAGGGCCTCGAAGACGGACGCGTGGCGCTATTCACGAAGATGCACCACTGCCTGGCGGACGGAGTTCGGGGTTCCCGTCTGTACGAGGTGCTCTACGACCTCGAGCCCGACGCCCCCCTCGGCCGGCCCGGCACGCCCGTGATTCACCGCGAGCGAATCCCCTCCGGGTGCGAGATGGCCCTGCGGGCGCTACCCCGATTGGCGACCACCCCGTTCAGGGCCGCTCGCACGTCCTTCCATCTGCTCCGGTCGGCCGGGGGAGTGCTGGGTGTGCGCGTCTCGCCGGAGTGGCCGGCAGTCACACTGCCCTTCCAGGCGCCGCGCACATCGCTCAACCGCTGCATCACCCCCCATCGCGGATTCGCCTTCTGTTCGGTGCCTCTCTCCGGGGTGAAGGCCATCAAGAACGCGCTCTCCGTGACCGTGAACGACGTGGTGCTCGGAATCTGTGCGGGTGCGCTGCGGCGCTACCTGGTCGATCGCGGTGAGCTTCCCGGCAAGCCGCTCATCGCCCAGATACCTGTCGCTGTACATGTCGACGACGGAGGTGATGGTTCTGGGGGAACGTGGGGGAATGCCACTGCCGTGATGGGTGCGGCACTTCCCACGCAGATCGAAGATCCGGTCGAGCGGCTTCGGGTGATCCACGCATCGACCCACAGCGCAAAGGCCATGCAGCGAGCTCTCGGTGACGACCTCATTCTCGATCTGGCCGATGTCGTCCCGCCCGGACTGCTTGGTGTCGGAGTCAGCGCATACAGCCGGCTTCGCCTCGCCGACCGGTTCCCACCGATCTTCAATCTGATCGTCTCCAACGTCCCGGGGCCGCCGCTCCAGCTCCATATCGGGGGAGCACGGCTCGTGGGCAGCTACCCGATCGGCCCCTTGCTCGACGGAGGTGGGCTGAACATCACGGCGATGAGCTACCTCGACCAGATCGATTTCGGCTACGTCGTGTGCCCAGAGATCGTGCCGGACCCCTGGGAGTTGGCCGACGCGACGTCGGCGGCGTTCGCCCAGCTCGAGAAGGCAGCAGGATGACATGCCGGCCCAGGACCGGCAGTTCGAGGGGTGGTCATTGAGGGTGGAGTGAATGCTGGTGGCCCCGAGCGTCGTCGGACTGGTTCTCGGGTTGACGACAAGGTGACG
>JADGOG010000171.1 GCA_017883065.1 Acidimicrobiales bacterium | reverse complement strand
TCCGAGCGCGATCGGACACTCACCGAGCCGACGGTCGCAGGGCTGTGGGCCAGTGGTCTGATGCACTGGTGCAATCCGCTCGAGGCCGGGGGTAGTGAGCCGACCTTCTCCCAGATGATCGAGACCTGGATCGAGATGGCCTGGCAGGACGGATCGTTCGGCTGGATCGGAATCGCCAACCTGCCGTCGGCGGCCGCCTGCGCCGCCTACCTACCCGACGGCGGTTTCGACGAGGTCTTCACCGCTCACGGCAACAACGTCACGGTCGGCGGCCAATTCTTCCCCAATGGGCTCGGCGCCACCGTGGACGGCGGCTACAGGATCACCGGCGCATGGAACTTCGGCTCGGGGACCGGGCACGCCGAGTACGTGGCGGGAGGGTTCATCCCCACCGTCGACGGGGAGATGGTGGCGGGCAAGGACGGGATACCCCCGCTTCTGGTGGCGGTCATCCCGCGTGAGGAGATCGTCTTCACCGACGGCTGGCATGTGCAGGGGCTCAAGGGGACCGGCTCGTACGACTACAACGTGACCGACATCTACGTGCCCGCCGAGCGCACCTTCGAGCTGTTCACCCGCACCCCTCGGAGGGGAAGATCGGCTGCCTTCCGGATGGGGCTGATCCCGATCACCGCTGCCGGCCACGCGTCGTGGGCCGTGGGAGTGGCCAAGAGCATGCTCGACGACGTCACCGAACTGGCCGCCACCAAGGTCCGGATGGGGGACGACGCCTCGATCGCCAACCGAGCGACCTTCCAGCGGGGTCTCTCTCACCACACGGCCATGTGGAAGGCGGCCCACCTGTTGGTGACCACGACCTTCACCGACGTCGAAGGATCGGTGCAGGCCGGCGGACCTCTCACCCCCGCCATGCGAGCCGACATGCGGGTGGCCGCCACCTACGCAACCGAAGCCAGCCGGGAGATCGTCCAGTGGGCCCATCTGGCCGCCGGCACCACCGCCATCCGCGAGGGGACCCGACTCGAGCGAGCCTTCCGCGACATGTACACCGGCACCCAGCACGTGTTCATCGGTGAGAAGACCTACACCGATGCCGCCCGGATCTACATGGGGATGACCGAGGACCAGTTCGGATTCTGATCCGGTCGGCAGCTCAGAGCTGCATGGCTTTGATCTCGAGAAACTCCTCGAGACCGAAGGTGCCGAACTCCCTGCCGTTTCCAGACTGCTTGTAGCCACCGAACGGGGCCAACGGGTTGAACCCGCCTCCGTTCACCTCGACCTGACCGGTCCGTAGGCGTCGGGCCACCTCCGTAGCCTTCTCCCGATCGCCCGCCCACACGCCACCGGCCAGTCCGTACTCGGTGTCGTTGGCGATGTCGACCGCCTCTTCCTCCGAGTCGTAGGGAATGATGACCAGGACGGGTCCGAAGATCTCCTCCCGGGCGATGGTCATGTCCCGGGTCACCGAGGAGAAGACGGTGGGCCGGACGAAGAAGCCCTTGTCCAGGCCGTCTGGCGCCTCGATGCCCCCGGTCAGCAGCGTTGCGCCCTCACCGATCCCCTTGTCGATGTAGTTCCGGACCCGGTCGCGTTGGGCGGCCGACACCAGGGGTCCCAACCGAGTGGCGCCGTCGAAGGGATCACCGGGCGTGAACGTCTCGGCGGCCGCCGTCGCCAGCTCCTCCACCTCCGACAGCCGCTGACGAGGCACCAGCATGCGGGTCAGCGCACTGCAGGTCTGACCGGAGTTGAGGTAGCACTTCCCGACGCCGTCGGACACCGCCTTGGACAGGTCGGCTCCGTCGAGGATCACGTTGGCCGACTTTCCACCCAGTTCGAGGGCCACGCGCTTGACCGTGGCCGAGGCCACCTCCGAGACACGCCGGCCAGCGCGTGTGGACCCGGTGAACGAGATCATGTCGACATCGGAATGTCCGGCCAGTGCCTCGCCGACCACAGGCCCGAAACCGGTGACCAGGTTGAACACGCCGGCGGGAAGACCCACTTCGTCGAAGATGTCGGCCAGAACGAACGCATTCAGCGGTGCCACCTCGCTCGGCTTGACCACCACGGTGCATCCCGCGGCCAGCGCCGGTGCGACCTTGGCGGCGATCTGATGGAGCGGGTAGTTCCACGGCGTGATGGCTCCGACGACACCGATCGGCTCCCGCACGATCAGGGAGTTGCCGACCGTCTGCTCCCAGGTGAAGTCGGCGGCCACCTGGGCCATCGATCCGAACGAGGCCATGGGCAGTCCGACCTGGACCAGCTGGGACAGGACCAGGGGCATACCCACCTCGTGGGTGATCAGGTCAGCCAGGTCGTCCATCCGCTCGCCGAGGAGTTGGCTCACCTTGGTCAAGAGGGCGGTGCGCTCCTCGATCGGGGTGGCCGACCACGCCGGAAATGCCGCGGCGGCGGCGGCCACGGCACGGTCGATGTCGGCGGCCGTCCCTTCGGGAACCGAGCCAATCACCGCCTCGGAGGTCGAGTCGATCACGTCGATCGATCCCGAGCCGGCCGACGCCACCCAGGCGCCTCCGATATAGAGCTTGTCCCGCACGTCGGTGGTCATGGTCTCCATGGTGCTCCCTTGGTCAACATCGGTGTGGCGCGTCGTGATCTCACTCTAGAGCGGCGCTCGGGCCAAGGCGCCTCCGGCTCCGGCGACGTCCCGGTTGCATAACGATTCCGATATATCTAGGGTTGGACCGAGCAGTTCGCCGATCACACTCCTTGGGGGGACGTGTCCCAGACGCAGCAGCAACGCAGGGCAGAGACCCGGGCGCGCCTGGTGGATGCCGCGACCGCTCTCTTCGCCGACCAGGGCATCGACGCCGTGTCCATCGATGCCGTCGCCGATGCCGCCGGGCGCACCTCGGGCGCGGTCTACGACCACTTCGGCAGCAAACAGGGCCTATTGATGGCACTCCTCGACTCGTGGAAGGACTCGCTGCTCACCGTGCTGCTCGCCCAGGTGGCGGTGTCCGATTCAGCCAGGGGGCAGCTGGCCGCCGTCTGGGAGAACGTCGCCACGGAGCCCGGTGACGAACGAGAACGGCTGCCGCTCCTCGAACTCGAACTCTGGCTGCGGGCCGCGCGCGATGCCGATGTGGCCGACGTCCTGAGGGTACGGAGCGCCGAAGCCCGCCGTTACAGCGCCCGCCAACTCACCGGCTGGAGTGCAGCGGTTGGGGCCCAGCCGGTGTTCGAGCCCGAGGAACTCGCCGTGTTGGTCAAGGCCCTTCTCACCGGGTTGGCCATGCAGCGGCGCCTCGACCCGGACTCGGTGGACGACCGCCTGGCCGTGCGCGGCATGGCGGCGCTGCTCGGGCTTCCCCCGGAGACCCACGAGACGCAGGGCGGCGACCACGAGATCGTTCGCCGGCCCACGGCATCGACCAATTCGCCCGCACCACCACCATCGAACACAACAACCGAGGAGACCCACCATGAACACTGAGATCAGTCAGAAGCTCGGCATCGAGTTCCCGATCTTCGCCTTCACCCACTGCCGCGACGTGGTCGCCGCCGTCTCGAATGCCGGAGGCATCGGGGTGCTGGGCGCAATCGCCTTCACACCCGAGCAGCTCGAAGTCGAGCTCACGTGGATCGACGAGCACATCGGCGACCACCCCTACGGCGTGGACATCGTCATCCCGGCGAAGTACGAGGGCATGGACGAGATGGATCCCGACAAGCTCGAAGCGCAGATCCGTGGTCTGGTTCCCGCCGAGCACAAGGAGTTCGCCCTCAAGATCCTGTCCGACCACCATGTTCCGGAGATCCCCGAGGACGAACGGACCTCCAACGGGATGATCGGTTGGACCGCAGCCCATGCCGCCGGTCTGATCGACGTCGCGCTCCGTCATCCCAAGGTCAAGCTGATCGCCAATGCGCTCGGAACGCCACCACCTGACGTGGTGGCCAAGGTGCAGGGGGCCGGTCTCATGATCGGGGCGCTGGCCGGGTCGGTCAAGCATGCCTTGAACCACAAGGCCGCCGGCCTCGACTTCATCATCTGCCAGGGATCCGAGGGTGGTGGCCATACCGGCGACGTGGGCAGCATCGTGCTCTGGCCCGAGGTGATCGACGCCGTGGCCCCCATACCGGTCCTCGCCGCCGGCGGGGTCGGGAGCGGACGGCAGATGGCCGCCGCCCTGGCCATGGGCGCCCAGGGGGTGTGGTCGGGCACGCTGTGGCTCACCGTCGAGGAGGCGGACATTCCGCCCAAGCAGATGGAGACCTACCTGGCCGCCAGCAGCCGCGACACCGTGCGCTCCCGCTCCTTCACCGGCAAGCCGTGCCGGATGCTCAAGAACGACTGGACCGACGCGTGGGAGGCTGAGGACACTCCCGACCCGCTGCCCATGCCGCTCCAGATGATGGTGGCCATCGAAGCGGTCTCCCGCGGTCACCGCTACCCGGAGCAAGCCAAGGACGTGAACTTCAACCCCTGCGGTCAGGTGATCGGACGGGCGACCAAGGTGCGCAAGGCGAAGGACGTGGTGTACTCGATGGTCGAGGAGTACATCGAGGCGGCCGAGCGCATGCAGGCCGGGGTGACGGTCTGAGCGACACCCACGTCGGAGGACCTCCCGGGCGGGACAGTCATCACCGACCGACTGCCCGGGAGGCATCCTCAATTTTGCTTACCTGCACAACGAAATCGGCGCTTCGCTGAGTGGTCTCGTGGTGACGTTGAGGAGTGGTCTGTCCACCTTGTGACAGGCTCTTGCGGACCCGGCGACCGGACCGGTTGCACGTACTGCCAGAATCCGGGCAAACCGGCGCGGTTGCGTCTAGAGTAAGCGCCGCACCGGAAAAGCTCCGTGTGCGTATTGAACACATGGGGGATTCCATAATGCGTCGACTTCTCGTCGCGGCCGCAACTGCGCTCGCTCTCTCCGTCCCGGCGTCGGTAGCCGTGGTCGGCACGTCTGCACCCGCTTGGGCCGCGTCGACCGTCTCTTGCGGCAAGCTCACCGGGACCGTCACCGGAACCATCACCATCGGCAAGTGCACACCGAAGTCGAAGGTCAACAAGTCGGCATCGGCATCGGCAGCCGCTCTGACCACCGGCGGCACGTTGACGTGGTCGTCGAGCGGTGGCACCACCACCGTCACGATGACCGTGAGCTCGCCCGGTCAGGGCAGCTGCAAGAAGGGGTCCACCGAGTTTGACGCCAACGGCCACGTGACCGGCGGAACGTCGACGTACACCCACGTCGGTGACGTCACCTCCACCCGTGCATGCGTGAATGTGGCTGCCAACAAGATCGCCTTGGTCAAGGGTTCCCAGGCTCTGCTCTAGCCGCAGCCATCGACGCGTCAGCGTCAAAGGTCAGACCGACAGCGCCCCGCATCGCTGCGGGGCGCTGTCGCGTCC
>JADGOG010000072.1 GCA_017883065.1 Acidimicrobiales bacterium | reverse complement strand
CACGTAGGCGGCGATGTCCCGGGCCTCGGTGTTGGTGATGTTGCCGGGGCCGAAGTGGGGCATGTTGCCCGGACCCGAGCGGATGGCCTCGACCACCTGCTGGGGGGTGGCCAGGTGGAGGCTGGGGGCGGAGGCCCCGTCCATCAGGGCGTCGCCGGCCCCGGTGATGGTGTGGCAGGCGGCGCAGTTGAGGGTGAACAGGGTGTTCCCCGCCTCGAGGTCGGCGTGGTTGGTGTTGACCACCGGGATCTGCACGCCCACGCCGGGGGTCAGGGACTGCACCCAGGCGGCGATCTCCAGGGTCTGGAGCCGGTTGAAGCGAGGCGGCTTGCGGGTGGCCTGGACACTGGAATCGGCCAGGGGCATGCGCCCGGTCGACACCCAGAAGTCGACCGTGCCCGCTCCCAGTCCCTGCAGGTTGGGGGCGCGGTTCGTGCCGAGGGCCTGGGCCCCGTGGCAGGTCGAGCAGTTGGCGGCGAAGAGCGCCTCACCCGGAGCGACGAAGGCCTTGGGCAGGGAGACGTAGAAGAAGCCCTTCTGGTTGGCCGCCGAGTCGTACTTGAGGACACCCGACGCACTGGGAGCCGACGTCACGGCGGAGACCGGGGCGCCGGTGGTGGCCGTGGTGGTGAGTGCCGGCAGGGTGGTGGTCGTCGAATCGGCCTGGGCCGCCGCCGGGGAGAACGCGAGCAGGCCGGTCAGTCCGACGACGCCCACCAGGGCCGCCGGGGCCATGACTCTGGCCTTCAGGATGCTGCGGATTCCGATGTGCATCTATTTGAGCAGGAAGAGACAGGCGTAGAGGCCGACCCAGACCACGTCCACGAAGTGCCAGTAGTAGCTGACCCCCTGGAACACCGGCGTCTCCCCCGGGTCGCCCTTGGGACCCTTCAGCCGTCCCAGCAGGAAGATCATCGCCACCAGGCCGAGGGTCACGTGGAGCCCGTGCAGGCCGGACATGATGTAGAAGAGCGAGCCGTAGGCGGTCTGTGTGGGGTTGGTGGCCGCCACGTGGGAGAGGTCGACCCACTCGAAGAACTGGTTGGCGACGAACAGCGTGCCCAGCACCAGGGTGGCGACGATCCAGATCTTGGCACTGCGCCGGTCACCCTTCTCCTGGTCCCAGACCGCCTTCTGCATGGTGAAGCTGGAGGCCACCAGGATGGCGGTGAAGATGCCGGCCCGGACGGTGTCCAGGTGGGCTCCGGTCGGCGGCCACACCGATGCGTGGGCACGGATGGTGAAGAACGCGGCGAACAGGGAGCTGAAGAACATCACCTCCGAACCGAGCCAGATGATCACGCCTACAGCCAGCATGGACGGCTTGTCAGGGCGGTGGCGTCGGTTCGAGGTAACCGCCGGATCTACGGCGAGGGCCTGAGTCACGCCGTAGTTTTAGCCGATCCACAGCCGGATAGGCCAACTCATCCCCGAGGCACGCCCGCCAGCTTCCCGGGCACCTGGCCCGCACCCGCAGGACGGGGGCCCGACACCTGGTGCGGACTGGGCTCCGGCCCGCACTTCGCCCGATCCGGTGCTCAGGCGCCCGGTCGGCGCGCCCCGTCGAGGGCGGCCGGCGGCGCGGTCAGGTAGACCACGGTGAGTCGCTGGGTGGGCCGGGTGAGGGCCACGTACAAGGTGCGGAGCCCCCGGGCCGTCTCGCCGGCGATGATCCCCGGCTCGACCACCACCACCGAGTCGAACTCCAGTCCGTTGGTGGCGTCGGCGGCCAGAAGCACCAGGGGCTCGGACAGGCCCCCCTTGCGCATGTCGCGGGCATCGACCACGGCCAGGCCGGCGGCGGTCATGGTCTCGGCCAGCAGCGGCAGCAGCGACTCGGGGGCCAGGACGGCCACCCGCCCCGGCTTGACCGCGACCGTCTCCTCGCCGGCCACCTCGGCCACCCGGAGGGCCAGGTCGCCGGGCGTCGCACCCTGGCGGGAGCCGCCGGCGTCCCGCACCGCGATCATCCGGGGCTCCTCGCCGGTCCGGCGCACCGGCCGGGGCGGGGTGAGCTCGGGCGCGGCCACGGCCAGCACCTGGGCGGCCACGGCCAGCACCTCGGCCGGCGTCCGGTAGCTGACGGTCAGCTCGACGGTCCGGACCGGGCGCTTGCCGGGCAGGTTGTCGGTGATGTCGCTCCACGAGGCCGGCGCCCAGGGCGCGGTGGCCTGGGCGATGTCGCCGACCACGGTCATCGATCCGGACAGCGAGCGGCGGGTGAGCATCCGCAGCTGCATGGGCGAGAGGTCCTGCACCTCGTCGACCACGATGTGCCCGTACTTGCGCAGTCCGTCGTCGGCGTTGCCCTGGCGCGGGCCGAGCAGGGCGCGGGCCTCGTCCACCAGGGCGGCGTCGGCCGGGGTCCACGCCACGTCCTCGAACGCCGCCGACCGGGGGCGGCGCAACAGGCTCTGCTCCTCGGAGGAGAGCACGTCACGTCCGGCCGCGGCGATCAGGGGCGGGGCGCCGAACAGATCGTGCAGCAGCTCGTGGGGCGAGAGTCGGGGCCACATGCGGTCGAGGGCCTCGGCCAGCTCGGGCACCCGTCGGACCTTGCGGGAGAAGTCCTCGAAGTCGAACTCGTCCTCGTCCACCTCGGAGGGGTCCTCGAAGCCGGGGAACGCCCGGACCGTGGCCTTCAGCTCGGCCCCCAGCGTCTGTTGGCTGAGGCGGGCCCGGTCGGCCAGCAGCTGGGCCACCCCCTGTTCGACCATGCGGCGCCGGGAGTTGTGGGTCCCCGGACGGCGCCGGACCATGTCGACGATGCGCTTGGAGTCCTCGGCGGTGAGACGGAGCACCAGCGCCCCGTAGGGGATGGCCACGTCGGCGGCCAGCCCACGCTGGCGGGTGCGGACGGCCCGGGCGATGACCTTGGCCATGCGGGCGTCCCCCTTCAGCCGGGCCACGTCGGCCGGACCGTTCTCCACGATGCGGATCTCCGGCACCAGACCGGACACCGTGGACAGGGTCACCCCGGTCTCCCCCAGGGAGGGGAGGACCTGCTCGATATACCGGAGGAAGAGCGGGTTGGGCCCGACCACCAGCACACCCTGGCGCTCGAGCGGGAACCGGTGGGTGTAGAGGAGGTACGCGGCCCGGTGGAGGGCGACGGCCGTCTTTCCGGTCCCCGGCCCCCCCTGGACGACCAGCACCCCGCTCAGCGGAGCGCGGATGATCTCGTCCTGCTCGCGCTGGATGGTCGAGACGATGTCGGTCATCCGCCCCGACCGGGCCCGGTCGAGGGCGGCCAGCAGTGCCGCCGGTCCGCCGATGGGCAGATCGCTCACGATGAGCTCGCCGCCGTCCCCCTCGAAGGGCTCATCACCCTGGGACCGGTCCCCCACCGCCGGTTCGCCCGGGCTGTTGAAGCGCTCGTCCTCGAGGCCGACCACCCGGCGCCCCTCGAGGGCCAGGTGGCGGCGGAGGACCAGGCCCTGGGGGTCGCGGCCGGTGGCCCGGTAGAAGGGCTCGGCGACCGGTGCCCGCCAGTCGACCACCAGCGGGTCGTGGTCGGCGCTGTGGATGGCCAGCCGTCCGATGTGGAAGGTTTCGGTGGCCGACTCGGGGTCGGCCCTCCAAGGGACGGGGCCGGCTGCGGTGCCGGTGGCGTCGTCCCGGACCCGGTCGATCCGGCCGAACGTGAGGGCCTGGTCCCCGATGTCGAGCTGCTCGAGGCGGGCCAGGCTGGTACGCACGATGACGTCCCGCTCGGTGCGCGACTGGAAGGTCCCGCCCCGGCCGAGGTCGAGCACGCCCTCCATCATGGAGTTGGCGTCGCTCCGCATGGCGTCGAGGCGGGCGTAGGCCAGGTCCACGAACTCCTGCTCAGCCTGGCGTTCTGCTTCCACCCCACCTCCGATCGGCATGCCCCCGCCTGCTCAGGGGAACCCTCGATTGTATGCCCCGGACCACATCCACGCGACCGTGGCCCCGTCCGTCGGCCCCCGCTCCTCTCTCGTAGACTGCGGGCATGGCTGCTTCCGCTGACGCGGCACCCCGGGGGGACGGGACACCGACCCGGGCTGCACCGGCGCTCGGCTGAGACCCGGACCCGCCTGATCACGTGGACTCCCCGACCCCTGGACGCTTCGACGACGCCCCCTTCATCCGGGCCTGCCGCGGGCTGGAGGTGGCCCGGGTACCGGTCTGGTTCATGCGCCAGGCCGGACGTTCCCTGCCCGAGTACCGGGCCGCCCGTGGCCCCGGCAGCATCCTCGATGCCATCGCCCAGCCCGAGCTGGTGGCCGAGCTCACCCGACAGCCCGTCGACCGCTACGGCACCGACGCCGCCATCTTCTTCTCCGACATCGTGGTGCCGGTGGCGGCCATCGGCTTCGGGGTCGACGTGGCCCCGGGTACCGGCCCGGTGGTGGCCGAGCCCTTCCGGTCCAAGGACGACCTCCACCGCCTGCGCCCGCTGGAGCCCGAGCTCGACACCCCCTACGTGGTCGAGGCGGTGGGGATCCTGGCCGGGTCGCTGAGTGTGCCCCTGATCGGCTTCGCCGGGGGCCCCTTCACCGTGGCCAGCTACCTGATCGAGGGCGGCCCCTCCAAGAACTTCGCCCGGGTCAAGGCCCTGATGCACGAGGAGCCGGCCGTCTGGCACGAGCTGATGGAGCGGCTGGTCGACCTGGCCCTCGCCTCGCTCCGTTCCCAGCTGGACGCCGGGGCCGCCGCGGTGCAGCTCTTCGACAGCTGGGCCGGCATCCTCACCCCCCACCACTACGAGGCCCTGGTCCTACCGGCCACCCGACGGCTCTTCGCCGAGCTGGCCCAGTCCCACCCCGACGTGCCCACCATCCTGTTCGGGGTCGGCACCGGCGAGTTGCTGGCCCTGATGGCCACGGCCGGCAGCACGGTGGTGGGCGTCGACTGGCGGGTGCCACTCGACCAGGCGCGGCGCCGGGTCGGGCCCGATCTCGCCGTGCAGGGCAATCTCGACCCCGCCCTGTGCCTCGGGAGCTGGGAGGTGGCCCGGGCCGAGACCCGCGAGGTCCTGGCCCTGGCCGGCACCCGCCCGGGTCACATCTTCAACCTCGGCCACGGCGTCCTGCCCGAGACGGACCCGGCCATCCTCGAGCAGGTGGTGGAGCTGGTCCACGCCGAGGGCCGGGCCGGCGTGGCCGCGTCATGACAGAGGCCGGATCGTGACCGGGGCCGGATCGTGACCGGCACGGGAGCGGGACCGATCGGGGTCCTGGTCATGGCCCACGGGACGCCGTCGACGGTCGCCGGCATCGAGCCCTTCTACACCGCCATCCGCAGAGGTCGCCCGCCCACCCCCGAGCTCCTCGACGAACTGGTCGGTCGGTACGGGGCGATCGGCGGCACCTCCCCGCTGACCGAACGGACCCGGACCCAGGTGGACGGCCTGGCCGCCGCGCTGGAGGCGGTGGCGCCGGGCCGGTACATCGTGCGCTACGGGACCAAGTACGTCTCCCCCACCATCGAGGCGGGAATGGCCGAGCTGGCCGCCGCCGGGGTCGACCGTGTGGTCGGCGTCGTGCTCACCCCCCACCAGTCCTCCCTGGGGTCGGGCGAGTACATCGATCGGGCCGAGGCGGCCGCCGGTGCGGCATCCCCGGCGGTCGGGTTCACCGCCGTCCCCTCGTGGCACCGGGCCCCCGGGTTCGCCGAACTGCTGGCCGACCGGACCCGGGCCATGCTGGAGACGTTCGACACCGACCAGGGACGGCACACCGCGGTCTTCTTCACCGCCCACAGCCTTCCCCTGCGGGTGGTGGCCGAAGGCGACCCCTACCCCGACCAGGTGGCAGAGTCGGCCGCCGACATCGCCGGCATCCTCGGGTTGGACGGGGAGCCCGGTCTGACCTGGAGCGTGGCCTGGCAGAGCGCGGGACGCACCGCCGATCCGTGGATCGGGCCCGACCTGCTGGCGGAGATGCGGCGGGTGACCGGGGACGGAGCCACTTCGGTGGCCGTCTGCCCGGTGGGGTTCGTCTCGGACCACCTCGAAGTCCTCTTCGACCTCGACATCGAGGCCCGGCAGGTGGCCGACTCCCTGGGCGTGGCCTTCGCCAGGACGCCGTCGCTCAACGACGACCCGCGCTTCCTGGCCATCCTGGCCGGCGTGGTGGAACGGGCAGCCGGCTCGACACCGTCGGCGTGACCCGGCCGGCGTGACCGGGCCCTCCCGCCCCATCGTCGCCGTGGTCGGGGCCGGCATCGCCGGCCTGGCCGCGGCGTGGGAGCTGGTGACCGCCCCTCCCGGGGACGGACCGTCCCCCGAGGTCCACGTGTTCGAGGCGACCGACCGCGTCGGGGGCAAGCTCCGTGCCGCCGAGTTCGCCGGGCGCACGGTCGACCTGGCCGCCGATGCCTTCCTGGCCCGTCGGCCCGAGGCCACCGACCTGTGCGCCGAGCTGGGCATCACCGACTCGCTGGTGCCGGTGGGCGCATCGGGGGCATCGATCTGGGCCAGGGGTCGGCTCCGGATGATGCCGGCCGGTCTGAACCTGGGGGTCCCCACCCGGTGGTGGCCGCTCGTGCGGTCGGGCATCCTCAGCCCCGCCGAGGCGTTGCGGCCGGCCCTCGACCTGGTCACGCCCCACCTCCGGTCGTCCTCGGCCTTCGGGGACCGGGCGGTGGGGGCCATCGTCGGCGAACGGCTGGGGACGGCGGTCGTCGAACGGCTGGTCGACCCACTCGTCGGGGGCATCAACGCCGGAGGCGTGGACGAGCTCAGCGCGGCGGCCACCTTCCCCGTCCTCATCGCCGCCTCCCACCAGGCCGGGAGCCTGATGCGCAGCCTGGGTCGGGCGGCACGGCGGTCGGCGGCCCCGGCCGCCACCACCGCCGGGGACGGCCCGACCACCCCGGTCTTCTGGTCCCTGCCCGGTGGCACGGCCAGCCTGGCCGGGCTGGTGGCCGACGCCCTGGTCGGCCGGGGTGTGGCCATCCACACCGGCGTAGCCGTCGAGGCGGTCGAGGCCGTCAGGAAGACCGGCGGGCAGGGGACCGGCGCACCCGCCTGGCGACTGTCCCTGGGCGGGACGGGACTGGCGGGGGACGGTCCCACCACCCGGGACGTCGACGGGCTGATCCTGGCCGTGCCCGCACCCGAGGCCGGCGTCCTGCTGGCCCCCTTCGCCCCGGAGGCGGCGGGCATGCTCAGTGTCATCGAGTACGGATCGGTGGCCGTGGTCACCATGGCCCTCCCCCCCGACGCCATCGGTGCCCCGCTCCGGGGCACCGGCTTCCTCGTCCCGCGCACCTCCACCATCGACGGCCGGCCGGCGCTGACCACCGGCGTCACCTACCTCGGGAGGAAGTGGCCCCACCTGGCCCGGCCCGGGGACGAGCTGATCCGGGCGTCGGTGGGCCGGTTCGGCGACGAGCGGCACGCCGCCCTGGACGACGATCAGCTCATCGCGTCGGTGCTGGGCGAGTTGACCGCGCTGATCGACCTGCGGGGCACGCCGCTCGAGGCCACCGTCACCCGGTGGGACGCCGCCTTCCCCCAGTACCAGGTCGGCCATCTCATCCGGGTGGGGCGGGTCGAACGTGCCCTGGCCGACCTGGGCACGGTGGCGGTGGCCGGGGCCGCCCTCCGGGGTGTGGGCATCCCCGCCTGTATCGGCTCGGGACGGAGCGCGGCCCGCCAGGTCCTCGTTGCGGTGTCGGCGCCAGCCGGCGCCGCGCCCACGCCATGAGCATCCGGGGCGGGCCCATCCCGGCCGCGGACGTCGACCGACCCCGGTGGCGGCCCTCCCGGGTGTCCATGACCACCCGACGGGACCCGTCGGTCACACCACGGCGGGGTCGGGTGGCCCTGCCCGCGCTGGCCTCAGGGGTGGGGCTGGCCCTGTCGCTCCCCCCGTGGGGCTGGTGGGTCCTCGCCTTCCCCGCCGCCGGCCTCCTGTGGTGGCGCCTGGGCGGCCTCCGGATGCGGACCCGCCTGTGGGCGGGATGGCTGGCCGGCCTCGGATGCTACGTACCCGGGCTCATGTTCACCCGCTCGTTCACCGTCCCCGGAGCCGCCGTCCTGATGGCCGTCGAGGCCCTGTTCATGGCCGTGGCCTGCCTGGCCGTCCCCCCGGGTCCGGTGGTGGCCCGGGCGGTGGCGTTCCCGGCGGCGATGGTGCTGGCCGAGGCCGCCCGCTCCACGTGGCCCTTCGGGGGGCTTCCCATCGGCGGGGTCTTCCTCGGGCAGGCCGGCGGCCCGGTCCTCGGGGTGGCCCGGCTGGGTGGCCCTCTGGGTCTCACCGCCGCGGTCTACGTGGGCGGGGTCGGGCTGGCCGCACTGGGTGGATTCGTCGTCCGGGCCGTGCGGGACGGGGCCCGGACCCGCGCCTTCGCCCGGGCTGACCCCACGACACGAGGAACGCAGGAGACACCGGAGCGGGAGGGCCGTCGGTCGACGGGACTGGTGGCCGGGGCGGTCGCCGGACTGGGCACCATGGCCGTGGTGGGCGTGGTCGCCCTGGGCGGGTTGGCCGCGGTGGCCCTGGCCGCCGACCATGCTCCCGACGGTGGGCCGTCGGTGGGAACGGTGTCGACCGCCGCCGTCCAGGGTGGAGGGGCGCGCGGCTTCCGCAAGTCGCAGATCCACCCGCAGGTGGTGCTGGCCGCCCAGAACGCGGCCACCCGGGAGATGCAGCGCCTCGACCACGGCACCACCCCCGATCTGGTGCTGTGGCCCGAGGACGTGGTCTCGCTCGACACCGCGTTGGGCGACTCGCCCGAAGCCTCGGTCCTCGCCACGCTGGCCCGGACCCTGCACACCACCTTGGTGGTCGGGGTGACCGAGACGGTGTCCACCACCTCCTTCCGCAACGAGATCGTGGCCTTCGGGCCGGACGGGGCCCTGGCGTCGCGGTTCGAGAAGGTCCACCGGGTGCCCTTCGGCGAGTACGTCCCCCTCCGCTCCTTCTTCGCCCGCCTCGGCGACCTGTCGGCCGTCCCCCTCGACGCGGTGCCCGGCCACGGCACCGGTCTGTTGACCACGCCGGCGGCGCCGCTCGGGGCCATGGTGTCCTACGAGGTCTTCTACGCCGACCGGGGACGCGCCTCGGTCCGGGCCGGCGCCCAGCTGCTGGTCGTCCCCACCAACACCTCGTCGTACGCCAGCGCCCAGATCCCCACCCAGGAGATCGCCGCCTCCGAGGTCCAGTCCGTCCAGCAGGGCCGCGACCTGCTCCAGGCCGCGCCCACCGGGTACAGCGCGGCGGTCACCAACCGGGGGGTGCTGCTCCACCGCTCGGTGCTGGGCGCCCGCCAGGTGGTCTTCGCCACCCTCTCCAGAAGGACGGGCACCACCCTCTACGTCCGCTACGGGGACCTCCCGGTGGAGGTGCTGTCCGTGCTGGCCCTGCTCGTCGGTTGGCGGCTGGCCGGGCGCCGCCGCACGGCAGGTCCGGCCCGGGCCGGGGCCCCTCAGTCGTAGTAGCCGGAGTGGATGTACACGCAGGGGATGCCCTCGGCGTGGAACATGGCGAAGTTGCTGGGGTCGTCCTCGAAGGCCAGCCGCAGGTCGAAGCCGAAGGTCCGCAACTCGTCGACGGTGTCCCGCTTGAACCAGGTCACCTGGGAGTAGTCCCCGCGGGACCGCATGACCAGCAGGTCCCAGCGCAACCCGTACCGTTCCAGCCAGCCCAGGGTCTGGGGCTGCACCCGCATCGGCCGCCCGGTCAGCAGGATCACCTGGAGACGCGAGTCGAGCAGCTCGAGGACGCGGGCCACTTCGCCGATGACCGGGTCGTCACCGCACGCCTCGAAGAAGGCGTCCCAGTTGCGCCGGCCCTTCTCGATGAAGTGCTGGCGGCCGACCGCGTCGGACAGCACGCCGTCGACGTCGAACACCACCGCCTCGCCGGGGGTCTCCAAGGGTCCGCTCCGCCATGCCCAGTTCGGTGGGCCGCCGCCGGCGCTCACTCGTCGGTGGGGGCGGTGGCCGACAGGCGGCGGATCTCGTCCACCACGGCCGGGTCGGCCAGGGTGGTGGTGTCCCCCAGGACCCGGCCCTCGGCCACGTCGCGGAGCAGGCGCCGCATGATCTTGCCGCTGCGGGTCTTGGGCAGCTCGTCGGTGAAGATGACCGTCTTCGGTCGGGCGATGGGGCCGATCTTGACCGCCACGTGGACCCGGAGCTCCTGACCCTTGGCGTCGTCGGGCGGACCGGCGTCGGCCCGCAGGGTGACGAAGGCCACGATGGCCTGGCCCGAGGTGGCATCGATGGCCCCCACCACCGCCGACTCGGCCACCATCGGGTGGTCGACCAGGGCGGACTCCACCTCGGTGGTGGAGATCCGGTGGCCCGACACGTTCATCACGTCGTCGACCCGGCCGAGCAGCCAGAGGTAGCCGTCGTCGTCCACCTTGGCTCCGTCCCCGGCGAAGTACCGGCCGGGGAAGCGGCTCCAGTAGGTGTCCTGGTAGCGCTCGGGATCGCGGTAGATGCCCCGGAGCATCGACGGCCAGGGCCGGTCGAGGGTCAGGTAGCCGCCGCCGCGCTCCACCCGGTTCCCCTCCTCGTCGACCACCTCGGCCCCGATGCCCGGCAGGGGGAAGGTGGCCGACCCCGGCTTGGTGGCGGTGATGCCGGGCAGCGGGGCGATCATCATCGCCCCCGTCTCGGTCTGCCACCAGGTGTCGACCACCGGGCAGGACCCGCCGCCGATGTGGGTCGAGTACCACATCCAGGCCTCCGGATTGATCGGCTCCCCCACCGATCCCAGCACCCGCAGGGAGGTGAGGTCGTGGCGCCCGGGGTACTCGGTGCCCCACTTCATGAAGGTGCGGATGGCGGTCGGTGCGCAGTAGAGGATGCTCACCCCGTAGCGCTCGACGATCGACCACCAGCGGTCGCGGTCGGGGAAGTCGGGGGTGCCCTCGTACATGACCGAGGTGGCCCCGTTGGCCAGCGGCCCGTAGACGATGTAGCTGTGGCCGGTCACCCAGCCGATGTCGGCCGCGCACCAGTAGACGTCCCGGTCGGGGTGGAGGTCGAACACGGCCCGGTGGGTGAAGGCCACCTGGGTCAGGTAGCCCCCGGTGGTGTGCATGATGCCCTTGGGCGCCGCCGTGGTCCCCGACGTGTAGAGGATGAACAACAGGTCCTCTGCGTCCATGTGCTCGGGCTCGCACACGTCATCGGGCCGTCCTCCGGCGCCCGGGTCCTCGCCGCTGAGGAGCTCGTGCCACCAGTGGTCGCGGCCCTCGGCCATGACCGGGGCCGGGATGTCGCCCTCACCGCCGCCACCGCTGATCCGCCGGGCCACCACCACGTGGTCGACGCAGGGCGACTCGGAGACGGCCACGTCCACGTGGGTCTTGAGCGCCGCCGCCGATCCGCGGCGCCACCCGCCGTCGGCGGTGATGACCACGGCGGCCTCGGCGTCGAGGATCCGGTCGCGCAGGGCGTCGGAGGAGAACCCGCCGAAGACCACCGAGTGCACCGCCCCGATCCGGGTGCAGGCCAGCATCGCCACGGGCAGCTCGGGGATCATGGGCATGTAGATGGCCACCCGGTCGCCCCGCTTCACACCAAGGCCCTTCAACACGTTGGCGAAGCGGGACACGTCGGTGAGCAGCTGGTCGTAGGTGATGGTGGCGGTGTCGCCCGGCTCGCCCTCCCAGTGGAAGGCCACCTTGTCGCCGTTCCCGGCGATCACGTGGCGATCGAGGCAGTTGTAGGAGACGTTGAGGGTGCCCCCGTCGAACCACCGGGCGAAGGGGAGGTCCCACTCGAGGACGGTGTGCCAGGGCTCGAACCAGTCGAGGGCCCCGGCCTGCTCGGCCCAGAACCCCTGCCAGTCCTGCTCGGCCCGCTCGTAGATGCCGGGATCGGTCAGGAGGGCGTCGTCCACGAACTCCTCGGACGGGGGGAAGACCCGCTCCTCGGAGAAGTAGTCCTCGATGGTGGCCTCGGACGGCTCGTGGGCCCGACGACGCTGCTCACCTGGCGCTTTGTCGGGCATCGCTCCCCCATCTCCTCACGGCGGGCGGTGGACACCACCTCGCTTGGACGCGCCTCAGCCTACTGCCGCCCTCCCTCTACGATGGATGGACGTGACGGTGACCACCCAGCCTCCCGACGGGGCAAGCGCGGATGCGGTGACCGCCGGCGGTCAGGCGGCTCCGTTCTCGCCGGAGCCCGGGACCACCCGCGTCGACATTCCCCTCGGGCGCCGGGTGATGGTGGTCAGCGACCTGCTCCTCACGCCCGAGGCGACAGCGACGACCACGGCGGCCACCGCCGAGCTGGCCCGTGCCCTCGACACCTGGGACGGCCCCGGGGTGCTGGTCATCGCCGGCAACCTCTTCGACTTCACCGGATGCAGCTCCCCACTCGACGAGGCCAACCGGTCGATGGCGGCCCACCCCGTCCTGCACGACGCACTCGGCCGTTTTCTGGCCGTGGACGAGCGGCGGGTCATCCGCCAGAGCGGGACCCACGAGCCCGGCCACGACACCGATCCCGAGATGATCGCCGCCATCGCCGCCAGGGGCATCGAGCAGCTCGGACCGGTCGATCTCCACCTCCAGACGGCCAACGGGGTGCGGGTGGTCCGGGTCGAGCCCGGCGAGCACGCCTACGCCCCCGGCTGCAGCGGCCCCGAGACCAAGTTCGATCCGGCGGCCGACGCCAAGCCCGGCGCCGTCGGCCACGCGTCCGCCGGACGCGGGTGGCGGTCCCTCGCCGCCCAGTCGACCGACGACGCCCCCTGGCTGGTCGGCCTGAACCGCCTCAGCGACCCGTCGTGCCTCTCGAGATTCGTGGTCTCCCGCACGCTGTACCGGCGGGTGGGGCGGTACATGTGGTGGCTGCTGGTGCCCTTCGGCGTGGCCGCCCTCCTGCGGATCGCGGTGACCCCGTGGGTGCTCGACCACCTGGGGTCGGGCCTTCCGGCCCGGGCCCTCCGCCACGCCCACCAGGCCGACTGGGTGGACCAGCTCCTCGTCGCCGCGCTGGTCGCGTTGGTCGTCCTGGCCGTGATGGCCGTCGTCCTCGGACTGCTGAGTCGCCGGATGTGGTCGATCCTCGGCGGCGGAGCCCTCGACGAGGTGCGCTCGGAGGCCGGGGCCAACGACGCCGCCCGGGACGCCGGTCGCCGCCTGCTCGGCCGGGGGTACGCCGGGCTGATCACGGCCGCCACCTTCCAGTCCGAGCTCACCAACCTCGGGGTCGGCTTCTACGCCAACGTCGGTGCCACCGGCGAGGTGGTCGAGGAGCGACGGGCCCGCCTGGGCCTGCCACCGGTCTTCCTCCAGAAGCAGTGGGTCAGCTGGGTGGAGCTCGAGACCGGAGCCGAGCTCCATGTCCGCCTGCTCCTGGCCAGCAACGAACCCCGCTCTCCCAGCCCCCTCGAGCGGATGGTCACCCGCGGGCGCCGTGCCGGAAGCCTGCACCCGGCGCTGGTGGCCTCCTACCCGGTCGGGGCGTCGTGGCCGGCCGCGCCCGACCTGAGCAAGGCCCACCGACGGACACGGCGCGTCCGCCGGTGGGCGTCCGCCGCCATCCTCTTCGCCGGGTTCGTCGACCTCCTCGACGCCATCACGCCACCGCTCCGTAGTCGGCTGCACACGGTGCTCCAGTTCCTGCCCCTCCGGGCCAGTGTGGCCGCAGGTGCCCTGATCGCCATCGCCGGACTGGCGCTCATCGCCCTCGGACGGGGCATCCTGCGGGGGCAACGCCGGGCCTGGAGGGTGGCCGTCGTCCTCTTGTCGGGGACCATCGTCTTGCACATGGTGGCCGGGGCCGACATCGAGGAGTCCCTCTTCGCCTTCGCCGTCCTCGCCATCCTGGTGGTCAACCGGCGTGATTTCCAGGCGTCGTCGGACTGGTCGTCCCTCCGCTCCGCACTGATCGCCCTGGGCGTCGGGGCCCTCGGCATCATCGTGATCACCACCGCATCGGTCGAGCTCTTCACCACCATCGATCGCGACCACACGCACACCCACATCGCCTGGTGGACCGCGCTGTGGGCGGTGTCGGAGCGGCTGGTGGGGATCCGGACCATCGCCCTGCCCCAACGGGCCGACCGGTTCTTGGCCCCGACCCTGCTGGTCATCGGTCTGTCGCTGGTGGCCATCACCTTGTTCCTGTTCACCCGACCGGTGGTGGACCGCCGGCTGACCTCGGGCCGTGCCGCCGAGTTCCGGGCCCGGGACATCGTGCGCCGCCACGGCATCTCCACCCTCGACTACTTCGCCCTCCGGTCGGACAAGCAGTGGTTCTTCCACCGGGACAGCCTGGTGGCCTACGCCGTCTACGGCGGCGTGTGCCTGATCTCCCCCGACCCGATCGGCCCGCGCAACGAGCGGGAGCAGGTCTGGGGCGCCTTCCGTCGGTTCGCCGACGACCACGGCTGGGTGACCTCGGTGATGGGGGCGGGCGAGGAGTGGCTGCCGGTCTACCGGGACTCGGGCATGCACAACATCTACCTCGGGGACGAGGCGGTGGTGCAGATGCAGTCCTTCACCCTGGCCGGCGGGGACATGAAGGGCCTCCGCCAGGCCCACAACCGGATCAAGAAGTACGGCTACACGGCCACCTTCCACGATCCCTCGCGGCTGGACGCCGGTCTGCGCGACGAGCTCACCGACCTGATGAGCCTGAGTCGACAGGGCGAGCACGAGCGGGGCTTCTCCATGATGCTGGGCCGGGTGTTCGACCCGAGGGACACCGGCCTCCTGCTGACCGTGGTGCGGGGACCGGACGGCGGGGCGGCGGCCATGTGCCAGTTCGTGCCCGCCCCGGGCATCCGGGGCTACTCCCTCGACCTGATGCGCCGCGATCCGTCCGACCACCCCAACGGCCTGTTGGACTTCGCCCTGGTCTCGACCATCGAGCACCTGCGGACCCGCGGCGCGGAGGGGCTCAGCCTCAACTTCGCCGCCCTGCGCTCCACCCTGTCCGGCGATCGCGGGGACGGCACCATGCAGCGGGCCGAGCGCTGGTTCCTCAAGCGACTGTCCAACTTCGCCCAGATCGAGTCGCTGTGGCGGTTCAACGCCAAGTACGACCCCGAATGGCTCCCCCGTTACGTGGTGTTCGACACCGCCGAGCATCTCGTACCGGTGGTCATGGCCATCCTGCGGGCCGAGTCGCTGTGGGAGATCCCGGTGCTCGGACGTCTGTTGGCCGTCGGCGCCGAGAAGCGGCAGCTCGCCGCCCAGCAGGAGACCGAGGAGTTCATCGCCGCCTCGTTCGG
>JADGOG010000170.1 GCA_017883065.1 Acidimicrobiales bacterium | reverse complement strand
CCGGGGCCATCCACCTGAATCGGCCGATCGTGGGCATGGCCACCGCTCCCGGAGGCAAGGGGTACTGGCTGGTGGCCTCGGACGGCGGGATCTTCGCCTTCGGGGACGCCCGGTTCTACGGCTCCACCGGGGCCATCCACCTGAATCGGCCGATCACCGGGCTGTCGGCCACCGTCGACGGCAAGGGGTACTGGCTGGTGGCCTCGGACGGCGGGATCTTCTCGTTCGGGGACGCCCGGTTCTACGGCTCCGCCGGTTCGCTGGGTCCGTCCGCACCGACGGTGGCCATCTCGTGACGCTCACCGACCGACAGGTGCGCGACCCCAAGCGCGTGCTCCGTTCCCACCGGCTGGACGGCACCGGTCCTGTGCCACACTTCTGAGGGTGGAGACCCTGGTCGAAGATCTGCGGCAGATGACCGCCTCATGGGGGATGTCCCCCTCCCGTGTGCTCGCCCGCGCTGCGATGCGCTGCACCCTGTACCCCCGGCTCCGCGTGGTGGTGTGGTTCCGCCTCTCGGCGTGGTGCTGGCACCACCGGCTCCGGCCGGTTGCCCTGTGGCTGCAGGCCGGCAGCATCCGGGCCGCCGGCGCGGAGATCCATCCTGCCGCGGAGATCGGGCCCGGGCTCTCGCTCATCCACAGCGTCGGGGTGGTGGTCGGTCACGAGGTGGTCGCCGGCAGCAGTCTCGTCCTCTACCAGGGCGTGACCCTGGGCCACACCGGCCAGGGACCGGGTCAGCCCAAGGTGGGGGACAACGTGCGCATCGGAGCCGGGGCCAAGGTGCTCGGGCCGGTGACCATCGGGGACGAGGCGTGGATCGGGGCCAACGCAGTCATCCTGGCCGACGTGGCGGCCGGCGCTACCGTCGGGGGAATCTGGCGAGGTTAGCGCCCGCGGCCGGCGGCGCTCGCGGAGATCGGAGCAGGGTGACTCGGTGCGGATCGGGTCGGTGGTCGGGCATCCCGGCACCGGCCACTGGGTTTCCAAGTACACGCGTACCGCGTACGCCGATCGTCCCGACGTTCGCACGGGCACCGACGGCCCCGGTGCCGCTACCAGGTGATGGCGAACGACGACCCGTCGTTGCGGCTGCGCCCGTCCGCCGTCCACTGCTCGGCGGGGATGCGGGCGGAGGGGACCACACTCATGGAGCCATCGTTTCCGGGGAGTACGAAGTGGGTCACCAGGGTCGCCGACGCCCCCTGAGGGAGGGTGAGCGGGGCCGCCACCAGCCAGGTCGGCCCTTCCGCCCCCTTCACCGCCAACGGCCCGGTGCCGGTGACACTGATGTGGGTGGCTGCGGCTGGGAGGTTGGCCGCCACCAGCCCGATGTAGGTGCCGTACGGGGTCGGGTTCCCGGGGAACGGGCCGGCCGCATACTGGGACAGGCCGGATGGGGTGGCGTTGGACACGTGCGTGGTGACTGTCACCGCCGTGTTCGCACCGGTGGAAGCCGTGGTGACACTCACCCGCACGGGCAGGTACGGGTCCAGCTTGTTCCCGCCCAGGTTGATCACGGAGACGCCAAGTGACCGGGAGTTGAGGCTGCCGCTCACCCCGCTGACCACCCAGGCGGCCTGAGCGGTCGTGCTCTTGGACCAGACCATCAGGTGCCGGCCAGCGACCGCACCCGACACCGAGGTGGCCAGTGACTTCAAGTCCGACGTCTGCCCCTGGAGCTGGCTGAGGACTGCGCTGGCCAGGTCCCCTAGTGCGTCCCTCCTGCTGGTCGAGGAACCGGCGGCGTAGGTCAGGCCGACGTACTGGTCGCGGAGCAGGTACTGCTCCACAGTGTCGGCGCTCACCTTCGTCCCGCCCACCTCGACCGGCCCGGTGGCCACCAACAGCTGGCGGAGGCCGGCCACGTCGAGGGAGAGCACACCGTCGATCTGCTGCCCGGTCAAGGACGTCCACATCCTCGCCGCCAGCGGTGCGGTCACGTCGAATTGCGGGGTCAGACCGAGGTTGCGGAAGTCGTCCCCGGGGTGGAGCCAGCCCCAGTTGCGCTCGAGGTCGCCCGTGGCCCTCACCCGGTCCACCGGGAGGGACCGGGCACCGGACGGTCCGAGCTGACCCAAGTGAACCGAGCCGTCCCCGGTGGTCGCCACGCCGACATCGAGGAAGGCGCCGGACCCGGCGCGCATCTCCGCGTTGTTGGACGCCAGCACCAGGTAGGTCTGGGGTCCCTGCAGGATCGTCGCCACGGCCGCCGACACCCCGGCCGCCTTGACCAGTCGGAGCCTGGCGTCATCGAGTTGGGTGACGAACTGATTGTGCTTGGAGGCCAACGGGGCCAGCAGTGCATTCGACGGACCGGTGTCGATGCGGGCCAGCCGTGATGCGGATGTCGCCGAGATGGCGGCCAGCGCCCGCAGCGAGGTGATCCGCTCGGGCCCGGCACCATGGGGTCGGTTGAGCACCTCGTGGACCCGGGTGAGGAACGTCGACCCGACCGACGAGACGGTCGCCGCCGCGGTGCTCAGCGCCTCGACCGACCGGAATTGGCGTCCGATGACCGGCACCACCTTGATCGGTCCGAAGAGGGGTGACGACAGGTCGGACTGGGCGCTGGTGAACTGGGCGTGGGCCTCGTCGAGCAGCTGCACCGACCTGGTGGAGGTCAGCTCCCCCGGGGACAGGTTGGACTTCACCTGTTCGACGAGGGCCAGTCCGTTCTTGTCGTGCCGGTAGGCGGACTCGGACCGGACGCCGAGGAACAGGAGCCAACCCCCCACCACGACGGCCACACCGATGAGGATCAGCCGCCGACGTCGATGCCCACCGCCGGCAGAACGGCCGGTGGTCCGGCCGGGTTCGGCGATGGCGCCGCCGCTCGTGTCGTTGCCGCAGTCGTTGCCGCTGTCGTTGTCGCTCTCGGCAACCACTCGATACTCCAGTTGTCGGCGGAACGGGGCCCGAAGGACCCGACACCGAGCACGGACGCGGAGGGCAGGACCTGACCGGTCAATGGTACCGGAGGATCACCCCGGATCGGCGTCTCTCGCCTCCCCCTCGGTGGGCATGCCGGCCCGGCAATCCCCGCTGTCGAGGAGGTTCGTCGACCGCCAACTAGCATTCCAACGTGTCATTCACCACCATCCGGATGGGGGTAGGGCGGGTGGTGCTGGTCGCCGGCATCCTCGTCTTGTTGTTCATCCCCTACCTCCTGTGGGGAACCGGGCTGAAGACCGCCCACAGCCAGTCACTGCTCCGTGCCCAGTTCAGTGTCGAGCAGCACAAGGCCGGCATCACCCCGGTCAGAGCGCCGGTCGCCCCCGTCAAGAAGGGCGCCACACCACCCCAGGTGGCCCCGACCGTGGCGGACCCGGCCATCGGCAGCCCCGTGGGCACGATCGATATCCCCAAGATCGGCCTCAACATGATGGTGGTCGAGGGCACCGACGAGATCCGCCTGCAGGAGGGACCGGGCCACTATCCGGCGACCCCGCTGCCCGGTGAGGCCGGCAACGCGGCCATCGCCGGACACCGGACCACCTACCTCCACCCCTTCTACGACCTCGATCAACTGGTCCCGGGCGATCCGATCCTCGTCACCACCGCCCAGGGAGCCTTTCTCTACAGCGTCCTCAGGAGCGAGGTGGTGCTTCCCACCGATGTGGCCGTCGTCGATCCCACGCCGACCCCACAGCTGACCCTGACCACCTGCAACCCTCGGTACAGCGCCAGCCAGAGGCTGGTGGTCCATGCCGCGCTGACGGCGTCGGCCCTGGCCCACCCGACCACGCCGGTCGCTGCGGTGGCCACCTCCAAGCCGTCCCACCACGCTCCACCACCGCCGCCACCCTCCAAGAACTGGGCGGTCGCCATCTTGTGGGGTGTGGTGGTGGCCGGTGTGATCACCGCGGTGTGGATCGGTGCGGGGATGACCCGCAGCTGGACGCGAGCGGGGATCCTGACGGGCGGACTGGCCATCTGGCTCTGCGTGGTCTTCTTGTTCTTCCAGTCCCTGGCGCCGCTGCTTCCGGCCAGCTACTGAGTCCCCCGCTCGTCACCCACGGCCCATGAGGCTCGACGGGCAGGCCCCAGCGGCCGAGATGACGGCTGCCGAGATCACGGCTGCCGACACGAGGGTCCCGGCGGAGAGAGACAGAGCGAAGCGGGGCTCGACCCCCAGGTGCGGACGACCCACCAGAGGAAGCGGATCCGTGGTCGAACGGGTTCAGTCACCGGCCCAGGGCCCGTGCCATCATCGTGGCGGACGCCCGGTGATCGGGAGTTCCCCGCCGGAGATGTCGATTCCCGCACTCGTCGTTCGTCTAACTGCTGACGACACCAACGAGGAGGACGAACAAGTGAAATTCATGCTTCTTATCCATCAGGGAACGACGCCGACCCCGCTCGACCCCGAGGCTTGGGCAACCCTCCCGGAAGAGGAACAGCAGGCCGTCTACGACGCCTACAAGAGCATCAATGTCACACCTGGCGTGACGCCTGGGAACGGATTGCAACCACCGGAGACGGCCACGACGGTCCGGGTCCACGACGGCAAGACGATCACCACGGACGGGCCGTTCGTCGACACCAAGGAAGCGCTGAACGGCTACCTCATCTACGAGGCCGACGACCTCGACGCTGCCATCGAGTTGGCTGCACGGATCCCCGCAGCCCGTCTTGGCGGTGCGATCGAAGTCCGCCCGATCATGGAGTGGTAACGACGCTCGAAGAGGTCTTCCGGGAGGAGTGGGGACGCGTCGTCGCCACCCTCATCGGCCTCCTCGGCGACTTCGACCTCGCCGAGGAGGCCGCCCAGGAGGCGTTCTCCATCGCCGCGGCCCGATGGCCTGAGCACGGCGTTCCGACCAACCCCCGGGCGTGGCTGGTGACGACCGCCCGCCATCGAGCGCTCGATCGCCTCCGTCGAGAGCGCAGGTTTGTGGCGAAGACTCCTCTGCTCCAGGAGGACGAGGCGGGAGGCAACCAGATGGGCTCGACGGCATTCCCCGACGAACGACTCGAGCTGATCTTCACCTGCTGTCATCCTTCGCTGGCCATCGAGGCGCAGGTGGCTCTCACGCTACGGACGCTCGGCGGACTCACCACCGAAGAGATCGCTCGCGCCTTTCTGGTTCCGGAGTCGACGATGGCTCAGCGTCTGGTCCGGGCCAAGCGCAAGATCAAGGCCGCCGGTATCCCCTTTCGGGTACCGCCGGCCCATCTCCTGAAGGACCGGCTGGACGCGGTACTGGCCGTCGTCTACCTGGTGTTCAACGAGGCCTACCGGGGGAGGAACAACCTGGCCGGCGAGGCCCTCTGGCTTGGCCACGCCCTCGCGACGTTGATGCCCGAAGAGCCCGAGGTCCATGCACTCCTGGCGATGATGCTGCTCCACGACTCACGGCACGAGGCA
>JADGOG010000169.1 GCA_017883065.1 Acidimicrobiales bacterium | reverse complement strand
GCTCCAGGTGCCGAAGTCGACGGCCGAGGCCACCGGGACGTTGACGATCGGGGTCTTGGGGAAGCCGCTGGTGTAGAGGTAGTAGCGATCCTGGGTCCGAAGGAGGAAGGGATCAGACTGGTCTTCGGCGGAGGGAACCACCTGACCGGGTGCGGCCAGGTTGGTGGTCGGTGGCGGTTGGGCCGCCGCCACGGTGGCGTCCGCGGTGATTGCGTGACGGCTGGTGGCCGCGGTGCTGGTGTTCGAAGCGCCGAACGACGACGGCACCATGACGGCGATCCCGAGGGCGACCACGGCGAGGAGGGCCACGGCGGCCAGGCGGCGCACCGTGCGTCGCCGCGGTGCGTGCCGGGCATCTGCCGCGCGTCCGGATCGGACCGCAGGGGTGGGGACGGACGTCGACGCCACGGGTCCACGCGCCGCGGCGAGGACGGCATCCGCTGTGCGTGGGCGACCCCTGGGGGATGCAGGTCGGACGTTGATCGCGATCGAATCGACAGGCACGTGTGGCGTCAGAGTATGGGATTCGGCCGATCGGGTCGGGGATGGCTCGGCCGGGGCGGGAGGTGGGGCGCTGATGGGTGGCCCAGCCGCAGTTTGCGGAGTCGGGCGTGGTTCGGTCAGGGGTGACACCGGACCAGCAGGTGGTGAGGCAGGTCGTGAGTTCACCGGAGGGAGCGCGGCCGGGGGGGTCGCCACCGTCCCGGTGCGCAACACCGGTTGTCGCGGGTGCCTGGCGGGCCGCTTCGCTCTGCTCTTCTTCGGCTGCTTCAGCCCGCTCGACGGAGCGGGATCCCGCCGTGTGGGGGCCGGCGTCACCGCGTCGGAGGATGCCGCCGATCCGGGGTCCTGCTCGGGCGCGGCGGGAGGTGCGAGCAGATCGAACGCACTCTGGAACTTCCCCCGAACCTTCCCCATCGCATCCGGGAGACTACAAGTGTTGCGGCCTCCGGGTGCAGGCGTGTGGCACATGGACACCGCCCGTCAGCTCCCCGCCACTACCCGTGAGAACTTCTCGAGTTTCGATGGTCTTCCTGGCCCCGGTGCCCGGTGCCCGGTGCCCGGTTTCCGGTGCTACGACGTGGACCAGACCGACGATCCCCCGAACGGGTCGAGGGTGGGAGGAGGTCCTCCGGCGGCCAGGTACGGGCCGCTCGAGGTGAAGCCGATCCGGGCGATCATGACCGCCCGCGGAGCGTTGTCCTTCGATGACAGCACCGGCGAGTAGAGCATCCACGAACCGGTGCTGTCCGTGTAGACGGAGGCTTCGCCCGGGCCTTCGCCCTGAGCGTTGGAGCCCAGCAGTGGTTGGTCGGCCGAGTCGGCGCACGGTCCAGATGGTCCCGCACACCGGGCCGCGCCTATGGCGTACGCCGGCTGATTGAACCAGTTGCCCGAGTAGATCACCCAGTAGGTCCCGTTGACCTCGACCATGTCCGGTGCCTCGATGATCGTGCCCTGCCAGGGCTCGTCAGGGCTCATCAGCTTCGAGGCCTGTCCGATCAGGTGGAGACCGTCTGGGGCCAGCCGTTGCGACCACATCATCGTCGGCGTGGCCGCACCGTCGATGTTCTGATCGGACTTGAACAGCATCCAGGTGGTCCCGGAGCTGTCGGAGAAGACGCGAGGATCGATCGTCCCGCCCATGCTGGTCTGGCAGATGAACGGCTTCTGTGAAGCGGTGAACGGCCCGAGGGGTGACGCGGAGATGGCCACGCCCACGCACTGCTGGCCGATACCGACGGCCTCGGCGGTGAAGTACAGGACGTAGGTCGAGCCGAACTGGTGGATGTCCGGCGCCCAGGTGAACCCTGGCGTGGCCCAGTGGGGGAGGACGGGCAGCGCGTCGACGACCGGGCTCCACGCCCCGAAGTCGGTGGCGCTGGCCACCGGCACGTTGATCGGCGGGTTGGCGGGAATGCCGCTGGTGTAGAGGTAGTAGCGATCCTGGGTGCGGTAGAGGAACGGGTCGGACTGGTTCTCACCCGAGGGGACAATCTGGCCCGGGGCGGCCAGGTTCGGATTGACCGGAGGTCGGGTGGCGGTGGTCGATGAGGCGGCCTCATCGGTGGCGAAAGGCGGCGATGCGGCCGGGCGGGAAGATGACGAGGAAGGATTGGTCAGTGCACTCGCGGCGTGCACTGGCGTCGTGCGCACCTCCATCGCTGCGGTGATGATCAGCACCATCGCAGCGACGACAGCCACGCCCCCGACGACCACGGTGGTACGTCGACGCCGGAGGTTCTTGCCGACCTGGCCGGGTGATCCGGGACGGGTCGGAGTTCCGATCGCCGGATCCACGGGTTCCTCCAGCAGTTGATGAGTATTCAGCATGCCCCCGGTCCCCCTGTCCCCCTACCCAGTGCACCGGGAAGACTAGTGCGATCGGCCGGTGCTGGGGAAGAACGGTGGACATCTCGGCCGAATCTGGGGACAGAACGGGAAATGTGGAGGAAAAGGTAGGGATTTCGTCCCACCCTCTTGACCCCTGTCGACCCACCCATCACAGTGTGAATTGTTCGGGACACCGAAGCTTCCCCAGAGACCGGAGGATGCCGGAGGATTGGCTGCAAGGCCGGTCCGCCAGGTTGAATCCCAGGTCCGGGGAGGCCGTAGGTTACCGAAGAGGTGGTCCGGGGACGGGTCGAGGTGTCCGCAAGGGCGCTCCGGTCTGGTGCCAGGTGCAGGGTCGTCCGACACGACTCGGCATCCGGTCGAGCCGGGTCCACCGAGTGCGTGGCCCCGAGGAGCTCGGGCGACTCCGGTCGTTCGGTTACTCGGGGCTGCGTCGCGTCCGGGGACAGGTCAGTGGGTGTGGAAGGCCCCGGTCGTCGGTGGCAGCGGCTCCATGCGGCATGGGTCGTCATCGTCGATGCACCGCTCGCACTCGAGCTCGAGGGTGCTGTGGGCGATGGAGTACCGACCGGCGATCGCGGCCTTGACGTGGTCGCCGACCACCTGGGCCTGTTCGAGGGTCGGGTGCCCGGTGAGGACCATGTGGGCGGAGAGCACCCGCATCTCGCTGGACAGGCTCCACACATGGAGGTCGTGCACTTCGCCGACCCCGGGCACCGCCACCATGGTGGCGGTCAGCTCGGCCAGGTTCACGTCGGTGGGTGTGGACTCGAGCAGCACGGCGATGCTCCCGCGGAACACCCGCGATGCCTGATAGACGATGATGGCCGCCACGACCAGAGCGGAGACCGGGTCGATCCACGAGGCGCCGGGGACGAACAACAGCACCACGCCGGCGACCACCACGGCGAAGGAGGCCAGCGCATCGCCCACCATGTGGAGGAGCGCCGAGCGCATGTTCAAGTCGTTGGACCCGTCCCGCAGGACCAGGGCGGCTGCACCGTTCACCACCAGCCCCAGCGAAGCCACGATGATCATGATCCCCGCCCGTACCGGCTCGGGGTGACCGAGCCGGTGGATGCTCTCGATGACGATCAGCGCGGTGACCACCGCGATCAGCGAAGCATTGGCCAGGGCGGCGAGGATGGTGGCCCGGTGGTTTCCGAACGACCGGGTGGGGCTTGGCGGCCGCAGGGCCAGGCGGACTGCGGCCAGGGAGAGCATCAGGGCACCGACATCCGACAGATTGTGACCGGCGTCGGCGAGCAGGCCGCTGGAGTGGGCCACCAGTCCGAAGGCGATCTGGACGACCACCAGCCCGACCGTGAGGGCGACGCTGACGATGAGTCGGTGGGTTCTGTTCATGAACGATCCTCAAGACGAGCCTACCGGGCCGAGTGCCGGGTGCCCTCGTTCAGGGCAGCGTCACCGCGGCGTCACCAGGCTGGTGTGGTCTCGTACCCGAGACGGACCACCAGGTCTCCAGTGAGTGCCTTGAAGCGGTCGACGTGCTCGGGTGCCAGCCGGTCGCGCCACTCGCCGGCCCGACCGGAGCGGGCGTGGTTGGGGAGCGCCCCGCCCCGCTTGAGGCTCAGTCGGTCCACCGCGGCCAGGCCGATGTCCATGGCGGCCTCGTTGAAGCCATACCAGCGGAAGACCCGTTCGAAGGTGGCCTGCTCGTCGGAGACCGCGTCCTCGAAGCGCAGCTCGAGGAACTCGTCCTGGTGGAAGTCCCACGCTCCGAATGCCGCGGCCGTCGATGCGGTCATTCGTTCCATCTCGACCATCAGACCGTCGTGCTCACTGATGGAGCGCAGGTGCTCCTGGAAGCTCTGACCGCCGTAGCGCTCCTCGGGACGGAGGGCCCACGCCTCGGTGGTCTTCAGGTGGTACTCGTAGCCCGACACCACCAGGTCCCGGGGGTCCCGGATCACGTGGGTGCCGCGGAAGGCCCGCGATCCGAGCTGGGACCGTTCGAAGGTGCCAGCATTGGCGTAGAAGGCGAGGTCGGTGTCGGGCCGGATGTCGGCGTTCTTGCCTTCTTGTTGGCGGAGCCCGTACGTCCTCATCACCGACAGGAGTACCTGGCGGAACCACACCGTCCCCACCTTGTGGTACCCGCAGTGGACCAGAAGCGGCCGATGGTCCCGGTCGACGAACGGGTTGGTGGTGGAGCGCAGGAACCTCTGGTGGACATGCTTGCCGACCCGGCCGAGCGCGGTGGCCGACTGCTTTGGTCCGGTCTTGGGCATGGAGCCCCTCCCCCCTGTGCGATCCCCTGCGTGTTCGCCAACGGCGCCGGACCTGGCCGGCGACCGATACGGTCCCGACGATACTCGGCGCACGCCCCCCGCAGTCAGTGCTGCCCGGACCGGACCCGGACCGGGGACTGTCGCCACATTGCTCAACAGCGGTTGCCATCACCGGGCGGGTGGGTTACGTTGACCATGCGACGGCGATCCAACGCAGCATCAGATACCCAGGAGGGGGACTTCCACCATGATCAAATCCCTAGCGCGTGTTGCCATCGCCGCGTCCGTTGTGGGCGGAGGCTTCATCGCCGTTGCCGCAGCTCCCGCGGGCGCAGCCAAGCCGACAGTGACCGCAGGGCCGGGCAGCTCCGTGTCCTGCAGCCTCACGGCAACGGCAAAGCTCGCGCCGACACTGAAGAACGATTGGAAACAGACCACGACTGACTTCCCGGCCGTCAACGCCATTCCGCCCACCACGTTCTCCCTGCCCGGGCCGTCGGTGACGACCGCCAAGGGGAGTGGAGTGTGCACCGGATCGGTGACCGACGGCACGAACACCCTGCCGGTCACGGCCGTAAAGGTCGGCATCACTACCGAACCCGGCACGGGAAGCACCGCCAACGCCACGTGCGCATCTCTGCTCACGGGCAGCACGGCCAAGTTCGACTCGACCATCTCCTACACGGCCACCGGTGGCAAGGTCACCACGACCACGGTCACCGGCAGTTCGCTGTCGACGAGTCTGGCTCCGCTCGGGTTCAAGTTCTCGGGTGGCACTGTGTCC